>DATNMD010000045.1:0-55734 GCA_035602505.1 Candidatus Acidiferrum sp.
ATGGTGATGCCGGGGGACAACGTGAGCTGCGAAGTGACCCTGATCACGCCAGTGGCTTTGGAGAAGGGCTTGCGCTTCGCGATTCGCGAAGGCGGCCACACTGTCGGCGCCGGCGCCGTAACCGAGATCATCGAGTAAAACATGAGACAAGGCGACAAAATTCGCATTCGTTTGAAGGCTTACGACCACCGGATTCTCGATCAGTCCACGCGAGAGATTGTGGAAACGGCCAAGCGCACCGGCGCCGATGTTGCCGGCCCGATTCCTTTGCCGACCACCATCAATCGCTGGACGGTTTTACGTTCGCCGCACGTGGACAAGAAATCGCGCGAGCAGTTCGAGATGCGCACGCACAAGCGCCTGATCGATATTCTCGAGCCCACGCCGGACACTGTCGATGCATTGATGAAGCTGGATTTACCCCCTGGCGTGGATGTGGAGATTAAAGCGTTCGGCCACGCTGGGAAGTAGTTTTGGTGCTCCTAACAAAAGGTTTTTGAGAGAGAAAAGAAGATGGCGGTCAACGGAATTATCGGAATCAAACTGGGGATGACGCAAGTCTTCACCGACGACGGCGCATTGGTCGGCTGCACCGTGCTGCAGGCGGGACCGTGTGTGGTGGTGCAGCGTCGCACAAAGGACAAAGACGGCTATGAGGCCGCGCAGTTGGGCCTCGTGGAATTCGTCAAGCCGCAGCGCGTCAACAAAGCTATGACTGGGCACTTCAAAAAGGCCGGCGTGGCGCCTATGAAAGTGCTGCAGGAAGTGCGCATCGAGGAGTCGAAAGACGAGACCAAGGTCGGCGACCGCGTGCTGGTTGAGAATTTCAAGGCTGGCGAGTTGGTTGACGTCAGTGGCGTGACCAAGGGCAAGGGCTTTGCCGGCGGCGTGAAGCGCTGGCACTACCGCGGCGGCGACGCAACGCACGGCTCGATGTTCCATCGCGCGCCGGGTGGCATTGGCGGCAGCTCGTTTCCATCGCGCGTGTGGAAGAACCAGCATTTTCCAGGTCACATGGGAAATGCGAATGTGACGGCAAAGAATCTGAAAGTCGTGAAAGTGGACACCGACGAAAACCTGCTGCTGGTGCGCGGCTCCGTGCCGGGTCCCAGCGGCACGTACATTTTCATTCGCCGGGCGAAAAGCGCCAAGAAGGCAAAGTAAGCGAGAAGGAAAATTATGCCGGTCGTGGATGTAGTCAATCTGGATGGCAAGAAGGTCGGGCAAGTGGAGCTCGCCGACGCGGTGTTTGGCGCGAAGGTGAACCCACACTTGCTGCACGAAGCTTCGCGCTGGTATCTCCGCGGTTTACGCGCGGGCACGCACAAAACCAAGGACAAGAGCGAGGTCAGCGGTGCGGGCCGCAAGCTCTGGCGGCAGAAGGGCACTGGCCGCGCGCGCGTCGGCTCGATTCGCTCGCCGCTCTGGCGTCATGGCGGAACTGTGCACGGCCCCAAGCCGCGCGACTACAGTTACGCGCTACCGAAGAAAATGCTCCTCGGCGCGCTGCGCTCGGCGCTTTCCGCGAAGCTTGCGGAACAAAAATTGACCGTTGTCGACGCCTGGTCGCTCGAAACGCACAAGACGAAAGCGCTACGCTCGGTGCTCGACAAGCTCAACGGTGAGAAATCCGCGTTGCTGGTCGCGCACGGCGAAAACCGCAACCTGGAGATTGCCAGCCGCAACCTGGATCGCGTGAAGCTCGTGGCCACCAACGTTTTGCAGCCGTACGATTTGCTGAACCATGACCTTCTGGTGCTCTCGAAAGACGCAGTGGCACGCTTGAGCCATTCGCTTGATCCCGAGAGCAAGCCGATCGTGGCGCCGGACGTTCAATCCATCGCGCCTGCGGCGAAGCCGAAGAAAGAAGCAGCGCCCAAGGCAGCGGCGAAACCAGCGGCGAAGAAAGAAAAGTCTGGAGCTAAAAAAGCCAGTTCCGCCAAGAAAAAGGGGAAGGAATAAGCGATGTCAGCCCCGCACTATCAAATTATTCGCCGGCCCATCATCACGGAAAAAGGGCTGGGCGTGAAAGAGACACAGCACACGGTCGTTTTTGAGGTCGCATCCGGCGCGACCAAGACGCAGATCAAGGAAGCGGTGCAGCAGATTTTCAAAGTGAAGGTCGATGACGTGCGCACCGCCAATTTTCATGGCAAGATGCGCCGCCGCGGGCAGAGCGAAGGGTACCGGCGCGACTGGAAAAAAGCCTACGTGAAGCTGGCGGAAGGCGAAAAGATGATCGAGTACGCGGAGAATCTCTAGAAACAGAAGAGATTTCACGTCGAGATCCTTCGCTCCGCTCGGGATGAACGTGCGGAGCGGGGAAGAAGCAAGAAGGTAAGAGGCAGCGATGGGACTGAAAAGCTTTAATCCATACACCGCGTCGCGGCGGTTTATCACCGTCCTGGACAAGAGCCACATCACCAAGCAGGAGCCGGAAAAAGCCCTGCTCGAGCCGAAAAAGCGCTCCGGCGGACGCAACAATCACGGCGAAATCGTGATTTGGCATCGCGGCGGCGGCCACAAAAAGCAGTACCGTCAAGTAGACTTCCGGCGCGACAAAGTCGGTGTGCCCGCGAAGGTTGCCGCCATCGAATATGACCCCAATCGCAGCTCCAACATCGCGCTGCTGCATTACGCCGATGGCGAGAAGCGTTATATCTTGCATCCGGTAGGCCTCGAAGTCGGCGCCACGGTGCAAACGGGTGAAGGCGCGGACATTCTTCCCGGCAACGCGCTGCAGATTCGCCACATTCCTCCCGGCACGATGGTGCACAACCTCGAACTGTACCCGGGACGCGGCGGGCAAGCCGTTCGCTCCGCGGGCGGTGCAGCGCAACTGCTCAGCAAAGAGGGAGACCTCGCGTTAGTGAAAATGCCCTCGGGCGAAGTGCGCAAGTTTTCCATCGATTGCATGGCCACGGTCGGCCAGGTTGGCAACCTTGACCATGAAAATGAAACTTTCGGCAAGGCCGGACGCTCGCGGTGGCGCGGCATCAAGCCCACCGTGCGCGGCGTGGCCATGAACCCTGTGGATCATCCGCACGGGGGCGGCGAAGGCAAGGTCAAGGGCAATCACCCGCAGACGCCCTGGGCTTTCCCGACGCTGGGCAAGAAAACCCGCAGGAACAAACGTACGGATAAGCAGATCGTTCAGAGAAGGAAGTAAGGCAGTAGAGACGAGAACGAAACCAGGTGGCGATGTTAGAGCTGCCTGGTGAGAGTAAAAACCATGCGAGCAACAAGAACAACACGAACAGGACGCGCAGCCAGCCGGAGAACCAGCCGGCCCGTGAAGCGTGCGTCCAAGCGAGCAGCAGTCAAGGCCAGCAAACCCGTGCGGGCGGTAAAGGTGGTCGTCGCCCCGCCGGAGCCGGTGCTTTACAAGCTGTGCAAGCCCGGCTGGTCGGTAATTGTGGAACGCATCCCCAACGCGCAAGGCACCCGCTTTGTGTGCCCGTTCTGCCCCAAGTCGCATCGCGTGCCGGGTCCGGTGCGCGGCTTCAAGAAAATGCGGCGGGCGCAGTGGGGCCGCTTGCGTCGAGTCGAGGAGTAACAACGAGAGATGGCACGCTCACTGAAAAAAGGGCCGTTTGTCGACGGCCACCTGCGCGAAAAAGTGGAAGGTCTGAACACGCGCAATGAGAAGAAAGTGGTGAAGACCTGGTCGCGCCGCTCCACGATTGTTCCGGAGATGATCGGCCACACCATCGCCGTGCACAACGGCAAGAAATTCATTCCCGTGTACGTGACCGAGCAGATGATCGGGCACAAGCTCGGCGAATTCTCGCCGACGCGCACCTTCAAAGGCCACGCTGTGAAAGCGGCGCTTGAGAAGGCGGCGGGCGCGGCTCCCGCGGGCGGTGTGGCCCCGGCAGCAGGAGGCGGCGCAGCTCCGGCAGCGCCGAAGGCATAAGTCATGGCTGAGCTACAACCACAAGCGGGCTCGATCGAAGCACACGCGCTGGCCCGGCATGTGCGCATGTCGCCGCAAAAAGCGCGCCTGGTGATGGACTTGATCCGCGGGCAGAAGGCGCATGCAGCGCTGCAGACACTGCGCTTCACGCCAAAGCGCGCGGCCAAGCACATCGAAAAAGTCTTGCGCAGCGCCATCGCTAACGCCGAACGCAAGGCGGAAGATGCTGGCGCGCCGCTCGATGTCGACGAGCTGTACGTGAACAACTGTTTTGTGAACGAAGGGGCGCGCTGGAAGCGCCTGCGTCCCGCGCCGATGGGCCGCGCGTTCCGCTACCAGAAGCGCACCGCGCATCTGTGGGTCGGTGTCGCCGAGCATCATGTCGCCGCGGCGCAGCGCGTCGCTGCTATCGAAGCGGAAGCCGAAGCGCAAAAGGGCGTTCGCGGCACAGCGCGTCGCGTGCGCAAAGCTCTCGCTGGCAAGCAGAGAGCTCCCAAGAAGGGCAAGAAGTAAGTCGGCCGGTTAGGCCGCGCTGGAAAGAGGACAAGAGTGGGACAAAAGACGCACCCCTACGGATTCCGTCTCGGCTACAACAAGCCGTGGAAGTCGCGCTGGTACGCCGACCGCGACTACGCCGACCTGTTGCACGAAGACGTGAAGCTGCGCCGCGAGCTGAAGGAACGCCTCAAGAGCGCCGGCATCAGCTCCATCGATATCGAGCGCGCCGCCAATAAGCTCGTCGTGCGCATTTACACCGCGCGTCCCGGCATCATCATCGGCCGCAAGGGCGCGGAAATTGACAAGCTCAAGCAGGAAGTGCAGAAGCGCACCAAGCGTGAAGTGCACATCGATATTCAGGAAGTGCACCGTCCGGAGCTGGACGCACAGCTCGTCGCCGAATCGATCGCGCTGCAGCTCGAAAAGCGCGTGGCCTTCCGCCGTGCGATGCGCAAAGCGGTGGACTCCGCGCTGCGCTTCGGCTGCAAAGGCATCAAGGTGCGCGTCGCCGGCCGCTTGAACGGCGCGGAAATCGCCCGCAAAGAGTGGTACCTGCAAGGCCGGCTGCCGCTGCAAACCCTTCGCGCGGATATCGATTTCGGTTTCGCGCAGGCCTACACCACTTATGGCGTGATCGGCGTGAAGTGCTGGGTCTATCAAGGTGAAAACGTGCCCAAGCGCGCTTCCAAGCTGCAAAAAGAGCGCGAAGGGGTCGCGGCTTAAAGGCGCGCCACAAAAATTTGTAGCGGCGAGTTTGGCTCGCCGGTAACGAACGAGATCAGGGAAGCGAGAACACAGCGATGTTGATGCCCAAGAAAGTGAAGTACCGAAAACAGATGCGCGGCCGGCGCACCGGCAAAGCCTGGCGCGGCGGCCATTTGGCCTTCGGTGAATACGGCTTGAAAGCCATGGAAGCTGCGTGGATCACGGACCGGCAAATCGAAGCCTCGCGCGTGGCCATCACCCGCTTCATCAAGCGCGGCGGAAAATTGTGGATTCGCATTTTTCCGGACAAGCCGTTCACCAAAAAGCCCGCGGAAACCCGCATGGGCAAAGGCAAAGGCGCTCCGGAAAAATGGGTTTCCGTGGTGAAGCCCGGGCGCATCATGTTTGAGATGGCCGGCATCGACGAAGCCACCGCCAAGGAAGCTTTGGGACTTGCGGCACACAAGCTGCCCATCCCCACGAAATTTGTCACCCGCGCAGGAGGCTTCTAACCATGCCTCGGCGCATTGAAAAAATCCGTGAAGCCGGCGTCAACGAGCTGCAAGCGCAGCAAAAAGAGCTCACGGAGCAGATTTTCCGGTTGCGTTTTCAGTTGACCACCGGGCAAGCCGAAGCGCTCAAGCGCCTTCGCGAAGCAAAAAAAGACCTCGCGCGGGTAAAAACGCTTCTGCGCGCGCAAGAATTGAAGAAGGCATAAGGAAAATGACTAGCGAAACGAAAAGCAACGCTCCCAACGCAGCGGACACGCGCCACCAGCATCAGATCCTCACCGGCCGTGTCACCAGCGCCAAGATGGAAAAAACCATCGTGGTCGAAGTGCTGCGCCTGGTGCAGCATCCGAAGTACCGCCGCGTGGTGCGCATCTCCAAAAAGTTTTACGCGCATGATGAACAGCGCCAGGCCAAGCCCGGAGACACGGTACGCATCGTCGCGTCGCGGCCGATCTCCAAGCTGAAGCGTTGGCGCCTCAAGGAAGTGCTGGCGCGCAATGCGTCAGCCGAATAAGGACAGGGGAGCAGACCAATGATTCAGATGCGAACCTGGCTGACGGTGGCGGACAATTCCGGCGCGCGCAAGCTGATGTGCATTTTGCCGGTGGGCGGCGACGTCGGCCTCAAGGCCGGCCTCGGCGACATCATCACCGCGTCGGTCAAGGAAGCCACCCCGGAAAGCCAGGTCAAGCAGGGCACGGTGGTGAAAGCAGTGATTGTGCGCATGCGCAAAGAGCGCCGGCGCAGGGATGGCACGTACATCCGCTTCGACGACAACGCCGCGGTGTTGATCAACGACGCCGGCGAACCCGTTGGCACGCGCGTCTTCGGCCCGGTGGCTCGCGAGCTGCGCGAAAAGAAATTTGCCAAGATTGTTTCCTTGGCTCCGGAGGTTTGGTAAGCAATGGCACTCACACACGAACGCGCTGAGCGCAGCACCATCAGCATTCGCAAAGGCGACCAGGTGCGCGTGATTGCCGGCCGCGATGCCGGCAAGAGCGGGCGCGTGCTTTCCGTCAACGCCAAGAAAAACACCGTCGTGGTCGAGCACATTGCCATCATGAAGCGGCACACTCGCCCCAATCCTGGCAAGAACATCAAGGGTGGCATTGTCGAGAAAGAAGCAGGCATCAACGTTTCGAACGTGATGGTGGTTTGCTCCAGTTGTGGCAAGCACACTCGTATCGGACACAACATTTTGCCGGACGGCACCAAAGTGCGCACGTGCAAGCGTTGCGGCAACACTTTGGATAAGTAAAAGGAAAAGCAAAGGACTAACGAGAGCGGCAATGAAGAGTCGATTGCAAGAAAAATACCGGAAAGAAACCGTGCCCACGCTGATGAAGCACTTTGGCTGGAAAAACATGATGGCTGTGCCCAAGCTGCAGAAGGTCACCGTTAACATCGGCCTCGGTGAAGCCAGCCAGAACGTCAAGTTGCTGGACACCGCGGCGCAGGAGCTCGGCCAGATCACCGGTCAGAAGGCCATCATCACCCGCGCCAAAAAATCGATCGCGAATTTCAAGATTCGCAAGGGCATGCCCATCGGCTGCGCGGTCACGCTGCGCGGCGATCGCATGTACGAATTCATCGACCGGCTGTGCAATGTGGTGTTGCCCCGCGTGCGCGACTTCCGCGGCTTGCCCTCGAACGCTTTCGACGGCCGCGGCAACTACACACTCGGCCTGAAAGATCAGTTGGTGTTTCCGGAGATCGATTACACGCGCGTGGACAAAATCAAGGGCATGAACATCACCTTGACCACGTCCGCGCGCAACGATGAAGAAGGCCGCGAGCTGCTCAAGGGCCTCGGCTTTCCGCTGCGCACTCCAGGGGGAGCGCAATAGATGGCACGCTTAGCAAAAATCGCCAAGACTCGCAAGAAACCTAAATTCAAGGTGCGCGTGCGCAATCGTTGCCGCGTCTGCGGCCGCGCCCGCGGCTATATTCGCAAGTTTGAGATGTGCAGAATCTGTTTTCGCGGCATGGCGCTCAAGGGGGAAATTCCCGGCGTCGTGAAAGCGAGCTGGTAGGAGCCATAGGAAAATTATGCAAACGGATCCCATAGGCGATTTTCTGACGCGCATCCGCAACGCCGCCGCGGCCAAGCACCAGCGGGTGGACGTTCCGGTGTCGAAGCTGAAGACCGAAATCGCGCGCATTCTGAAGGATGAGGGCTACATCTCCACCTTCAAGCTCGTCGACGAAAACAAGACTCGCAAGATGCTCCGCGTGTTCCTGAAGTACACGCCGGACCGCCGCAGCGTCATCACCGGCGTGAAGCGCATCTCGCGTCCGGGCGCGCGCTCTTACGTCGGCTCCACCGATATTCGGCCGGTGGTCGGCGGTTTGGGCATCAGCATTCTCACCACGCCGAAAGGTTTGATGAGCGGGCGCGCCGCGCGCAAAGCCAAAATCGGCGGCGAACTTTTGTGCGAGGTCTGGTAACGATGTCACGTATCGGCAACAAACCAATTCCTGTTCCGCAAGGCGTGAAAATCGCCCTGCAAGATAGGAAAGTCGAAGTGCAAGGCCCCAAGGGCAAGCTTACCGTGGGTGTGCCTTACGGCATCACCTTCGAGCAAAAGGACGGCGTGCTCAGCGCCAAGCGCGCTACGGAAGAGCATCGCGCGCTGCATGGACTCGCTCGCGCCCTCGTCGCCAACGCGGTGTACGGCGTCACGCAAGGTTTCAAAAAAGAGCTCGACATCGTGGGTGTAGGCTACCGCGCGGAGCTGAAGGGCAAAGCCGTTTCGTTCGCGCTCGGTAAGTCGCATCCCATCGAATTTAAGATTCCCGAGGGCATTCAGATCGCCGTGGACAAGCAGACGCACCTCGTTGTCAGCGGCGCGGATAAAGGCCAGGTTGGCCAGGTGGCCGCGGACATTCGCTCGCTGCGTCCGCCCGATCCGTACAAGCAAAAAGGCATTCGCATCACTGGCGAGCGTTTGAAGAAGAAGGCTGGCAAGGCTGGCGCGAAGGCCGGCGGCACGGCGTAAGGCGAAGGAGACGACAGTGGCATCGGCACGAGTCAGAAAATTATCGCGCGACCTGCACCGCAGGCGTGTGCACGCCCGCGTGCGCACCAAGGTTTCCGGCACCACCGAGCGGCCGCGTCTCTGCGTTTACCGTTCGCTGGGCCACATCTACGCGCAGGTCATCGACGACCGCACGGGCAAGACGCTGGTTTCTGCCAGTTCGGTCGACAAAGAAACGAAAAAGAATCTCAAGGGCGGCGGCAACGTCGCCGCGGCCAAGGTCATCGGCAAAGCCATTGCCGAGCGCGCCAAGTCCGCCGGAGTCAGCAAAGTAGTGTTCGACCGCGGCGGGTACAAGTACCACGGCCGCGTTAAGGCGCTCGCGGATGCGGCGCGGGAAGCGGGGTTACAGTTCTAAGCCTATGTCGAAGCAAATTTTGCGAGACAGTTTAGCGGTGCGGCGCATACTGGACGTCAATCTTTCCGACCTCAAGGATGACGTCATCGCCATCAACCGCGTCACCAAAGTCGTCAAGGGCGGCAAGAACCTCAGCTTTTCAGCGCTTGTTGTTGTCGGCGACAGCCGTGGTCATGCCGGATTCGGCATGGGCAAGGCGCGTGAAGTGCCCATGGCCATCAAAAAAGGCATCGAGCAAGCCAAGAAGAATTTGATCAAGCTCAACATGAAAGGCACCACCATTCCGCATCAGGTACTCGGCCGCTACGGCTCGGCGCAAGTTTTGCTGAAGCCCGCTCCGGACGGCACCGGCGTTATTGCTGGCGGTCCGGTGCGCAAAGTCATGCAGGTCGCGGGAATCACCAACGTGCTGACCAAGTCGCTGGGCACTTCGAACCCGCACAATGTGGTCAAAGCCACTTTCGCGGCGCTGCTCAGCTTGAAAGACGCGGCGCAAGTGGCGGAGACGCGCTCGAAGACAGTCGACGAAATCAGCGGCAGGCAGCCAAAAGAGCAAAAAGCCGCCGTCAGCGAGGCGAGTTGATGGCCGTAAAGAAAAAAGCCGCGGAAGGCAAGAAGCCCGGCGGGACCGTGAAAGTGAAATGGGTGGTCAGCTTCATCAGTTGTACCGATGACATGCGCCAGACCATTCGTGGACTCGGATTGCGCAGAATGCAGCAGGTGGTGGAACGCGAGGACACGCCGGCAGTGCGCGGAATGATCCATAAAGTGCGCCATCTGGTGGAAGTGGTGGAATAGGGAAAATGGCTAAAAAAGTTTCCAGTGGCCGCAAAGCGGCCAGAAAAACACGCGGCCGCAAACCAGCAGCCGCGCCCGCGACTCCGCGACTCGTGAGTCTCTCGAATCTGCGTCCGCCGGTTGGCTCGCGCCATCGCAAGGTGCGCGTCGGCCGCGGCATGGGCTCGAAGCTCGGTAAGACCTCCGGCGCCGGCGACAAGGGACAAAAATCCCGCCGCGGCTATTCACGCCGCCGCGGATTTGAAGGCGGCCAGATGCCGCTGCATCGCCGCATGCCTAAGCGCGGCTTTCACAACCCGTTCAGTGTCGAGTACTCGATCCTGAACCTGGAAGAACTAAACGTTTTTCCGGCCGGCGAAACCGTTACGCCGGAGTTGCTCCGCGCGCACGGATTCGTTCGCCGCAGCGGCGATCGCGTAAAAATTCTCGGCGATGGCGAGCTGACGACAAAGATTGCGATTCACGCGCACGCATTCAGCGCGTCCGCCAGGGAAAAGATCACCAAGGCAGGCGGTACATTCGAGGTTGTGGCGTAAGGAAGCGAAGCAAGGCTAAGTTATGAACCGATTCATCGAAGCGTTCCGAAACCTCTTCCGCATCCCCGATTTGCGGAACAGGGTGTTGTTTACCCTGGCGTTGCTCGCCGTATACCGCATCGGTGCGCACATCCCCACGCCGGGCATCAACGCGCGCGTGCTGGAGACTCTTTTCCAGCAGGGGCAAGGTTCGGTCCTGGGCATCTTCGATCTGTTCAGCGGTGGCAACCTACGCCGCTTGACGATTTTCGCGCTCGGCATCATGCCGTATATCACCGCGTCCATCATCTTACAGTTGATGACCGTGGTGTTCCCGTACCTGGAGAAGCTGCAAAAGGAAGGCGAGCTCGGACGGCGCAAAATCACGCAGTACACGCGCTATTTGACGGTCGTGCTCAGCGTTATCCAGTCCACCACCATCGCTACGGCGCTGCAAAGCACCAACATCAGCGGACAGGCCCTGGTCTACCATCCGGGCCCCGGGTTCGTGTTCATGACCATTCTGACCCTGACCACCGGCTCGGCCTTTATCATGTGGCTTGGCGAACAGATCAGCGAGCGCGGAATCGGCAATGGCATGTCGCTCATCATATTTGTAGGCATTGTTGTCGGCTTGCCGCGCGCCATCCTGAACCTGTACGAATTGGCAAAAACCGGAGCTTGGGGTCCGTTCACCCCATTGGCGCTGATCTTCTTGGTCGCCCTGATGATCGCCGTGGTTGGCTTCATCGTCTTCGTGGAAGGCGGCCAGCGGCGCATCCCGGTGCAATACGCCAAGCGCGTGGTGGGTCGCAAGGTGATGGGTGGGCAATCCTCGTACCTGCCGCTACGCGTCAATTCCGGCGGTGTGATTCCGCCGATTTTTGCGAGTTCGTTGCTCGCGTTTCCGGCGACCGCCGCTTTGGTGTTTGGCAGCAGGTACGCATTCATCAAAGATTTCAGCAAGACCATCGGGTTTGGCGAGCCGCTCTATAACCTGGTGTACGTCGTTCTGATTATCTTGTTCGCGTTTTTTTACGTGGGCATCGTCTTCAACCCGACCGAGCTTGCGGACAACATGCGCAAGAATGGCGGTTTCATCCCGGGCATTCGGCCGGGCCGCACCACCAGCGAGCACGTCAGCAAAATTTTGAAGCGCCTTACATTCATCGGCGCCGTCTATCTTGCGCTGGTTTGTTTGCTGCCGGAATGGCTGATCACCGGCATCCATTTGGATCACCTCGGATGGGGCATCGGCGGTTGGTTCGATCGCCACTTCCCAACCTGGTTCTTGAAAGGTCTTGGCGTGCAGTTTTATTTCGGTGGCACGTCGCTGCTGATCGTCGTTGGCGTGGCCATGGATACTGTGCAGCAGCTCGAAGCCCAGTTGGTCATGCGGAATTACGAAGGTTTTGCGCGGAAGGGCCGGTTGCGCGGCCGGCGGTAATGAAGACCAGCGGAGCGCCGCCGCACGGCAAGTCCGTGGAGCAGTTGGACCGCGCTGTAATTTTTCTCGGGCCTCCGGGCGCGGGAAAGGGCACGCAAGCGAAAGAGCTGGCCAAGCATTACGGTGTGCCACATCTTTCGACCGGTGACATGCTCCGCGAGAATATCGCCAGGGGCACGCCGCTGGGAATCAAGGCCGAGCCCATCATGAAGCGCGGCGAATTGGTTCCCGATTCGCTGGTGCTCAAGATGGTACAGCAGCGCATCGAGCAGCCGGATTGCACGCACGGTTTCGTGTTTGACGGCTTTCCGCGGACGGTGGCGCAAGCGCAGTACTTGACGAGCCTGCTGCGGCAGAATGGATACAAGCCGCCGCTGGTGGTGCATTTTGTGATTGATCCCAAGCTGCTGTTGCGGCGGATCACCGGCAGGCGGATGTGCAAGGTCGGCGGCGAGATTTACAATATTTATGAGCGTCCGCCGAAATGCGATCTGCGTTGCGACAACGATGGCGGCAAGCTCGAGCAGCGGCCGGACGATCGCGAAGAAATTGTCGGGCCCCGGCTGCAGGCGTATGAAAGGCAGACCGAGCCGCTGGTCGCGTATTATCGCCGGCTCGGACGCTTGCACGAGGTGAACGCAGCGAAGAGCGTCGATGAAGTGAAGAGGCAGGTGCTCGACGTTGTGCGCGGGGCGCATTGACGTAAACACATGGCGATTCATTTGCGCAGCCGTGACGAGCTCGAAAAGATGCACCGTGCCGGGCTCATTGTGCACGAAGTTTTGACGGCTTTGCGCGATGCGGTGCGGCCGGGTTTGACGACGATGGACCTCGAGAAGCTCGCCGAGGAAAAAATCGCCGGAAAGCCTGGCAAGCCGGCGTTCAAAGGGTACCGCGGGTATCCTTGTTCGCTGTGCACGTCGGTGAACAGCGAGATCGTTCACGGGATTCCGTCGGCGAAGCGCAAGTTGCGCGAAGGCGACATCGTCTCGATTGATTTCGGGATGGAAGTGGAAGGATATTTCGCGGATTCGGCGGTCACCGTGCCGGTCGGGAAGATTCGGCCGGAAACGCTGAAGCTGCTGGAAGTGACCCGCGAATCGCTGGACCGCGCCATTGAAAAAATGCGCGCGGGCAACCGGCTCGGCGATGTAGGCAACGCGGTGCAGAGCTGGGTGGAAGAGAATGGTTTTTCGGTGGTGCGGGAGTTTGTAGGCCACGGCATCGGAACCAAGATGCACGACGAGCCCAACCTGCCGAATTACGGCGATGTAGGGCGCGGCGCGCGGTTGCAGGAAGGCATGGTCATAGCCGTCGAGCCGATGGTGAATGCGGGACGCCCGGAAGTGCGCATGCGCGATGAGTGGGTGGCGGAAACAGCGGATGGCAGCCCCTCAGCGCATTTCGAGCACACCGTGGCGGTAACCGCAAACGGCCCTTGGATTCTGACGAGGCCCAAAGATGTAACCGGCCCGTCCTGGTAAGCGGAATTAAACAGGAGACTATGGCGAAGCAGTTTAACGACGAAAAAAAGAAAGGCGACTCCGGCAATTCCAAGGAGGACGCCATCGAAGTGATGGCCACGGTCATCGAGCCGTTGCCGAACGCCATGTTTCGCGTGGAGCTGGAAAACAAGCATCAAGTGCTGGCTCACGTTTCCGGCAAGATGCGCAAAAATTTTATTCGTATTCTCGCGGGAGACAAAGTAGCTGTGGAGCTTTCGCCTTACGATTTGACGCGCGGCCGCATCGTCTACCGCTACAAGTAGGTTGGCAGGAGGAGGGATCCATGAAAGTACGGGCATCGGTAAAAAAGATTTGCGACAAGTGCAAGGTGATTCACCGGCGCGGCGTGGTGCGCGTGATTTGCACCAACCCGAAGCACAAGCAGCGCCAGGGGTAGATCGGATTTTGAGACGGAATGTTTAGGAGACATGTTTCATGGCACGCATAGCAGGCATTGATCTTCCGGTTCAGAAACGGTTGTGGATTGGCTTGACCGCGATCTACGGCATTGGGCGGGAGCGCGCGAAAAAGCTGGCCGCGAAAGCCGGCGTGGATCACACGAAAAAGATCCGCGACCTGACCGAAGAGGAAATCAACCACATTCGCCAGGCCATCGAGCAGGAAGGCCGCGTGGAGGGCGATCTCCGCAAAGAGATCCAGATGAACATCCGCCGGCTGATTGAAATTCAGGCATATCGCGGCATTCGCCACCGCCGGAATCTTCCGGTGCGCGGTCAACGCACGCACACCAACGCGCGCACCCGTAAGGGTCCGCGGCGCGGCGCCGTGGCAGCTAAGAAGAAGACTGTCGGCAAGAAGGGCTAGTTTTTCAGGACGGCCGTTTTTGGAGTGCGGCAGCTTGCTGCCGCTTTTACGGTCGCGCAAGTTAAGCGAATCGAACGAATGGAGTGAAACGTGGCAAAAGAACCAAAGGCCGCAGGAACAACGCCGGATACCGGAGCGCCGGCAAAACCGGCAGCGGCAACGAAGCGCAAGAAAGAGTTCAAGAAGAAGCGCGAGCGTCGCGTGGTGCCGCACGGATATGTACATATCGCGGCGTCGTTCAACAACACGCAGATCACCATCACGGACACGGATGGTCGCGTGATGTGCTGGTCTTCCGCTGGCGCGATCGGCTTCAAAGGCTCGCGCAAAGGCACGCCGTATGCCGCGCAGCAAGCTTCGCTGGCTGCCGCGGGCGTCGCGCGCGACCAGTATGGGATGAAGAGCGTGGAAGTGCGTGTGAAGGGTCCGGGCTCGGGGCGCGAGTCCGCTGTGCGCGCGCTGGCTGCCGCCGGATTGCACATCGTGGTGATTCGCGACGTCACGCCCATCCCGCACAATGGCTGCCGTCCGCCAAAGCGGAGGCGCGTCTGATTAGCGCACGGCCAGAAATGGCTGGGTCACAAGAGATTTTTAAGGGTTTGAGGAAGGGAGAATAAGAAGTTGGCAAGACATCGAGAAGCGGTTTGCCGCCTGTGCCGCCGGGAAGGGCAAAAGCTATTTTTGAAAGGTCTGCGGTGTTTCACGGAGAAGTGTGCGATTGAGAAGCGCAACTTCATTCCCGGACAACACGGACAATCGCGGCGGCCGAAGGTGGCCGGCTACGGCCTGCAGTTGCGCGAAAAGCAGAAGGTGAAGCGCACTTATGGGTTGCTGGAGAGGCAATTCCGCAGCTACTTCCAGAAAGCGCTGCGTATCAAGGGTCCAACGGGTGAAAACCTGATCATCACGCTGGAGCGGCGTCTGGACAATGTGATCCGCCGCGCGGGCTTCTCCGGTTCGCACGCGCAAGCTCGGCAATTTATTTTGCATGGGCACGTGCGCGTGAACGGCAAGAAAGTGAACATCCCGTCGTACTTGGTAAAAGCCGGGGACGAAGTGTCCATGAAGGACAATATGCGCCAGAACGTCATGGTGATGGAAGCGCGCAACGTGGCGCAAAGCCAGAACACCGTGCCGTGGCTGGAGATCAACCGCGATGAGCTGAAGGCCAAAGTGGTGGCCATGCCGAAACGCGAAGACGTGCAGACCCCGGCGTTCAACGAACAGTTGATCGTCGAATTGTACTCGAAGTAGTTCGTCGAGCCGGCTTAACAGCTGGCGGCAGAAAAGTTTTGGGTGGCCGATAACCTCGGCTGCCAGAAGGAAGGAACACGATGTGGAAGGGTTTTCAAAAGCCAAAGCGCCTCGCATCTGAACTGGAGTCTTTGACCGAAAAGTACGGGCGATTTTCCGCGCAGCCGTTTGAGCGCGGCTGGGGCACAACGGTGGGGAACGCGCTGCGGCGCGCCCTGCTCAGCTCGATTGAAGGCGCGGCGATCACCGCGGTGAAAATCGAAGGCGTGCTGCACGAATTTTCTTCGATTCCCGGCGTGGTCGAAGATGCCACGGATATTATCCTCAACCTCAAGCAGGTACCGATTAAGCTCAACACGGATCTGCCGAAGACCATTTATGTGAACGTGGAGAATCCCGGCCCGGTGACGTCGGCGCAAATCGAAGAAGACGCGGACTTCGCGGTGCTGGACAAGAGCGTGTACATCGCCACGGTCAGCGAAGGCGGCAAGCTGCAAATCGAGATGCGCGCGAAGAACGGGCGCGGCTACGTGGCCGCGGACCGCAACTACGACGAGGACCTGCCGATCGGGTACATTCCGGTGGACTCCGTGCACTCTCCGGTGCGCAAGGTCAATTACTCCGTGGAAGCGGCGCGCCTCGGGCAGATGACCGACTACGAGAAGCTGATGATCGAAGTGTGGACCAACGGCGCCATCACGCCGCAGGACTCGATTGGGTTGGCGGCGAAGCTGGTGAAGGACCACATGAGCATCTTCATCAACTTCGAGGAGCCTTCGGAGATCACCGAGCTTCCCCAGGAAATCGCTAACGATCCGCGGCTGGAGCACCTGGACCGTTCAGTCGAGGAACTGGAGCTTTCCGTTCGCTCGTACAACTGCTTGAAGAACGCGAATATTCAAACCATTCGCGAGCTGGTACAGAAGAGCGAAAACGAAATGCTGAAGACGAAGAACTTCGGTCGCAAGTCGCTTAACGAGATCAAAGATATACTGACCAAGATGGGCCTCAGCTTGGGAATGAAGTTCGATGAGCACGGCCGGATTATCTGGCCGCCGCTGCCGAGCCAGACAGCGCCGCCGGCGGCTTCGGAAGACACGGTTGGATTGTAGTCAGGCGGTGGCGGCTGAAGCTGCAGAAACTTCAGGCCTGAAGGCCTGAACTACAGCGGTATCGAGGGGACGATGCGACATTTGAATTCGGGATCGAAGCTGGGGCGCAATCCGTGGCATCGCCGCGCGACGCTGCGGAACCTGGTTACCAATCTTTTCGAGCACGGGCGGATCACCACTACGCTCACGCGCGCTAAGGCGGCGCGGCCGGTGGCGGAGAAGATGATCACGCTTGGGAAACGCGACACGCTGCAATCGCGGCGGCAAGCGGCTTCCTACATCATGACGCCGGGCGTTACGCAAAAGCTCTTCAGCGAGATCGCGCCGAAGTTCGCGGACCGGGCGGGAGGCTACACGCGCATTATTCTTGCCGGGGTTCGCGTCGGCGATGGGGCGAAGGTGGCCATACTGGAGTTGGTCGGCTACGAGCTCAAGCGCAAGGAAAAGAAAGAGAAGACCAAGAAAGAGGAGACGGCCGAGTCCAGCAGCCAGAAGTAAAGTTCGGCTGTCAGCTACCCGCACAGCAGCCGGCCAGCACCGTAAACACATTCAGACGCCCGTTCCGGTTCGCCGGGGCGGGCGTTGTTTTTTGTTCTCACGGTTGGCTACCCGAGTTTAGCGGCAGACGGCATTGAGCTGGTCGTACGGCTTTTCTGCGTGCGGGGGCAGCTTGAGATGCCTGGCTTCGAGCATTTGGTCAAGCAGGGTGCCACCGTCCTTCATTGCTAGGTCGGGATCGCTTTTGTAGGCGGGATCTTTTTCGGCTTCGGGGAGGGTGATGAACTTGAAGCCCTGGTGTTTCAAGAAAACGAGAAGCTGAGGGAGCATTACCGTCTCGAAGGCGCCAATGTGCAGGAGGAGGACGTGCTTGATATCGCGGCCATAGAGGAGCTTGGCCGCCGACTGGCCGAGAGCGATGTACTCGGCTGCGGTAGCCATGTAGCTGGACTTGAGCCATTCGATCGAGGCGGCGTCGTTCTTTTCGACACATCGGGCGTAGGGGCCGTTCCAGAGGTAGTCTTCGAAGTCGAGTGTGACCTGGGCGATGTGGTATTTGTGGTCTTTCAGGTATTCGCGAACGGCGCGGCGTTTTTCGAGGGTGTCGCCTTCCCAGAGGTATGGATAACGGAACCAGTGCCAGTTCTGGTGGCCCATCAGAGATTTCAAAAGAGGCTCGTCCGAGGCGACGTTCCGATCGAATTCATCGGCCGTGCTGGCGTTCAGGCTCAGGTGGGCATAGGTGTGATTGGCGAGCGGGAAGCCGGCGCTGCGCCAGAGCTTGAGAACCTCGATGTCTTCGGGATGCTGCTCAAGCTTGCGGGCGTTGACGAACCCGTAGACTTTCGGGGCGTGGGCAGCTTTGAGTTCCTTAAGGATGTGATTGGCGACGTCGACGCGGGTCATGCCGGGAGGCAAGGAGCCGTGAGAGGGCAGATCGTCGACGGTAAGCGCGATCTGTTGCGGGAACGCGGCGGAGGCAAAGACCAGCAAACAGACGGAAGCGACGCAGAAGAGACAGGAAACTTTCATCGATGTCCTTCCCCGGACGCGGAAACTTCAGATTGTTGCGCGGCGCGGAGAAACTATAAGTGCCTCATCGCCGATTTGCGAGCGCAAAACGCTCGACCTCAGTGGCTAAAGCCTCATCGCTTGGGGAATGGTTGCGGCGCGCCCGAAAGCGTGCCCTGACGATTGCGGGAGCGGAACCAGAGCCAAAGGATGGCGAAGGCGAAGAAGGCGCCGGCGGAATCGATAAGGGAATCGTAGGGGGAGGCTTGGCGGCTGGCGACGAAGGCTTGATGGATTTCGTCGAGCGCGGAGTAACCAAAGGCGATGACGAGCGCGGTGAGTCCCCAGGACCAGCGCCAGCCAAAGCGGACGCCGCGAACAGCACGATAGAGGAGCAGGCAAAAGATGAAGTATTCGGTGAAGTGAGCGGTTTTGCGAATGTAGTGGTGGATGACAAGAAACTGGTGTGCGGTCAGGTCGGGTTTGAACCAGCGGAGGATGGGCTCGAAGAACGAGGCGGTGTGCTGTGCGGAGAAGGTGTCCGTGGACATGGTGAAGATGAAAGCGGCCCAAAGCAGAGCGGGCCACCAGGCGCGCAGCCATGCGGGGATCAACAGTTGCGCGAGGCGTGGTTGCACCTCAGGGAGGTGCGGGGCGGGGCGAGGATTGCGCCAAGGTTGGTCAGGCACGCGGACTTGTTCCGTGAGGAGAGGTCTGGGGAATATTGTTGATCGTACTCTTCAAGTTGCGCCCTTTGCTTCAGTCATCTTCAAAGTTTACACTGTGAAAGCGGCAGCCCTTCGAAGCTCAGGATAATAAGACCGCCGCACTCCAAATTCTTATTCCATGCGGTAGTTGGGGGCCTCGCGCGTGATGATTACGTCGTGAACGTGGCTTTCGCGCAGTCCAGCGGAAGTGACGCGCACGAATTTGCTGCGCGCAGTCAGGTCTTTCAGATTTTCCGCGCCGACATAGCCCATGCCGCTGCGCAGGCCGCCGACGAGTTGATCGGTGAGAGCGGCGAGCGAGCCTTTATAGGGGACGCGGCCTTCGACTCCCTCTGGCACCGACTTGCCTCGCTGGACATCTTCTTCTGCCTGCGCGTAGCGGTCGGCGGAGCCTTCTTCCATGGCGGAAGTCGAGCCCATGCCACGGTAGGACTTGAAGGTGCGGCCTTGATAGAGAATCGTTTCGCCGGGAGCTTCTTCGGTGCCGGCGAAAAGGCTGCCGATCATCACGCAGGAAGCGCCGGCGGCGATGGCTTTGGTGATGTCGCCGGAAAATTTGATGCCGCCATCGGCGATGATGGGAATGCCGGTGCCTTCCGCGGCGCGCGCGGCTTCCATGATGGCGGTGATTTGCGGCACTCCGGCGCCGGTTACAACGCGTGTCGTGCAGATGGAGCCGGGACCCATGCCGACTTTCAAGCCGTCGATGCCGAGGGAGATTAAATCCTTTGCGCCTTCGTAGGTGGCGACGTTACCGGCGATGAGCTGCACATCGGGCAAGCGATGGCGAACGGCTTTGATGGCATCCATCACACGCGCGGAGTGGCCGTGGGCGGTATCAATGGCGATGACATCCGCTTTGTACTTGGCCATTTCGACGGCGCGCTCGAGGAAATCGCCAGTCGCGCCGATGGCAGCGCCAACGCGCAGGCGGCCTTGCTCGTCTTTTGCAGCGCGCGGATATTCGAGTTTTTTCTGGATGTCCTTTACGGTGATGAGGCCTTTCAGGTTGAAGTCCTGATCGACGACCAGAAGTTTTTCGATGCGATGCTTTTGGAGGAGGCGCTCGGCTTCGTCGAGCGTGGTGCCGACGGGAACGGTGACGAGATGATCTTTCGTCATCACGGAGCTGACAAGCTGATTGTGATTTTTCTCGAAGCGCAAGTCACGGTTGGTGAGGATTCCGGTGAGGCGGGTGCCGCGCGTGACGGGCAGGCCGGAGATCTTGTACTTGTTCATGATCTCGAGGGCTTGGCGGAGCGTGATGTCAGGGGAAATGGTGACAGGGTCGACGATCATGCCGCTTTCCGAGCGCTTCACGCGGTCGACTTCCTCGCCTTGGCGGTCGATGGGCATGTTCTTGTGCACGATGCCGATGCCGCCCTGGCGGGCGATGGCGATGGCCAGGCGGGATTCGGTAACCGTGTCCATGGCGGCGGAGGCGAGCGGGATGTTCAGGGCGAGTTTGCGCGTGAAGCAGGTGCGCGTGTCTGTGTCGGCGGGGAGAACCGCCGACTTTCCGGGGAGAAGCAGCACGTCGTCGAAGGTAAGCCCTTCGGGAATCGAACCGTTAATCATCACTTCCTCGCGTGGGGGATGATGCATAAAACAGCGCAGCCCAGCAGGTGCCCGCTGGGCTGTTAGAAGAATCCATCGAATCGAAAAAATGCGTCACTGTGAACTATCCATTGTACGGGCAGCCGCAGTTCCGGTCAAGTTGACGGCCAGAATCTTCGGGCGAGGCAAGAATATTTGGGCATAGCCATAAGTAATGACGGCCCCTCGCCTAGCCAGCCTTGTGTGAAGCTCTAACGTGAAATAAAGTCCTCCTTATGGATGTATTGCCGGGATTTGAGCCGCATGCGTGGCTCCGGAATGGTCACGCGATGACCATTGCGGCCGCGTATTGGCCGCGCCGATTAACGCTGCCGAAGGGAGAGGCGCGGCTGTTTCGCGTTGCCGAAGATTCGCAGCTGCTTGCGGCATGTCACTGGCAGGAGGGGAAGCGGAGGGATGTGCCAGTGATTGCGATTGTGCACGGGCTTGAGGGCTCTTGCGCTTCGAATTATGTGCTGGGCATTGCGGAAAAGGCGTATCAGCGCGGATTCCATGTACTGCGATTGAATCAGAGAAACTGCGGCGATTCGGAAAAGCTTACTCCCACGCTTTACAACTCGGGGATGAGCGAAGACTATCGCGCGGTGTTGGAGGAATTGGCGAAGGGCGATGGATTTACGCAGATTTTCTTTGCGGGATATTCGATGGGTGGAAATCTGGTGACGAAAATGGCGGGGGAGTACGGCAATGCCGCTCCGCGGGCGCTGCGCGCGGTTTGTGCGATTTGCCCGGCGCTTGATTTGGCGGCTTGCGCAGATGCGCTGGAAAAGCGCGAGAACTATTTTTACCAGCGGCGTTTTGTTAAGGGATTGATGGCGCGTTATGCGCGGAAAGCGGCGCTGTTCCCGGAAATTTATTCGCGGAATGGGTTTGGAAAAATTCGGTCAGTGAGGGGGTTTGACGATGCGATTACGGCGCCGTGTTTTGGGTATCGCGACGCGCAAGAGTATTACGAAGCGGCATCAGCGCGCAAAGTGGTTGCGCAGGTGCGCGTGCCAATGCTGATGATTACCGCGCAGGATGATCCCTTCGTGCCGTTCGAGTCATTTTTGGCGGCGCTAGTTAGCGAGAATCCGGTGATTCGGTTTGTGGCGCCGGAGCGCGGCGGGCATTGCGGGTTTATCTCGAGGCACGTCGGAGTGGAACGATTTTGGGCTGAGGCGCGCGTGGTGGATTTTTGCGATGGGCTACGGGGGTAGGCGCATCCTTGCAGACGCTAATGGCAAGTACTTTCGGTCGAGGTCCTTTAGCTATCCTCATCGCATAGCTTCAGGACGACCATCGCGTGTAGATCGCTCGTCAGTAGTTTCGAGTATTGATTGGCCGGGCTGAAGCCCAGCCTCCACAGCGTCAGGCGAACGGTTTTTCTAGCAAAGAGGCGAAGCCGGGCGTCAGAAGGTGCGCAGGGCCGTTGGCGGCGATGACCATGTCGTCTTCGCAGCGGAGTCCGAACTCGCCGGGGACGTAGATGCCGGGCTCGTTCGAAAACGTCATGCCGGGCTCCAGGATGGTTCTGCTTCCGCGCACGAGGTAAGGATGCTCGTGGCCGTCAAGTCCGATTCCGTGGCCGAGCCGGTGCGTAAAAAATTTGTAGTCGGGACCGAAGCCGCCATTGACGATGACCGTGCGTGCCGCATCGTCGACCGTGCCAGAGAGGTGGCCGGCGCGCGCCGCCTCGAGCGCGGCGTCCTGTGATTTGCGAACAAGTTCGAAGGCGCGCGAGATTTTTTCTGTGGGCTTGCCATAAACACTGGTGCGCGTCACGTCAGAGGCATAGCCTTCCACTCCGCACCCTCCATCGATCAAGACGACATCGCCTTCCTTTAGCTTTTGCGGTTGCAGCGTTCCGTGCGGTAGCGCGGCAGAAGCGCCGAGAAGCACGAGCGCTCCGCCATGCAAATTCATCTTTGCGAATCCGGCTTCGATGAGGTGTGCAATATCATCCTGCGACATGCCCTCTTTGAGGGATGCGAACGCGGCGCGGAAGACATCGAAGGTGGCTTCGCAAGCGAGACGCATCAGTTCAAGCTCATGCGCGGATTTGTGAGCACGGCAGGCGATGGTGACGGAATCGGCGGAGGCGTATTCGAACCCTGGCGCGGCTTGGCGCAGATGATCGAAAAAGGTGAAGCCGGCGGTCTCCTCGATGCCGATGCGTCCGGTGCGAATATTCTGGTCTGCCAGCGCTTTGGCGGCGATTTCCGTCGGGCTTTGGTCTTCCTGCCAAATGCGGACTTCGATTGGCAGATGGAGTTTTTCGCGAAGCCGTCCTTCTTCAAAGGCCGGGACCACAAGAACGGGACGGCCCACGCGAGGGACGACAAGACCCACGAGGCGCTCGCTAAGCCCCCAGCGAATCCCTGTGAAGTAGTAAAGCGAAGTGCCGGGCGCGAAGAAGAGCGCGTCGTATTTTGCGGCTTGTGATGGTGAGCCGCTGGACGCGGGGGGCGCTTCGGCCATGAGGCGTTGCGCGTGCTCGATTCGCTGGCGAAATTCGTCGGGAGTGATGGAGTGGATGCGGTCGGTGAGCGGCTTGAGCGCGGAGAAAGCGGAAGGCAGGGATGGGCTGTCCTCAGAGTAGCCGCCGGGGATTTTAGGAGCGAGAGCTGTTGCTGATAGAAGGCTCGCGGCTTGAAAGAACTGGCGGCGGGACGGCGTAGCCATTGAGAATTCGGCCGGGATTCGCATGCCGGGAAGAGGTTTACGCTAGGGTCCGAAGTGTGTCAAGAATTCTCTGCAAGAAGCACCTGGCGCCCGCCTGCGTCATCAGCAGTGAGATTGGGTTCAGATTCGAATAAGGCAAGCTTTCGATTTCCGGTTCACTGAAGGCTTTGCACACTCGCGCTGATAGAACCGACCTACCAGAGTGGCGCACCTAGTGCGCACGCTCGGCGGGTGGGTGCTGGTTGCGATTGCGGATCGTCTTTGCGGCTTACAGACTGGGCGTGCCTCGCGCATCTTTTCGTGGCTGGAACAGACTGAGGGGGAAGGCTTTGCACTTAAGGGTAACCGGGCTTTGATATTCGCTTTATGGTAGCTGGTGCACTCGAAATATAGAATATGGAATAAACGAAGTCTCAATCATCCGCCTATGGTACTGGTACCTCTACGGAAATAAATGGGTTATCTAAAGCTAATTTCATTTCAATATAAAGTAAAGAATGGAGACTGCATTGCAGTTAGGTGGAGCGCATGGTAGTGGGTGGTTGTCCGTCAATTTATCCAATTTGAGAGTAGATGGGGGCGTAAAGATATGAAACGTTTCGTGTCGGCAGGCATTGTTCTGCCTCGAGTTCTTTCGTTGATCGCAATTTTGATGTTCGGTTTAGCCATCTCAGGCCAAGTCAGCGCTCAGGTCATCAGCGGCGACTTGGTGGGGACGATTCTGGACAAGACAGGCGCGGTGGTCCCCAACGCGACGGTCCAAGCGGTTAATGCAGAGACTGGGACCAAGTATGAAACGAAGTCCGGTGAAGCCGGGGAATATCGCTTCACCAACCTCCCCGTCGGCACCTACAACCTCTCTGCTTCTTCGACCAACTTTGCCACCACGAAGATTAACGGGTTCAAGGTCGAGTTGAACAAAACTGCGACCTTGCAGATCACGCTCGAGATCAGGGGTGAACTTACCACCGTTGAAGTTTCCGGGGCCGCAGTCGCGCTCGATACCACCACGTCGACGGTTTCAAATACTTTTGATGAAACCCTGGCTCAGAACCTGCCAAGTGCCACTACGGGAAATGGCGTGCTGAATCTTTCCCTGTTGAGCTCAGGCGTCGCCAGTAGTGGCGGCGTGGGCGCAGGCACAGGGCCATCGATTGGCGGACAGCGTCCGCGAAACAATAATTTCACCATCGAAGGCGTGGATAACAACAGCAAGTCCGTGACAGGCCCTCTTGTCTATATCCCGAACGATGCGGTCGCCGAGTTTTCTCTTCTACAAAACCAGTATTCGCCCGAATTCGGGCATTCTTCCGGCGGGCAGTTCAACACGATCATCAAGAGCGGCACCAACTCCTTCCATGGCGGCGCCTATGCCTACTCGCGCAACCGGAATTTCAACGCCGTGGACGTTTCGCTGAAGAACCAGGGGATTGTGTCCAATCCACGCTACGACAACAACCGCATGGGCGGAGACGTAGGCGGCCCGGTCATCAAGAACAAGTTGTTTTTCTTTGGAACCGTCGAATACAACCCGGTCGGTCAGGCGAGCGTCTCTGCGTCGGCGCTGTGTTCTCCGACCTCGGGGGGCTACTCGACGATATCGGGCATTTCCGGAGTCAATGCTACCAATCTGCAAATCCTCCAGAAATACTCGGCGGCTGCGGCAAGCGCCACGGGTTGCCCGAGCGTCTCGGGCACAAATCCAGCTGGCAATCCCAGTGCGAACCAGATTTTCATTCAAAATCCCACTGGCACCATCGTAGACTCCTCAGGGAAACATTGGACTGGAGTCGACGTCGGGGTGAACCCAGTCCAAGCGCCAAACTTCACGAACAACTGGGCAGTGCTCGGCAGCCTTGACTACAATGTTTCTTCGCGTGATCAGCTCCGCGGCAGGTACATTTATAATCGTGCGGTAGGTCTGGATTTCTCGCCGAGCCTGCCGGCCTTTTTCCTGCCTGCACCAACCAAAAATCACCTCGTAACGGTCAATGAGTACCACACGTTCCGTACGGATCTGACGAATGAGTTCCGCGTCGGGTACAACCGGTACACCAATGTGACCGATACCGGAAACTTCCAGTTTCCGGGTCTGGACAGCTTCCCGAACCTGATCTTCTTTGACCTCAACCTGCAGGTGGGCCCGGATCCCAACGGACCCCAGTTCACCATTCAGAATCTTTACCAGGCAGCGGACACCTTGACCTGGACGAAAGGCCGCCACACCTTGAAGTTCGGGGTTGAGGGACGCAAGTACATTTCGCCTCAGTCCTTCACGCAGCGTTCCCGCGGTGACTACGACTACGTTACTCTGGACCTCTACCTTCGCGACCAGATCCCGGATTTTCTTGCGGAACGCAGTTTGGGCAATCCGGTTTATTACGGTGATCAGTCCGCGCTGTATTGGTTCGTCAGCGACAACTGGCGTATCAAGCCGAATTTCACGATTAATCTTGGCTTACGTTACGAGTACACCACGATTCCTACCGGCGAGCGCCTTCAGGCTCTCAACCAGGCTGCCAGCGTTCCCGGGCTGATCGACTTTAGCGAACCTAGAGCTCCCAAGAACAACTGGGGTCCGCGCATCGGCTTTGCCTATTCGCCCGGATCGACGCAGAACACGTCCATTCGAGCGGGAGCTGGTATCTCCTACGACGTTCGGTATGACAACATCGGAATCCTGTCTCTGCCGCCGCAGTTGAGTGGAACAATTGATTGCGTGCCCCCGCCGGGAGTTAGCGATCCATCATGTTCTGCAAACGGCAGTTTCCTTGCGAAGGGGGGTATTCCACCAAGCGCCGGCGGGGTTGCTACGTTCCCGACCATCGCCGCACAAAGAGCCAGAACGGCCAACCACATCTTCGTGGATGAACTCTCCCCGAAGTCGATCCAGTGGACACTAGGTGTGCAGCATACGTTTTGGAGGGACTTCACCGCGGAGGTGCGTTACCTAGGCACGCGCGGTATCCACCTGAATACGCAGCTACGCATCAACCGGCAGCCGAAGACTTCCTCAACACAGTTCTTGCCGACGTACACCACAGCCCCCAACCAGGCCGCGCTCGATGCGCTCCCGACGACACTGGCGCAGATTAATGCGAAATCCAGTCTCGTACCTGCTTATTCAGCAGCGGGATTCACTACCTCACTCGTGCAGTTTACGCCGAACGGAAACTCGATCTATCACGGATTAGCGACACAGCTAACTAAGAGGATGAGTAACGGCCTGCAGTTTGTAGGCTCGTACACCTGGAGTCATACGATCGACGACAGCACCGCGGATTTCTTCACTACCGTTCTGACTCCACGCCGGACGCAGGATTTCCAAAACTTGGGTGCGGATCGCTCCAATTCAGCTTTGGACCGGCGCCACCGCTTCACACTGGCCATGCTGTATGACGTTCCCTTCTTCAAGACTGGCAACTGGTTGATGAAGAATGTGGTGGGAAACTGGGTCATAGCTCCCGTCTACACCTATCAGACCGGAGAATGGGCAACGGTTGAAAGCAACCAGGATGTGAACCGCAATGGCGATGCTGCTGGTGATCGCGTGATCTTTAATCCGAGCGGGTCAGGTGTGACGGGAACAGACGTGACGCCGCTCCACAACACCGCGGGCGCGACCGTAGCTTACCTTGCGATCGATCCCAACGCTCGCTACATCCGCGGCGGGCTTGGATCGCTTCCCAACGTTGGCCGGAACACGCTCCTGACCCGGCCGATCAACGATGTCGACATGACCGTCGCCAAGAGGTTCTCGATTACCGAACGGTACAGGGTCGAGTTCCAGGCCAATGCTTTCAACCTGTTCAACCACCCTCAGTTTGTTCCCGGATATTTGAACGACATCGGTTCGATCGGGTATACGGGGTCGGGAGTATCCAATTACTTGACTCCTGGCAACAAAGCGTTCAACCGTCCCGAAGTGACGTTTGGCGGCAATGCGCGAACCTTGCAACTCGGGCTGAAGGTTTCCTTCTAAGAAATTGCTCTTCCCGCTCGCTACGGCCAGCGGCTGAATTGCGAAAGGCGTCCCACCGTAGGGACGCCTTTCGCTTTTCTCGCCCTGTGAGGAGCCAATCGCGAGTCACCACGGGTCTGTGGAATCATGATTACGCCTCCGCGGCAGCCGAGTGGGTGCGCGAAGGGGCTGCACATTGCCGTTAGCCAGCACCAACAAGCGGGTGTCACATGGTCCGGACTCGGTTCGAGTCTCAGGCATGCCGAACAGAGTCGCAACGAAAACAATTCGAGGATGGGCGAAGCTGGCCGCCGCATTAGATTAGGCAATTTAGCTAAATTTATGATAATTTCCACGGCAAGCGTGGTGGTGCGAGGGGTCTGCGATGACATTTGCCGAGTTTTGGCCGGTCTACGTGCGGGCGCATGGCCGGCCGGCTACGAGGGTGGTGCACCTGGTGGGCACGCTCGGCGGGTGGATGCTGGTCGGTGCGGCGATTGCGGAACGGCGGTGGTGGTGGATTGCGGCGGCCGTCTTGGCTGCGTACGGGCTGGCGTGGCTCGCGCATTTTTTCGTGGAACGCAACATGCCCGCGACCTTCGAGCATCCACTGTTCTCCTGGTGGGCGGATCAGCGCATGGTGTTTCTGATGATCACCGGCCAAATGGGAAGAGAGGTAAAGCGGTACGTTGACTCGCCGCCCGGGACTCATTGAACTGTCGAAATTTTGTCGCGATGATGCGGACGACGTGACGGCGCAGGCCTGTAAGCGCTCTGAAGGCTAACCTCAGCCACTAGAGCCCAAATTCAATCCTGAGCGTATTAACACAGCCGGACGCCGTGCCCTGACGAAAGACACTTGCCATCGGCGGCGAAAAAGCGTGGCTATTCCATTCGGGCGGCGAGAATCTGTTTGTCGCGAATTTCAACTTCAATGCCCAGTGGCGGCCGCAGATCGGAGCCTTGGACGATGGCCCCGCGCACCCACACGCTTCCCGGAATATTCATCATCTTGAGGGGGTCGTACACCGTCCGGCTGCACGGATTGCCGACCATCGGGTGCGCCGCGGCGCGAAATCCATACTCGGTTCTGAGCTTCTTGATGTCGGTGACGTACTCGAGCCGGCAATTTCCGAACGGCGCATTGAGCGAGAACGCCCAATAGCTGGCGGGCTGGCTGGCGGAACCGGTGGGCAAGCGAACCAAGACGGCGGGGACGTTGTCTCCGCTGAGGCGATTCTTGTACAAAAAGTCCTTAAAGGCCCAAGGTGTGGCCATCTCTTGCAGGCTGGCAATGCCTGGTTGCGATTCAGTGGCGTGAGGTAAAGCCGCACTGGCATCGGCCGGTGCGGGAACTTCGATCTGCGGAGTCGGTGCGACAGGCGGAGCCTCGGCTGCTTTCGGGCGCATTACCCAGCGCACGCAAACCAGGGAGAATACAAGGACAGCGAGAAAGCCGATGAGGCGCACCGGTTTGAAACCCGGCTGCTTTCGGGCGGCCTGTGCGGAAACACCGGGAATCTGGGGCATGTCCGTTTTGAAGCGTTCGGATCGGGGCTGGTCCCGCATTCTTCAATTCCCGTTTTGGCTAAGGCCGCACAGCCCCTCGAGGCCGGCGGGAAGCGCGGCGAAACTCCCACGCTTCTTGGGACGCTATTGTAGAGCCAGCGAAGAGAAGGGGCAACCTCCGACAGTCATGCGGGTTCAAAAAGTGGATTTCATAAACGCGAAACGCCGAACTCTTATTCTGCGCGAAAATGTTATTGAGATGGGTACAATAGGCGATACGAGGCTTGTCTCTTCCGCAGGGTCGCCATACTGTAGTAAGAACACCCAAGAGTACCCGGGAAGCGGCTGCGCGTTTACGTAATCTATGGCTACTGATACACGAGCTTCGGCACGGGCGTTCGTACGCAGCCTGAACATTCTGCTGAAATTCGCTCGCTTGTATGAGTTCGGCCACGTGCGCACCGCGGCGCAATTTGAAACCACATGGAAAGAGCTGCGCAGCGCGCTGGATGAAAGCGGAGGAAGCGGCGTGCTGCTGGGCGCGTCCGGCACGCAGATTTTGCTGGATGGCGTGCCGCTAGGATCGGCAGCGGGCGAGCGCAGCTTCGCGCAACTGCTGACTTCTTCCGGCATTGCCAGCATTCACTTCGCACCGACGCTGACGCAGCCGCAATTGGCGCGCTTTGTGCGCGCGTTCCCGAGCGGAAATTCCAAGCCTTCTTCGCTGGCAGAGCAGTTGAAGCACGCGCTTGCAGGCGAAACCAGCATCAAGGTGAATGAGATTCGTTATGTCGCGGAAGATTCTTCCGTGGCCGGAATCAAGGTTGCCGCGCAGCTGACCGCGAAAGTGCTTGGCGCGCAGGGCGACAAATACCGCGACTTTTTTGAAGACCCCAACAAGATGTTGCAGATGATTCTTGCGGCGGAGAGCAGCCGCAATGCAGGTGGCGGCGGAGGCGGCGGCTCGGGACCAGGGTTCGGTTTCGGCAGCGGTGGCTCGGGTGTTCCTGGCGGTGGTGGACCGGGTGGCTCGGGCTCGGGCGGATCCGGAGGCGGCAGTGGCACGGGCGGTTCCGGAGGTGGCGGTGGCGGAGTAGTTGATTCCGGTAATTTGTGGGGCGGGCCGAGGCAGACTGGCGGTGGTGGTGGCGGAGGAGCACCGGGAGTCGCGGGTGGTGGCGGCGCACCCGGGGGCTCGCCAGGCCCAATTGGTGCGCCAGGAGCGGAGGGAGCGGCGCCTGGCAAATGGTTGACGGCTTCGGCGTTGCTGCGAGCCGGTTCAATGGCAGGCGGGGCCGGCGGCGGGGAAGCGGGCGGCGGCGCCGGCGGATTTTCCGTGGCGGAAGAAGATGTGCGCGCAATGCTTGGACTCTTCGCGCAATTGGGCAAGTCGCGCAAGGACCCGGAAGCGCGTATGGAAGTCCCCACGTTTCAATCGAGATTGAGCGCGCTGCCCGTTCGCGCGCAATACACGCTTCAGCAAGCGCTCGCCGGACTTGCCGCGCAGGCTCCCAACGAGAAACCAGATAAGCCCATGCTGCTCAAGCTGGCCGAGCACGTGGCCATTCGCTTCGCGCTGGACAGTTACGAGCGCGGCGAGCTGCGCGTAAACGCCGTTAAGCAACTGCTCGACCGCATGAACGCGGAAATCGAAGGGCTGCGCAAAATCTTGGCTTCGCAAGAAGACATGATGGCCAATGCAGGATTGCAGGTGCAGTCCTTCACGGAGCTGCTGGACCAGGAGTTCTGGGCGCAAGTGCCCGACGAAAACAAAAAGGAAGTTTTGACTTCCGACGAGTCGTGGTGCGTGCCGCCACGCAACGTTCGCGCCTACCTGGAAGACATGCTGCGGCGCGGCGAGTTGAAGACGGTCAACGAAATCTTGATGAAATATGCGGCCTGCATCTCCTTGGAAAATCCCGAGGCACGCCGCACCACCGCGATAGGGCTTTCCGATTTGGCGGAGCTTTACGGCAGCGGCGACGGTAGCGCTCTAATGGATGCCATCCGGCGATTGGGAAATCAACTGGCCATTGAGCGCGAGCCGGAACTGCAGACGCTGGTGAGCGCCGCATTTGTGCGGCTGAGCCAGGAAGCGGCCAGCAAGCGATGTTACCCGGCGATGCAGCAGGCGCTAGCTTCGCTGGACAACGTAGAAGCGCAACGTCCCGGCTCCACGCAGAGCCTGCGGCCGCGTATCGGCGCCGAGGAGCGCATGCCGGAGTTCGTGGAAGAAGCCCTGCGCGGCGGCCAAATCGCCGATGGCATGATCGATATCTTGACCCTGATGCCCAAAGCTACGCTGCATTATGTCACCCATCGCTTTGGCCATTGTGGGTTTCGCGATGATTGCGAGCTTCTCAGCCAGATTGTCCGTGGGCTGGGCGAGGACGCCACGCAACGTTTGGTAGAGACGCTGCAGACCGCTCCCGCATCCGAAGCGGCGGAAACTATCGGGTTGCTGACGCTGCTCGCGCCTGAAGCGGTGAGCAAGATTCTCCCGGTACGCTTGTCCCAGTGGCCGCGCACTTCGCACGACCGTACGGTGCGCCAGCTATCTTCGGCGCCGCCGGATCGGCGAGCGGGGCTGCTCGTGGCGCTCTACGATTCGTTGGATGTGCTGATCCGGCCCCTGGCTATCGACGAGATGGGAATGAGCGGACGGCCGGAATGTATTCCAGTGTTGCTGGAGCTGGCGGCGAACGAAGCGACCTCGGGATTCATTCGTGTGAAGGCCATCGAAGCGCTGGGCCGGTTGCGCGGAACGGCGGCAACCACGCTGCTGACGCACATCATGGACGCCCGCCAGCTTTGGCGCTGGCAATATCCGGAGGAGCTGCGCATTGCGTCAGCGCAAGCGTTGATGCGCATTGACGCGAACACCGCTCTTGACAAGCTCGCTCCTTGCGGCCTTGAGCGCAAGGATTTGGTGTTGGAACCGACGGACCCAGACCCCAATGTTTCCGTGATCCGCCAGCGCCGCTATGCGCGCTTGAAGCTGGGACGCAACCTGGTGGCGACCACTGTCAACATGCGCGAAAATTTTCGGCTGTCCATACCCGAGTTGAATCTGGGCGGCGGCGTGGGCTCTGGCGAGCGTCATCTGGCACCGGGTTCGCTCTTGACCTTCAAGATCGCGCACGGCGTGCGCAACATTAAGGCCCAGGCCATCGTGCGAGGGGCGCGGCCGCAAGCCATGGCTTTCGAGTTTGTGGACATGGACCTCGAAGACCGCGCCAGGCTGCGGAAACTATTGATGGAGCTTGGCGGTTTGCCCCTTGCGGCGCAAGCCACGAACCGAACGCGGCGACGCGGCCGCATGGCTATGTCCAAGAACTAGACGATCTGCTGTGCGTGGCGGTGCTGCTGCCGGCGCCGGCTCCGCGTTTTTCAACCGTGCGCTCACCTGTTGCACCAGCCCCTGAACAATGCTCCGCGATGCGGCGCAAAGAATAAGGATTCTTCAGTTGGCCGACGGCGGATGTCTGAGTGCCCCAAGCTGTGAGGCCCGGGAAGATTTTCGGTACCTGCCCTGATTTGGCGCACTGGTGCACCTGTCCTCCTAAGGAGCCATACCGTACATTCGAACAGGTTTTTGGTCCGTTCCCCTGGTGCGTGACGCGCGGAGCACATGGAACCTCTGTACCATTGCCGCCGTCCTGCCATAAAGCTACGGTACTAGTGAGGTAGTTCTATCGGGATGCGCGGCAGAGGATGAGAACAGTCGACCCCAAAACGACTTCAGCACGGGCCTTCGTCAGAAGCCTGAACATTCTCCTGAAGTTTGCCCGTTTGTACGGGTTTGACCACGTCCGTACAGTCGAGCAGTTCGATAGCGCCTGGCGTGAATTGCGTGCGGCCATTCCAGACTCAACCGATGCAGGTCTGCTGCTCGCCGCGACGGGTTCGCAGTTGTTGCTGGATGGTGTGCCGCTCGAAGGCGCGCCCGCGGAAAAACAATTTGCCGAGCTGCTTTCCGCCGCGGGCGTTGGCAGCGTGCAGTTCTTTCCGTGCATCCCGCAAGACGAGCTGAATCGCTTTGTTCGCGCTTTTCCCACCGGCAAATCCAAGCCGGCGGAACTGGCCCTGCAATTGAAAGCCACTCTGGCTACTGCTCGGGGAATTCGCATCAACGAAATTTGTTTTGTGGCCACCGACTCACGCATGAAGGAAGCGGGCATGGCCGCGCAGTTGGCGGCTGCCACGCTTGGGGGTGGTGACTCCGACCAGTTCAATCGCTGGCTGAATGATCCGCAAAAATTGCTCGAGATGATTGCCGCGGCGCAAGGCTCAAAAGGCTCGGGCACGCCCGGCTCGTCGATCGGTTCCACTGGTGGGTCGGCCGATGGTGGTGCGTCAGCAGTTGGCTGGGAAACGAGCGGCGGATCAACCGCAAATGGCGGGCCTGGCACCTCCTCAGGTGCCTTGTCGCAAACGGATTCTCCGGGCGGTCTCGGCCCCGGTGCCGGTCCGGGGCCCGGTCCTGGCCGCGGCTCCCTCGAGCCCAGCGAAGCGGAAATGTATCGCATCCTCACCGCGCTCACGAGCTTCGGACAAATCGGTGCCACCGGCGCTGCGGGAACTTCCGGTCCTGGTCGGGGTATCCACGAAGAGCTGTCGCAACTACCTGCTCGCGCGCAAGATGTCCTGAAGCAAGCACTTGCCGAGCTGGCCGCAAAAGCGCCCGACCACAAACCCGACCAATCCGTGCTGATCCAGCTTGCCGAGCACCTGGCTATTCGCTTTGCCCTTGAACGCTTCGAGCGCGGCGAAATAAAGGTAAACGCGGTCCGGCAGATGCTCGACCGCATGAACCACGAAATTGATAATTTGCGCAAAATACTTGGCGCGCACGAAGACAAGATGAGCGATGCGGGGCTGCTGATCGAATCGCACCGCGAAATTCTGGACCGCCAGTTTTGGGCTGCGGTTCCCGAAAGCGGCAAGCGCGCTGTGCTCCTCTCCGAGGAAGCCTGGTGCATTCCCCCTAAGAATATTCAGTCCTACGTCAACGATTTGATTAAGAAGGGCGATGTTGCCGAAGCCATCAGCATCTTGCAAAACTACGCTGCTTGCGCGGAAAGCGAAGACAGCGAGGGGCGCAAAAAAGCGGCCGCAGGCCTTTCGCAGCTTGCCGAGTTGTATACGAAAATTGATCCCAAGCTGCTTGGCGAAGCCCTGCGGCATGTGGGCCTGCGCCTGAGCGTTGAACAAGATGCCGAGTTGCAAGCGTTGGTCAGCGCTGCTTTCGTGCGCTTAAGCCAGCAAGCGGCGACCAACCGCTGTTTTTCGGCCATGGAACAAGCGCTGGATCTGGTCGCGGGGGTCGAAGCACAACGCCCCGGGATCGCGCAGACCTTGCGCGGCAAGATGGGCATTGAAGAGCGCATTCCCGAATTTGTCGAAGAGGCCTTGCGGGCCCGGCAGACCTCCGCTGGACTCACGAATGTTCTGAAGCTGCTGCCGCAAAGCACCATGGAGCAGCTTGCCAGCCGTTTTAATCGCTGCAGCCTGCGCGATGATGCCGAGCACATCGCCAACCTGGCCACCGATCTGGGCGAGGAAGCCGTGCAGTATCTGCGTAGCACCGTCCGCGGCGGGCCGGTGCCGGAAGCCACGGAGATGGTCGGTTTGCTCAGCAAGGTGGACCCGCAAGCGGTCGAGGTTTTCCTCCCGGGCCGCATCAAGAATTTTCCGCGAATTTCGCAGGACCGCGTGGTGCGCCAGCTTTCCGCGAGCGGCGCCCCGGGGCGATGCCGAATTCTCTTGAAGCTGCTCGACCATGTCGATCCACTGGTAATGCCGATGGTCATCGATGAAATCGGCATTGCTGGTGACCGCGAAGCGCTCGGCCGCTTGATGAACATTGTGGATGGCGATCTGCCCGCCGGGGCCAGCCCGTTTTTGCGCGTGAGAGCCGCCGAAGCGCTGGGCCGCATTCATGCGCCCGAGTCTGTCGCCGCATTGAAGCGCATCGTCGAGGCCAAAAAGGTCTTTGGCTGGGCTCATCAGCAGGAGCTGCGCATCGCCGCCTTGCAGGCGCTTGAGAAGCTCGATCCCGCATGGGCACGGGAATTCTTTTCCAAGAGCGGCTTGAGCAAAGCGGACCTCACGCTGGCTCCGCTCGAAACGGCCGTGAACTGCAAGTTTGTGCGTCAGCGCCGGCATACTCGCGTGCGGCTGCACAAGCCCGTGGTTGCGTTCAGCATCAACCTTAGCCAGAACTGCCGCATGGAAATTCGCACGGTGAGCCTGGCCGGTGGACTCGCCACCATCGATCGCCACCTGCCGCCAGGGACGCCCGTGCAGTTGAAGATGCAACTAGGCTTGCGCAATCTCCAAGCCACGGCTTTGCTGCGTGACTACCGCGGCCAGGGCATGTCTTTCGAGATTGTGGACATGAACCTGGAAGAGCGCGGCAAGCTCCGCCGTTTGCTGGCCGACAATATGTCGCCCGGTGGTCCTGTGCAAGAAATTGCCAAGCCGGTGGTGGCCTCAGACGTCGTAGTCGCCAGATAACCGCACCGCAATGCCTGAGGTTTACTGCTCCCCGTTTGGCGCTCGCGCATCTAAACAGATAGAATAAAGTGTTTACGCTGGTGTCTTAGTCCGCTCATGCGGGCCTCCGGCACGGTCGAACACGGCAGGAAACGAAGCCACTCATGGATCCAGCACAGGTTCTAGACAGGGTCATTGCGCAATTTATTGGCACCAAGCACGAGCGCGATGTCAAAAAATTGCAGCCTCTCGTCGCGGCCATTAACGAGCGCGAAGCCGAAATCAAGGCGCTCAGCGATGACGAGCTAAAGACGCGCTTCCAAGCGCTGAAAGAGCCCATTCAGGCGCAGCTCAAGGACTTGGATCCAACCGAGCCCACCTTCCGTGAGTCCATGCGCCAGGCTCTGGTGCCCGCGATCGTCCCGGCATTTGCGATGGTTCGCGAAGCAGGCCGCCGCTTCCTGAACATGCGCCATTTCGATGTGCAGCTCATCGGCGGCATGGTGCTGCACGACGGCAAAATCTCGGAAATGAAGACCGGCGAAGGCAAAACGCTCGTCGCCACTCTGCCCGCGGCTTTGAATGCGCTGGCCGGACGCGGCGTGCACATCGTCACGGTGAACGATTATCTGGCTCGCCGCGACGCCGAATGGATGAGCCCGCTGTACCGCGCGCTGGGCCTCTCCGTCGGAGTAATCGTCCACGATTTGGACGACGAGCAGCGTCGCGCGGCCTACGGAGCCGATATAACCTACGGCACCAACAACGAGTTCGGCTTCGACTATCTGCGCGACAACATGAAGTACGACCTCGCGCACTGTGTGCAACGCGGCCATCACTTCGCCATCGTCGATGAAGTCGACTCCATTTTGATCGACGAGGCGCGCACCCCGCTCATCATCTCCGGCCCCTCGGAAGAGTCCACCGACAAATATTTCAAGATCGACAAAATCGTCCCCAAGCTGATCAAGGACATTGACTACACGATTGACGAAAAGCATCGCCAGGCCACGCTGACCGAAGAAGGCTTCAACAAATGCGAGCGCCTGCTCGGTCTCACCAATATGTCTGATCCGGCGAACATCGACGCGATGCACCACGTCTATCAGGCGCTGCGCGCGCACACGCTCTACAAAATCGACGTCGACTACGTCAACAAAGACGGCGAAATTGTCATCGTCGACGAATTTACCGGGCGCCAGATGCCCGGCCGCCGCTGGTCGGACGGTTTGCACCAGGCCGTGGAAGCCAAGGAAGGCGTGAAGATCGAGCGCGAGAATCAAACGCTCGCGACCATCACTTTTCAGAATTATTTCCGCATGTATAAGAAACTTTCCGGCATGACCGGCACGGCGGAAACCGAGGCGGCGGAATTCGGCAAGATTTACAACCTCGACGTCGTGGTAATTCCCACCAATCGCACACTGATTCGCAAAGAATACGCGGACGTCGTCTATCGGACCGAGAAGGAAAAGTTTGAAGCCGTGGTGAACGGCATTTTGCAGGAAGACAATTCATTCGCCAACGGCATCCGCCATTATCACGAGCGCGGCCAGCCGGTGTTGGTGGGCACCATCTCCATCGAAAAATCAGAAACCATCGCGGAGATCCTGAGGAAAGCGGGAGTCCCGCACCAGGTGCTCAACGCCAAGCAGCACGAGCGCGAATCGCGCATCGTAGCGCAGGCCGGCCGCAAGGGCGCCGTTACCGTAGCCACGAACATGGCTGGACGCGGAACAGACATTCTGCTCGGCGGCAATCCTGAATTTCTCACGCGCGAGCATTTTCTGAAAAACAAGCTGGCTATGCCCTATGCAGCCGCTCCAGCGGTCATCGGGACGGACGGCGCAAGCGGCGACGCCGCGCAAGCCACCGTGCCCATGGTCCTCTTCCAGAATGAAGGCAAGATCTTTCAGGTTCCTGCCGATCAATGGAAACCGATCTATGACCAGTTTGCCGAACAGTGCAAATCCGAACACGATGAAGTCGTAGCACTCGGCGGCTTGCACATTCTTGGCACCGAACGCCACGAAGCCCGCCGCATCGATAACCAGTTGCGCGGACGCGCCGGCCGCCAGGGCGACCCTGGCTCTTCGCGCTTTTTCCTCTCGCTGGAAGACGACTTGATGCGCATCTTCGGAGGCGAGCGCGTCAAGGCGCTGATGTATCGCCTGGGCATGACCGAAGGCATACCCATCGAGTCTGGCCTCATCTCACGCCGCATTGAAAATGCGCAGAAATCAGTCGAAGCGCAAAACTTCGACGCCCGAAAACACTTGCTCGAGTACGACGATGTAATGAACAAGCAGCGCGAGACGATTTATGGCATCCGGCGTTCCGCGCTCGAAGGGAAAGATCAGCGCGACTACGTTCTCGAGATCGCCGAAGACGTCGCCCGCGAACTGGTCGACACCTTCTGCCCGCGCGAGCAGCACCCCGATCAATGGAACGCCGCGCAATTTCTTGCGGAGATGAATAGCCAGTTCGGCATCGACGCCAAAACCGCTGCCGCCGATCCTGGAACCCTAAGCCATGACCAACTCGCCGATGCCGCAGTAGAAGCCGTGATCAAGCGCTACGAGGAAAAGGAAAAACAGTTCAGCTCCGAGCTGATGCGCTGGCTTGAGCGTCGCATCATTCTTGACGTCGTCGATTCACAATGGAAAGACCACCTGCTATCTCTGGACCACCTGAAAGAAGGCATCGGCCTGCGCGGTTACGGCCAGAAAGATCCGCTCGTCGAGTTCAAGAAAGAAGCCTTCGTGCTCTTTGAAGACATGATGACGCGCATTGACAACGAAACCATCCGCTATCTCTTTCACATTCAAATGCAGCAAGCGGAAAAGCATCCGGACGAAATGCAGCTTCGGCCAGAGTCTCAACGCGGGCCCGCGCCGCGAGGTGGGGGCGCGCAAGCCGCTGTGGCCAGCGCCGCGGCGCGTGCCAGTGCCAGCGAGCTGCAGCGCCTCCCCGAAGTCGCCAGGCAAATTGAGCGCCGCCAACAGCGCCAGCAAAAAGATTTGCAGTATCAGACCGGCCCCGCGCAGGCCGAGGCGCCGAAGCCGGTGCGCGCCGGCGCGAAAGTCGGCCGCAACGATCCTTGTCCCTGCGGCTCCGGGAAAAAATACAAAAAATGCCACGGCGCCACAGCTTGATGTTGCTCGGTTCTTTGTAGGGGCGCAGCACTGCTGCGCCCCATCTCGGCAAGATGTCAGACAGGAAACCGCAAATGCCTCCAGGCGCACCGCAGCAAATGCCCGAACGCCAGCGCATCCCGGGCGTCAAAAATCTCGTTGCCATCGCCAGCGGCAAGGGCGGCGTCGGCAAAACCACTGTCGCGGTCAATCTAGCGCTCGCCCTCTCAAAGCTCGGCCACAAAGTCGGCCTCCTCGACGCCGACGTCTACGGCCCCAACGTCCCCATCATGCTCGGCACCACGCAAGAGCCGCTCGCCACCATGGACAAGCGCATCATCCCCGTGGAAGTCGCCGGCCTGAAAATGATCTCCATGGGCCTGCTGAATCCCGGCGACAAGCCCATGATTTGGCGCGGCCCCATGCTGCACAGCGTCATCACGCAATTTTTGCGCAGCGTGCAATGGGGCGAGCTCGACCATCTCATCATCGATCTCCCGCCCGGCACCGGCGACGTGCAGCTAACGCTGATCCAAACCGTAGCGGTCACCGGCGCAGTAGTAGTCACCACGCCCTCCACCGTCGCGCTCGCCGACGTCCGCAAAGCCATCGAAATGTTTCGCCAGGTAAACGTTGAAGTCCTCGGCGTAGTAGAAAATATGAGCACCTTCTCCTGTCCGCACTGCGCCAAGCCCATCGACATCTTTGGCCATGGCGAAGGCGCAAAAACCGCGCAAGCCTACGGCGTTCCCGTCCTGGGTGAAATCGAAATCGACCCCCGCATCCGCATAGGCGGCGACACCGGCAAACCGGTAGCCCTCCTGGGCGAACACGCCCTAGGCGCAAAAAGCATGTACGACTTGGCCCGCGCCGTCAGCGCCCGCCTAGACCAACTAGCCGGCACCACCTCCGGCCCCCAAGTCCAAATCGACTAACGACCGGCCTGCGAGGGAAGGCATGCGCTCGGCTATCCTGAGAGTTCTCGGCGGAGTCCTTGGTCTAATCGCGGGGATCGCGGCGATATTTTTGCCCTTGCTGTTTGTTTCCGATCAACTCCGAGAAATCGAGTCGATGAAGCAATACGGCGGTCACGTATCTTTTTGGGGAGCCGTCGGCGGCTCTCTTACAATCCTGGTCTGTGCCGGGTTCGCGGCCTTGCTTTCCTATCTTTTCCTGCGGTATGCGCTGCGAGGAAACAAGTCGAGTAGCGCCTGACTAATCGGTCCTTACTCGTCACACCGCCGCCCGTTGGAACGCTAGAGCCCGAGATGCTTTTGCCTTGAGTGCAAATCGCTCTTTAGCTATAATTCTCCTGGGTACAATCACGTAAAGTCCCGAAGTGCGGCAACCAAGTTGCCGCATTTTCTTTTTCCATCGCGTTCAGCCATCATCAAGCAAAGGAGAAATGGTTTAGCTCTCGTCTACAGATTGATGCCAGGAGCAACACCTGTAGTGCAGGGCGGAGTCCGCGCAGCCCTGCGGCTTTTTCCGAAGGTTTTCCCGGGGTGCTCGAGGCGCATAGTTAACGCGTCCGTAAGTCCTTTAGAATCCGCACTTCTACAAGTGTTCATTCTAAAGAGACTTAAAGTCGATTAGAATCACCACTTACGAAAAAACGGGGGGGGAGGGTGTTACGGTTAACTAAGCCCAATCTCTTGCCCCACGCAGGTACAGAGTGACTCGACAACCGGACATCCGACCCTACCGCTGCAAGCGCCCAGAAATCGCCGCCTCCGCTTACATCGACCCCGCCGCTGTAATCATCGGCGACGTAGTCATCGGCCCCGACTCCAGCGTCTGGCCCTGCACGGTCGTCCGCGGCGACGTGCACTACATCCGCATCGGCGCCCGCACCAACATCCAAGATGGCTGCGTCCTCCATGTAATGCGCGACGAATATCCGCTCCTCCTCGGCGATGACGTCACCATCGGCCACAGCGTCACCCTGCACGGCTGCGCCATCGAGTCCCGCTGCCTAATCGGCATGGGCGCCATCATCCTCAATGGAGTAAAGATCGGCGCTGGCAGCATCGTAGCCGCCGGAACCCTGCTCCTCGAGCGCACCGAAGTCCCTCCCGGCAGTCTAGTAGTAGGCCACCCGGGCAAAGTAAAGCGCCCCCTAACCGCCACCGACCAGTCCGCCATAGACGCCTACGCCCAGCGCTACGTCGAATACAAAAACATCTACCGCGAGGAACCAGTCACGTGAGCGACGCCACAGCAAAAAAAGAAGAGCGCCGCAAGTTCCATGCCATCAAGGGCACACGCGATCTCCTCCCGCCCGACACCGAACTCTGGAATCGCGTCGAGCAAACCGCCCACGAAGTCTTCTCCACATTCGGCTTTGGCGAAATTGGCCTTCCGATCTTCGAGCCTACGGATCTCTTTGCGCGAGCCGTGGGGGGTGAGACAGACATCGTCTCCAAAGAGATGTTCAGTTTTCCTCTTCGGCCGACGACGGAGGAATTGGCCGACGAATTGTTTGACATGGATGCGGAGTTTAGTCCCGCCGGAAACTTCGTTAGTCCAGAAGACGAACGCCAATTCCAGGAGCGTAAGAGAACAGAGTCAATTTCACTTCGCCCCGAAGCCACCGCCTCCGTCTGCCGCGCCTACATCGAACACAACATGCAGCAGCAGCCGCAGCCCGTAAAGCTCTACTACATGGGCCCGATGTTCCGCCGCGAGCGCCCGCAAAAAGGCCGCTATCGCCAGTTCTATCAAATCGGCGCCGAAATCCTCGGCGGCACCGACGCCCCCGCCATCGACGCCGAAGTCATCGAAATGCTGATGACGTATTTCGACAAGGTCGGCCTGCAAGGTGCAACGCTCTACATCAACTCCATCGGCCACAACGCCGAGAACTGCCGTCGCGGCTACGTCGCAAACCTCAAAGCCGCCCTCGAAAAAGTAAAAGACAAGCTCGGCCCCGACTCCCAGCGCCGCATCGACACCAATCCGCTCCGCGTCCTAGACTCCAAGCTCGAAAGCGAGCAAGCCATCATCGCCACGCTCCCGCACATCACCGACCATCTTTGCGATGAATGCAAAACGCACTACGCCGAGGTAAAGCGCCAGCTCCAGGTCCGCGGCGTCCTCTACCAGGAGAACTGGCGCTTAGTCCGCGGCCTCGACTACTACATGCGCACGACCTTCGAGATCACTGCCCCAGGTCTAGGCGCGCAAAACGCCGTCTGCGGCGGCGGCCGCTACGACGGCCTGGTCGAACTCCTCGGCGGTCCGCCCACCAAAGGCATCGGCTTCGCCATCGGCGAAGACCGCCTAATCTTGTCCCTGCAAGAAAGCGGTAAAGGCCAAATACAGCAAGGCCGCGACGTCTACATTGCCTGGATGGGCGAACACGCCTACGCCGCCGCCATCCGCGCCGCAAAAGATCTACGCAACGCCGGATTCAGCGTAGAGCTTCCCCCGCTAGAACAAAAATTCGGCAAAGCCCTGGGCCAAGCCGACAAACTAGGCGCAAAATACGCCCTAATCCTAGGCGACAACGAAGTAAGCGAAGGTCTCTGGACCCTCAAAACTCTAGCCGACGGCACGCAACAAAAACTGACCGAACCGGACCTACTACAATTTTTGCGCGACCAAAAGCCGGCGTCGCAGTAGCGAGAGCGCCGAGTTTGCTCCCGTAGCGGCCGCGGACCGTCGCGGGCGCCTTTTGATGCGCTACCCGGGCCATTACTTTGTGCGAGATGTAAACCGTGTCATCCTGAAGCTATCCGATAAGGATAGCTGAAGGACCTCAACGTAAAAATAAGCATCGCCGTTAGCGAGGAAGAACCACCGTGCTAGATTTTCTCGGCAACCTAAAACGCACCCACTACTGCGGCGCCCTGCGCGACTCCGACGCCGGCAAACCCGCCATCGTAATGGGCTGGATCCATCGCCGCCGCGACCTAGGCAACTTGCTCTTCCTAGATGTCCGCGACCGCACCGGCATCGTCCAAGTTGTCTTCAACAAGGAAACGCAGCCCGAAGCCCACGCCAAAGCCGAACAAGCCCGCAGCGAATTCGTCGTCGCCGTCGAAGGCAATGTAATCAAACGCCAAAAGGCCAATCCCGAGCTCGCCACCGGCGAAGTCGAGCTCGTCGCCACCAAACTCCACATCCTCAACAACGCCAAAACTCCGCCATTCCCCGTCGAAGACGAAATCAACGCCGCGGAAGAAACCCGCCTGCGCTATCGCTACATCGATCTCCGCCGCGCCAAGCCGCATCGCAACATCGCGCTCCGCCACAAAATCGTCCTCGAAATCCGCAAAGTCATGGACGAAATGGGCTTCATCGAAGTCGAAACCCCCATGCTCACGCGTTCCACTCCCGAAGGCGCCCGCGATTATCTCGTCCCCAGCCGCGTGCATCACGGCCAGTTCTACGCGCTCCCTCAATCGCCGCAAATCTTCAAGCAAATCCTGATGATTGGCGGCCTCGACCGCTACTTCCAAATCGTAAAATGCTTCCGCGACGAAGATCTCCGCGCCGACCGCCAGCCCGAATTCACCCAGCTCGACCTGGAAATGTCGTTCCCGCGCCAGGAAGATATCTTTGAAGTCATCGAAAACGTGATGGTCCGCGCCTGCGCCGTCGCCGGAATAAAAGCCGAGCGCCCCTTCCCGCACATGCTGTACAAGGACGCGATTCGGAAATACGGCAGCGACAAGCCCGACCTCCGCTTCGCCATGGAGCTGCACGAAATCACAACTTGCTTCCCCGAAGAAGCAAAACAAAAGCTGCAAATCGAAGGCAACGTCTTCGCATTCGCCGCAACCGGGGCAGCAAATTATTCGCGCAAGCAAATAGACGACCTCACAGAAAAAGCAAAATCCCTCGGCGCCCGCGGCGCATACTTCGTCAAAGTCGCGCCCGAAGGCACCACCTCAACAGTAGAAAAACTGATCGGTCAAGAAAACGTCAAGAAATTAGCCGAAGCCGCCGGCGCAAAGCCCGGCGATCTCGTAGTCGCCGTGAGCTCCAAGCAGCAAATCAAAGGCACCGAAGCCGCCGCGCTCATCGCCGGTCAACTTCGCCTGCAACTCGGCGAAGCACTCAACCTGATCGACAAATCGCAATGGAAATTTCTCTGGATCACCGGCTTCCCCCTCTTTGAATGGAGCGAATCCGACAAGCAATGGGTCAGCGCCCAGCATCCTTTCACCGGCATAGTCGATGAAGACTTGGAAAAACTAGAATCCGCCCCCTGGGAAGTCCGCTCCAAAGGCTACGACCTCGTCCTCAACGGCAACGAGCTAGGCTCCGGCAGCATAAGAATCCACCGCCAAGACATTCAAGAGCGCCTCTTCAAAGCTCTCGGCCTAACCGAAGAACAACTCCGCCGCCGCTTCGGCTTCTTCCTAGACGCGCTAACCTACGGCACGCCACCCCACGGCGGCATAGCCCTAGGCATCGACCGCATTGCCATGCTCCTGGCAGGTGAAAAATCCCTGCGCGAAGTAATCGCCTTCCCCAAAACCACCGCCGCCCAAGACTTAATGGCCGAATCCCCCAGCGAAGTCGACACCGACCAACTCGACCAACTAGGCATCGCCATCAAGCCCACAGCCAAGAAAGCCGCCGAGTGATATCCTTCTTTGCAGTCTCTTTAGGACGCAGGGCTTCGGTACACCATGATTTTTGATTCTTTGTCAATCGTGACCATTATGTCTGAGGTTATATTCCTTGCCGCCCTGGGACGCTTTGCCTGGAAGAATCGGGAAAAGAAACTTCTATTTTGGGGTTGGCTTGCAGTGATCGCCATGATTGTCACCATTGATGTTGTATATTTTGGCGGATTCTTGAAATGAAAATGGCGGGACAATAAGGGGCAATGTCGCGCATACGCATATTGCCTGAGGCCGTCGCTAACCGCATCGCCGCGGGCGAGGTCGTTGAGCGTCCCGCTTCCGTCGTCAAGGAGCTCCTCGAAAACGCCCTCGACGCCGGCGCAAAGACCGTTCGCGTCGAAGTCGAAGCTGGCGGCAAGCGCATGATTCGCGTCATCGATGACGGCCACGGCATGTCCCACGACGACGCGCTCCTCGCCTTCGAGCGCCACGCCACCAGCAAGCTGCGTTCCGCCGACGATCTCCTTTCCATCGCCACGCTCGGCTTCCGCGGCGAAGCCCTCCCGACTATAGCCGCCGTCTCCCGCCTGCTCCTCGAAACCCGCGCCGAGGAAGACGCCGAAGGCACGCGCGTCGAATTCGCCGGCGGCAAACTCGTCAACGTAAAATCCGCAGGTCTACCGACCGGAACCACCGTCAGCGTCGCCGATCTTTTCTATAGCGTCCCCGCGCGCCGCAAATTCCTCAAGTCCGATACCACCGAGCTAGGCCACATCGCCTCGCTCGTCACCCACTACGCCCTCGCCAATCCCGGCCGCCAATTCATTCTCACCACACCGACGCAGCAAATCGTCGATTGCTCTCCGGTCGAGCGTCTCGCCGAGCGCGTTTACCAACTCTTCGGCAAGCAATCCGTCGACGAGCTGATCGAAATCCCGGTCGTCTCCGCCGCATTTCGCGCCGCCATTACCGAACCCGAACTCGAGCAGAGCGAAGAAAAAGCACGGCTAACCGTCTACGGATTCACCTCGCGCCCGGAAGTCCAGCGCCCCAATCGCAATGGCATCTACATTTTCGTGAATCGCCGTCTCGTCCGCGATCGCCTGATTCTCCACGCCATTCACGAAGCGTATCGCAACATTCTTCCCAGCAATGTTTTCCCCGCAACGCTCCTATTCCTCGAGATGCCCTACGATGAAGTCGACGTCAACGTCCACCCCGCAAAAATCGAAGTGCGCTTCCGCCGCTCCCAATTCGTGCACGACTTCACCCGCGACGCCATCCGCCAAGCGCTGATGGCAGTCCGCCCGATCGCCAGTTTCGCCGCCGCGGCCGCCGCATCGCAAAACGCAAGTGCCGCGTCGCTATCAAACCCCCCATCAATGGATCCCGCTGCGCCGTCCATCGTTCCCCGCGCGATCATTCCCGCCATGGAGGAAATCGGCCTAGGCAGCGGCGTGGGCTCCGACGGCGGCTTCGATCTGAGCAGCGCCCCGCTACAACCCGTCGAGCAGCGCTTCGCATTTCCCGGAGGGCTGGAGTCCTCGATCGAATCTGGCGCAGCTTTCGGTGCGCCAAGCCTCGCCACCGAGCCCCCCACACCAAACTGGGCCGCGAATTTCGCAGCGGGAAACGGCAGCGCTCCCGCGACGCTCCCACACCCCGACCAAATCGCCGATTTAAAACCGCTCGGCCAAGTCAGCTCCAGCTTCATCGTCGCCGTCAACGGCGAAGGCCTCTGGCTCGTCGACCAACACGTCGCCCACGAACGTGTTCTCTTCGAACAGCACCTCGAAGCTCGCCGCGCTGGAAAAGTCGAAAGCCAGCGCATGCTCATGCCCATGATTCTCGAGCTTTCTCCGCGCCAGCTCGTCATCTACGAAAAAATCGCCGAAGAACTAAGCGCCAACGGTTTCGAAGTCGAACCTATGGGCCCCCGCAGCGTCGCCATTCAAGCCACTCCCGCAGGAGTCGCTTCGAACGACGCCGAAAAACTCCTCACCGAAATTCTCGACGGCATCGAGCGCGAAAACGCCGCCATCTCCATCGAAACGCTGCAGGCAAAAATCGCCGCCTCCACCGCGTGCCACGCCGCCATCAAAGTCAACATGCCGCTCGACCAAACAAAAATGGAATGGCTCCTCGCCGCCCTCGCCAAAACCGATTGCCCCATGAGCTGCCCACACGGCCGCCCCGTAGTCCTCCGCTATTCCATAAAAGAAATCGAGAAAGCCTTCCACCGCATTTGAAAATCACTTGGGCGATCACCAAATAAAGCACGAATGCACGTACAATACGCTGTCATCCTGAACGTAGCGAAGGACGTCAACGTAATGACCGGCTTCCAAGCCTGCGTTGGTTGCAGAGCAATGAATTGAAATTGTGAGGAGATCGGATGACGGATGCCCAAAAGACTGCCGTAATCTTCGGCTTGGCCAATAAGCGCAGCATCGCCTGGGCCATCGCGCAAAAACTCCAGCAAGCCGGCTGGCGTCTCGCCATCACCTACCAAAACGAGCGCCTCGAGCAAGAAGCCAAAGATCTGATCAACGATCTCCCCGGCGCGTCCGGCTTTATGTGCGACGTCTCTTCCGATGAGCAGATCGCGAAATTGTTCGACGCCCTGAAAACGAAGTACGGCGAACTGCACGGCTTGGTCCACAGCGTCGCGTTTGCGCCCGCCGAAGACATGAAAGGGGAATTCATCAACACCACGCGTGAAGGCTTTCGCATTGCGCACGACATCAGCGTGTATTCGCTGATCGCCGTGGCGCGCGCCGCCGCTCCGCTGATGCCCACAGGAGGAGGCATCATCACGCTCACTTACTACGGCGCCGAAAAAGTTGTGCCCAAATACAACGTGATGGGCGTAGCCAAAGCCGCTCTCGAAGGCTGCGTGCGCTATCTCGCCAACGATCTCGGCCCCAAAAATATTCGCGTAAACGCCATCTCTGCGGGCCCCATCAAAACGCTGGCAGCTCGCGGCGTCTCCGGCCTCGGCGAAATGCTAAAATCCCACGCTGAGCGCGCCCCGCTCAAGCGCAACGTCGACGCCGCCGAAGTCGGCGCCACCGCCGCCTTCCTCCTCTCCGACGCCGGCGCCGGCATCACCGGCGAAACCATTTACGTCGACTGCGGCTACAACATCATGGGTTTTTAACTGGCACGATTCGCTGCCACATGCCCAAACTCACAATCGCCATCGACGGTCCCGCCGGCTCCGGCAAAAGCAGCGTAGCTCGTCTCGTCGCCGGAATCCTCGGCTATCTCTATCTCGACAGCGGCGCCATGTATCGCGCCCTCGCACTGAAGGCGGTGCAGCGCAAAGTTCCGCTCGATGACGAAACGCAATTGGCAAAGCTCGCGAACGAAACGCACATCGAGCTTCGCCCGCCAACTCCCGAGCAGGAAAAAGCTGGAATCAAGAATCGCGTCTTCCTCGATGGCAAAGAAGTGACGCAAGAAATTCGCACCTTTGAGGTAGCGCAAGCTGCCTCGCGCCTCGCGACGATCGCTCCGGTGCGAGCCGTGCTCGTTGCCGAGCAGCAGCGCGCCGGCGCCGGAGGTGGGATCGTTATGGAAGGCCGCGACATCGGCACCGTCGTTTTCCCCAACGCGGAGTTGAAAATCTTTCTCGAAGCGTCGCCGGAAATTCGCGCCGAACGCCGCTGGAAAGAGCATCAGGAAAAAGGCGAGGACATGAACCTCGCACAAGTGCTCGAAGAAGTGCGCGAGCGCGACAAGCGCGACCGCGAGCGCAAAGTTTCGCCGCTGGTGCGCGCCGCCGACGCCGTCCTAGTCGACAATACCGCGATGGATGCGGCGGAAACCGCGCGCCTCATCGTTATGCTTGCACGCGAACGCGAAAGGGAACTGGCCACCGCCGCTGGGAGGAAGCCGTAATGATTCGAATGCTCATCATGCTTGCAGCCGGCATCAGCACCGCGATGCTTGTGCTGCCGCTGCTCGCTTTTGGCCAGGCTAAGGATTCGCAGCAGCCAGGCGCTAACGCGCGATCTGTTGCCGCGCAATCCGATGCTTCGCATTCCAGTGCGGCGCAATCTGCGACAGCGCATTCTGACGCCGCGCAAAAACTTCGCGCCTTCCTCGACGCCGACTGGGGGCGCTGGATGCAGGAGTATCCGGAGGTCGCTACGCACGTCGGCTATCCCGGCCAGGACGATCGCTGGACCGACGACTCGCTCGCCGGCACTGCGCATCGCAAGAAACATCTGGCTGACAGCCTCGCCACGCTGAAAGCCATCTCTCGCACCGATCTCCCGACTGGCGAGCAACTCAACTTCGATCTCTACCTCGAACTGCTCGAAACGGCAAACGAAGGCTTGCAGTATGGCGACGATCCGTTTCCGTTCCGCAGCGTCGTGCCGCGCAGTCTTTGGATGCCGCTCAATCAAATGGACGGCCTCCAGCAAGACGCTGCGGATACTCTCGCGATGCAGCCGCATCAGACTGTCGCCGACTACGAAATTGTTCTGAAGCGTCTCGCGGCGCTTCCCGCTGCGGTCGACCAGCAACTTGCGCTGCTGCAAGAGGGCCTGAAGCGCGGCTACACGCCACCGAAAATCGCGCTACGCGACTTGCCGAAGCAAATCGCCGATCTCACGCCGGCCGATGCGCTCGCCAGCCCGCTGCTGCAGCCTTTTACGGAATTTCCTCCAAACTTTCCTGAAGCCGATCGCGCGCGCCTCACCGAGAAAGCCAAAAGCATTTACGCGTCCTCCATCACGCCCGCGTTTCGCAAACTGCACGATTACGTCGACTCGACCTATTTGCCTGCCTGCCGTGAAAACATTGCCGCCATTGCGCTTCCGAACGGTCCTGCCGCTTACGCTTTTCATATTCGCTGGCAAACGACGCTGAATCTCACGCCGCAGCAAATTCACGAGATCGGCTTGGCGGAAGTGAAACGAATTCGCGCTGAGATGGACAAGGTCATCGCCTCCACCAAATTTCAGGGCAGCTTCCACGACTTCACGGAATTTCTGCGCACCGACCCGCGCTTCTACTACGACAAACCGGAAGATCTGGTGAACGGGTACCGCATCATCGCCAAGCGCATCGATCCCGGACTCGCGCATCTTTTCGGCAAGCTGCCGCGGCTGCCCTACGGCGTCTGCGTCATTCCGGATTTCAAAGCGCCTTCGCAGACCACCGCTTATTACCAGGGCGGTTCGCCGCGGGCCGGACGCCCCGGCTGCTATTTCGTCAACACTTACAATCTGCACGCGCGGCCTAAGTGGGAAATGGAAGCGCTCTCGCTCCACGAAGCTGTCCCCGGGCACCATTTGCAAATTTCGCTGGCGCAGGAGATGGAGAACACGCCGGAATTTCGCAAGCACGTGGGCTACTCCGCCTTTGTCGAGGGCTGGGCGCTGTATAGCGAAGGGCTCGGCGAAGACGTCGGGCTGTACACCGATCCGTACTCCAAATTTGGCCAGCTCAGCTACGAAATGTGGCGCGCGGTGCGGCTGGTGGTCGATACCGGGATGCACTCGATGAACTGGACGCGCGACCAAGCCATCCAATTCTTCAAGGACAACACTGGCAAGACCGATCAGGACATCACCGTCGAAGTCGATCGCTACATCGTCTGGCCCGGCCAGGCGCTGGCCTACAAACTCGGCCAGCTCAAAATCCGCGAGCTGCGCGCCCAAGCCGAGCGCCGCCTCGCCGCCAAGTTCAACGTCCGCGCCTTCCACGACACCGTCCTGGAGCAAGGCGCCGTCCCGCTGAGCCTCCTTGAGCCGCATATCAAGCATTGGCTCGACTCCCAAGCTGCGCGCTGAGACCCCGGCAGAGCCAGGGGCGCTCAATAGGCACCCCCCACCCCTATGTTTTTTGTAAGTGCGGAATCTAAAGGAGTTGCGGGAGAAGTGCGCGGAAGAGTATGAAAACAGGCGGTTTCAAAGTGAGTAGATTCAGGGAGATGCGAGGCATTCGTAAGTGCGGAATTCAAAGGGCTTACGGGCGCGTTTTGTTTATAAGAAAGGTAATAGTCTGTAAGAGCGTATTCTAAAGGGGTTAGAGGCTCGGCCCAGCGGACGCCCGATGTGGGTGCCGGGGCGCGGGACAGCGCCGACATGACGTGAATATGTTATCATATTCGTACCGTTTGTCAAGGAAATAATATAAGTGGTTTGTTTCTGCGGGTTTAGCCCGCTGAATGATGGTAGAGTAAGCTGGGAAGCGGAGCACGGCAATGCGGAAGCGAAAGAGACGTGGTGACGGATTGAGCGACGGCCGACATGCGGCTGCTGGAGCTGCCACAAAGGGCGGCGTGGGTTTAGGAAATTCGCTGGAGTCGATCCTCGATATAGTTTCCGAAGCTACACGACAGGTGCCAGAACGTGATTGGGCGCGACTTCCGACCGACCTGTCAAAAAACGTTGACCACTATCTCTACGGCACGAGGAAAAAAGAGAAATGAGACAGGTCTTAGCCCGTCTGACGGATTGGGTGAGCTTTCAGGTGATGGAAACGGGCAACCGGGGTTTCGGATTTTGCTGCGCTGAATGAGTTCTGTTGGGGCGCGGCGGGTATAATCTCCCACGCGAAATGAAGAAAGAGCTCATCCTGCAAGAGATAAAGCGAACTGCCCAAGCCAACGGTGGAGTACCGCTAGGCCGTGAAAGATTCCTCAAAGAGACGGGTATCAGGCAAGCAGATTGGCTTGGAAAATTCTGGGCGAGATGGGGAGATGCGGTTCGCGAGGCTGACTATTCTCCAAACCAGCTTCAGGCTGCGTACGATGAAGACTTCCTGTTTGCAAAGTACATTGATCTGACTCGTTCCTTAGGCCGGATACCCGCGACTGGTGACGTGCGGCTTAGGGCTGGCACAGACCCTGACTTTCCCAATGCGAAGGTGTTTGACAAGTTTGGCAGAAAGGCGGTTCTGCTGAGAAAACTTGCCGATTACTGCCGAACCCGCGAAGGATACGAAGACATAATCCTTCTGTGTGAAGGGCATGTATTGCGGGTCAGTTCTGCTGATAACAACACCGGGCAGAATGACGCAGAAATCGGCTCTGTCTATTTGATGAAGTCTGGAAAGTTCTACAAGGTTGGACGAAGCAACGCGGCAGGCCGAAGGGAGTACGAGATTGCAATTCAGCTTCCTGAAAAGCTCAACACAGTTCACGTCATCCGCACGGATGACCCAACCGGCATTGAAGCCTATTGGCACAACCGCTTTGCTGCGAAACGAAAGAACGGTGAGTGGTTTGATCTTGACGTTTCAGATGTGGCTGCGTTCAAAAGACGAAAATTCATGTGAACGCGCCTGAGGAACCGAATGAAAGAGCAGTTTGAGCAGATACGAAAGCTTCTGGATGAAATTGAGAGTGGTTCGGCTTCTGCGTCCGAGTCAGAAATTGGACGCGATTTTTCGGCTCTTGAGCTTCCAACAATTATTCGGGAAATCGTAGACGATCTACAGCCTCTCTTGTCACCTTACGAAGCAGCTTTTACTGGTATGCTTTCCGGCACTCAATCGCAAAGAACGGAAACCCAAACGTAAGACTGAGCGGCAGAGCAATGAGACGCGGGTTGGTCAAATCCTCATACTCCACCGCCGTTGAGAGCACAATCTCAGAAGGAAAGGTCCGAGAAATCTTTCGTGCGCTGGAATCCATCGGCGCAATCACGAAACAGGGAGAACCCAATCGAGACGGCACACCTTACCGGGTACTCATCCCAGATGAGATTGAAGCGTGCCGAAAACTTAGGGCAGAACGCAAAGCCGCAGAACCTAAGGCCGATGTAAAGGAAAGTGAAATTGACTTCTACAATGTGCGTGAAAACCGCATAAAGGTTTTTGAGAGGGATGCGTATAAATGCCGATACTGCCGAAAGCAACTGACGCGATTCACAGCCACACTAGACCACGTTACGCCTGTTGCTGAAGGTGGTGACAATAGTTTTGAGAATCTTCTGACTGCATGCCTAGATTGCAATTCTCGCAAACACAGAAGACCTGTTGGCGATTTTCTTGCAGAACAATAGCCGTATGTCGCTTGGGAAAATCTCACCAATCGCAATCCCAGCTTCAGGCAATTTAGTTCTTCTCTGTGTATGCTTATACTACTTTGGTCGATGAACTAAAGGAATGTGGATGGGATTTGCGAAATGGCTGATCGCGGATCGCACGCAATTCCGGATGTGCGCGGGGTGGGAGTCGATGCGGAGACGCGGTGCGCGCATTGGCGCTCGGCGGTGGATATTGTTGCGATCAAGATGCGGTGTTGCGGGGTCTACTATGCTTGCAAGGATTGCCATGAGGCGCTGGCGGGGCATGCTATTGCGGTTTGGGGGCGTGGGGAGTGGGAGGCGCGGGCGGTTTTGTGCGGGGCTTGCGGGGTGGAGATGACGATTCGGGAGTATATGGGGTGTGAGTCGCGGTGTCCGGGGTGTGGGGCGGGGTTTAATCCTGGGTGCCGGGGCCACTGGCATTTTTATTTTGAGGGCGAGGAAGAACCGAAGAAAGCCTAACGCAGAGACGCTGAGAACGCTGAGGCACCCAAAGAAAAAACGAGAGACTACGGAATTTGTTTGCGCTGCGGGGCGAGCGGCGCTAGGATTTGCGCGAATTCCATTTAGTGGGTGACCTCGGACGGGGCCATCTTGGGAGGCATCCATGCGGCGAGAGAGAGTGCTCGTTGGGGCTTTCCTTTTTTTGCTGGGGACCGCTTGCGCGGCGTACTCTGCCAATGCGCAACAGATTGGGAAATTCGTTCCGATTCCGGCGAATTCGGATGCTGATCACGCGCTGACCGAAATCAACGCGGCTACCGATCCGGCGCAGAAGCTGGCGCTGATCGATAAGTTTGCGGCCATCGCGCAGGGAGACATGGCCATCGTGGTGGACGACCAGTACGTCAACTACTACATTGCGGCGAAGAACTACGATAAAGCTTTCGAGTATGGAGACAAATTGTTTGCGCTGGACCCCGATAGTTTGTCGAATGCAGTGAACATGGTGCGCGCGGCACAGGGGAAGGGCGACGCCGACAAGCTGCTCGCGTATGGGGAAAAGACCGCGCAGATTCTGCAGAGGTACAAGGACAAGCCGGCGCCGGAAGGGATGAAGCAGGAGGCCTGGGACACGCTGAAGGCGCAAACGCTGCAGGATGTCCATGAAAACGTAGCTTACGCGGAGCAACTGGTTTTCGATGGAGCGTATCGGACGGCTAACGCCGCAAAACGGGCGGGGCTGCTGGTTCGGTTCGCGCAGCTTTTTCCGGATTCACCGTTCGCGAGCCAAGCATTAGGCGTTGCGGCAGCGTCTTACCGGCAGACGCAGAACACTGCAAAGATGCTGGATGTGGCCAACGGGCTGCTCGCCAAGGATCCCGATAATCTCGGCATGTTGCTGCTGCTGGCCGACTATTACAGCGAAAAAGGCGAGCAGCTCGATAAGGCGGAATCCTACGCCAAGAAATCCGTTTCGCTGCTGGAGACGGCCAAGAAGCCGGACGGCTTTAGCGACGAGCAATGGAAACAGCAGAGTGGCTTGCAGAAGGGCCTGGCGTTGAGCGCCTTGGGCCAAGTGAATATCCAGAAGAAAAACAATGCGCAAGCGGTGGACAACTTCAGGTCGGCCGCGCCGTTGCTCAAATCCGATGAGGGGAGCTATGCGCGCAACCAGTACCGGCTGGGGTTCGCGCTGCTCAACCTGAAGCGCGTGCCGGAGGCGAAAGCGGCGTTTACAGACGCGGCGTCGGTGAATAGTCCGTATAAGGCGCTGGCGCAAGAAAAGCTCAAGGCGCTGCCGGGAGCTGCGGCGAATAAATCCTGAGAGTCACTGACCACGCCTCCAGCCAAATTCCAGCCGCGTCGTTATTAAAGGAGGGATAAGCAATTCATGACATCCCAACGGGAAATACGTTCTGATTGGTTAGTCAGGCCGAGAACCGTAACGTTTTTCTCGCTTGCGAGCGCAATCATGCTAATAGCCGGGGCGCTTGTGCTAGCTTTGTATCTGTCAGACACGAAGACCATCTCACTATTGGAGACCTCAACTGCTTTCAGAACCTTCTGCGGTGTGGTTGGCGTGGTCGCGGCACCGAGCGGGATTTATCTTCTCGTAGGAATGCTATGGTATTGGGCGAAACTTGACACCTCGACGACGCTTCAGAAGACGCTCTGGTTCCTGTTGTTTCTCCTGACCGGTTTCTTCGCATTGGCCTTTTATTCCATCGTCGTTTATCGAAGACAAGCAACGAACCAGCAGCAAATTGTAACGGGATGACCGCCGATGGAGAAGATTTTTGGGTTTTGACTCTTCGGGCTCTTTCGTTCTTCGCAGTTCAATCCCCGTAATTCCCATTCAACCCGAAATTCGACCGTTCAATGTGCCGATGTAAATTACGTGGGGGCGGACATGGAGGCTAGGAACTCGGCGTTGGATTTGGTTTTGGTGAGGCGGCTGAGCAGGAGCTCCATGGCTTCTACGGTGGAGAGCGGGCTTAGGACTTTGCGCAGGACCCAGACGCGGCTTAGCTCGTCGGGGGGAAGCAGCAATTCGTCTTTGCGGGTGCCGGAGCGCTGGATGTCGATGGCGGGGAAGACGCGCTTATCGGAGAGGCGGCGGTCGAGATAGATTTCCATGTTGCCGGTGCCCTTGAACTCTTCGAAGATGACGTCGTCCATGCGGCTGCCGGTGTCGATCAATGCGGTGGCGACGATGGTGAGCGAGCCACCCTCTTCGACGTTGCGTGCGGCGGCGAAGAAGCGGCGCGGGCGCTGCAACGCGTTGGCGTCGATACCGCCGGAGAGGACTTTGCCGGAAGGCGGAGTGACGGCGTTGTAGGCGCGAGCGAGGCGGGTGATGGAGTCGAGCAGCACGACGACGTCGCGCTTGTGCTCGACGAGGCGCTTGGCTTTCTCGAGGACCATTTCGGCGACTTGGATGTGGCGCTGGGGCGGCTCGTCGAAGGTGGAGCTGATGACTTCGCCCTTGACGGTGCGCTGCATGTCGGTGACTTCTTCGGGGCGCTCGTCGATCAGGAGCACGATGAGCGCGACTTCCGGATGATTGGTGGCGATGGCGTTGGCCATGGCTTGCAGCATCATGGTCTTGCCGGTACGCGGCGGCGAGTTGATCAGTCCGCGCTGGCCTTTACCGACGGGGCAGAGAAGATCGAGAACGCGGCCGGTCATCAATTCCTTGGTGGTTTCCATCTTGAGGCGGCCCTGGGGGTAGAGCGGCGTCAAATTGTCAAAAAAGATTTTGTTGCGCGCGACTTCGGGATCTTCGAAGTTGACGGCTTCGACTTTGATTAAAGCGAAGTAGCGCTCGCCATCTTTCGGCGGTCGGACTTGACCGGAGACGGTGTCTCCGGTGCGCAGATCGAATTTGCGGATTTGCGACGGAGAGACGTAAATATCGTCCGGCCCGGGAAGATAGTTGTACTCGGGTGCGCGGAGAAAGCCGAAGCCGTCCGGCAGACATTCGAGGACGCCTTCGGAGAAGATCAAACCGTTTTTCTCCGTCTGCGCGCGGAGGATCTGGAAGATCAACTCCTGCTTGCGCATGCCGCTGGCACCGGGAATGTTCAATTCCTTGGCGATCTTGGCGAGATCGGTGATGTTCTTTTCTTTCAGCTCCGCCAAGCTGACGCTAACCTGATTACTGCCTTCTGTGCTGGTCTCTTTTGCCATATGTCCTGACTTTTTCAATTTTTGAATTGGTGGTGATACCTGACCTAACTGCCCGGAATGAACTACGTGGTGGTGTACCTTACCGGCGGAGGGAATCCCCGCCAGGGTGGGGCAAACCAAACTGTCTGCAACCGGATGCAACGCCGGGCCAGTATTCAAGCGCAACCCGCGGGTGCAGGCTGTGGCCTATCCAACGCTGCCTAGTTGGTCAAACTCGTGTCTTTATCGGCGCCAGTTGTGAACGCTTCCGCTACAGGCGCAACCCCGGCGTGCTCGATGGGCACAATCGGGCGCTCCAGCGCAATCTGCAAAACCTCGTCCATGGTGTCTACGAAATGCAATTTGAGGCTGGAGAGAATCTCCTGGGGAAT
>DATNMD010000050.1:0-16463 GCA_035602505.1 Candidatus Acidiferrum sp.
CAAAATGGCCAGTCCCGATCCGGGCGTTCATCGAAGGTGCGGCGAATAGAGCAACGACGATCAAGGGGTTCAGGGTCCAGAAAAACGTGGTACTCGTCGATGTGAATCCGGCGAAACGGCAGTGAACCCCTATCCGAGACGAACGCAAATGTTACACTCTGTAGAGACAAGCAGGTTCTGACAGATGACCAATCGATCAGCGTGGTAAAGCTTCCGCCGAACGGCAAGAGCTTCTTCAGGACCCTCAAGCGGGAAGAGGTTGACGCAAAAGAATTTAGAGATTTGGAAGAGCTGCGCTTAACCCATTACAGTGTTTCATCGATAGCTATTACAACCAAGAAAGACTTCACTCGGCTCTCGGATATCGGCCCCGGGGAGAATTCGAGCGGATAACGGAATCCTCCGCGATACCTGCGCAAACGGAGTTCTGGGAAGCGTAAAGATGAGGTTCTGGGCGAGTTGTCGGCAATCCGGAAACAAGACACAGCACAGTCCAAGTGCCCAATTGACGCGCTAGCCGGGCAAGTGGAAATGTCAAAAAACCTTAACGCGATCCCGCAGATGAGAAGAAGGGCAGAAGGGGTCGAAGCCAGCTACACCACGGCGGGACGGCGCCCACCCACGTTCGTAGCCTGTTCAAAGGCATAGCCCAACTGCAGCACGCCCCAGTCATCATGCTGCCGCCCAACAATTTGAATCCCGATCGGCAACCCGCTTTGCGAAAACGTGCACGGCACCGACATCGCCGGATTCCCCGCCGCGGAAATGTAGTAACACGATTTCATCCACGCGATGTAGTTTTCCATCTTCGTCCCCGCAATTTCCGTGGGGTAGTGCATATTCACGTCAAACGGAAGCACCTGATTTACAGGTAGAACGAAAAATTCGTACTTGTTCATGAACGCCGCCATACGTTGAAACAAAGCCGTGCGCTTGGCCTCCACGCGCGACAGATACGGCCCCGTGAGCTTGCGTCCTTCTTCGACGTGCCAGTGAATGTACTCGTTCAATTGATCGCCGTGCGTCGCGATCAAATCGCCGAAGGCCAGCTCCGTCGACCAGTGCCGCCAAGCCACGAAGCATTCGTTCGCATCGCTAAAATCTGGCTCCGCTTCCTCCACAATGCACCCGAGCGACTCAAACACTTTGCCCTGCGCCGCCACCGCGCTCTTGACTTCGGGATCCCACGGGAGCTCCATATCCTTGAACATCGCCACGCGCACACCCTTGAAGCTGCGCTCCAACGGCCGCGCAAACTGTTCCCCGGATTGATCGATGGAAATCGGCGAATGGTGGTCGTAGCCGGCGAGCACGCTCAGGAAAAACGCGCAGTCTGCAACATTGCGCGCCACAGGTCCCGGCACGGAAAGCGTGAACCAGCCGAGATTCGTAGGCACGTTGGGCACGCGCCCAGGCGACGTCCGGATGCCCACCACATTGCAAAAGTTCGGCGGATTGCGCAGCGAGCCGCCCATGTCGCTGCCGTCCGCCAGCGGAACCATCCCACAAGCCAGCGCCACCGCGCCGCCGCCAGTGCTGCCTCCACAGGTCTTGGTCACATCGTAAGGATTGCGCGTCGCGCCAAACACCGGATTGAACGTCTGCGAGCCCAGCCCAAACTCCGGCACATTCGTTTTGCCGATGACGATCGCGCCTGCCGCTTTCTCTCGCTGCACGACGCGGCAATCAAAGTCCGGAACAAAATCGCGATGCAATGGCGAGCCGTAGGTGGTGCGAATGCCGGCCGTCTCATGCAAATCTTTCACGCCCACCGGCATTCCGTGCAGTGGCCCGAGCAATTTCCCTTTGGCGAGCGATTCATCCGCAGCAGCCGCCTGCGCCATCAACTGCTCTTCCGCAACCAGCGTAACAATCGCGTTCACTTTGGAATTTACGCGCCCGATCTGCTTCAAGTGCGCCTGCATCACTTCCCGCGCAGAGACCTTTTTCTCGCGGATCATCTTGGCCATATCCACCGCGCGCAAAAAGCAGAGTTCCGGCGATGCCTCCGGCGTCGTCGTGGCAGTTGGCGTTGCTTCGCTTGAATTGGCTGAAAAAAGCGGTGTCATCGCCGCCGATACTGCGGCATTGGTTCCCAATTTCAGTGCTTCACGGCGACCCATTTTTCTGCTCATCCGTCCCTCGTAGTGCTGCCGAGGAACCATATCACTGTCCGACCCGCCTCTGTAGGGCCGCCTGTAGTGGCCGGTCTTTAGACCGGCTATCGATCCCGCGGAGGCTACTTGGAAAATAACAGACGCTCAGCCAAGGCCACCGCCTTCTCGGCCTGCGCGGCATCACTCAATTTCCCGCGCGCAAAATCGCGCGTGCCGCCGCCTTTGCCTGCGAATTGCGCAAGAACTTGCTTCAGCAGCGTGTTCATGTCCTTCCCCGCCGCGGGGTGCTGCGCAAAAATCAGGTGGCCGCCCGCGAATCTCGCCAGCAACGCGACCGTTTTCTCCGCTTTCGCAAGCTGCGTGGCGAAATTGCTTAAATATTCCGGCTCGTTCTCTTCCCCGAAGACGCGCGCGACCACGCGAATGCCATTCCCATCTTTCTCTGCCGATTGCAGCGCCGCCACGGCATCCGTTTCCGCAAGCCGCTGCAGCAGCGCTCGCATGTTCTTAAAATGTAAGTCGCGCTCGCTGACGGCGCGCTGCGCCGAAGCCGGCACATCTTCCGGGGCGCAGCCCAATCCTTCCGCTGTGTGATGCAAGAGCTGAAAATCGTGACGTGCCACGCGACCCGCGCGGCGCCCGCAGACAAATTCCACTCGCCAGTCCTGCCGCATCTTCGCGCAGCGCCGCACCAGGATGACCCCAATCTGCGATGTGCTCTTCACGTGCGTGCCGCCGCAAGGCTGCAAGTCCGCGCCTTCAATTTCAATCGCACGCAAAATCCCGCTGCGCTGCACGTCTTTCCGCGCGCCAAGCTCCGCGAACTCCTCCGCCGTGCCGTAGCGCACCGTCACCGGACGATCTTCCGAAATAACCTGGTTTCCCGCGCGCTCCGCGCCTTCCTGGATTTCTTCCGTCGGCTCCGGCCCGCGCAGATCGATCGTACAAACGTCGCTTCCCAGGTGAAAGGAAACGGTTGGCCGCCCAAAGCGCTCCTGAAACATTGCGGAAAGCAAGTGTTGCCCGGTGTGCTGCTGCATGTGATCGAATCGCCGTCCCCAATCCACGCAGCCCAGCACGGAGCCGAGCGGCAATTCCCGGTCAACAACATGAACAACGTCCTCGCCATCATCGCGCACATCGAGAACGTTGGCGTCCCCGATCTTGCCTAAATCATGCGGCTGCCCACCCGAGGTCGGATACAGCGCCGTGCAATCCAGGATGACCACCCACGCCGGTGTCGTCCCATGTATTTCCGGCTCGCAGTTCAGCACCTGCGCGCTGAATTCGCGCTGATAAGAATCGTCGTAGTAGAGTCTGCGAGTTGCCATCGCTCTAGGCCTGAAGTGCGCGCTCCCATGCTTCCGCGTATTTGTAGCCGCTGCCGGTGTTGAAAAGCACCACGGTTTCTTCCGGCTTGATCCAACCGGACACAGCAAGCTTGCGCGCGCCGATCACCGTGGCGGCGCCTTCTGGCGCTGCAAAAATGCCTTCCAGTGACGCTAGTTCCCTGCCCGCTTGCAACATTTCCGAATCGCTCACCGTCAGCGCCGTGCCTTTTGTTTGCCGCAGCATGCGCAGCATCAGCAAATCGCCCAGCGGACCAGGCACGCGCAGTCCCGAAGCAATCGTGGCGGCGTTCGGGAAAAACTCCGCCGCATCCCGATGCGCCTCCCAGGCTTTCACGATCGGAGCGCATCCCTCCGCTTGCACTGCGACCATGCGCGGCCGCCCCACGCCGATCCAGCCCATCTCCTGCATTTCATCGAAGGCCTTGCACATGCCGATCAGTCCCACGCCACCGCCGGTGGGATACAAAATCACATCCGGCAGTTTCCCACCGAACTGTTCCCACAGTTCGTAGCCCATCGTCTTCTTGCCTTCGACGCGATACGGCTCCTTCAGCGTAGAAACATCGTACCAACCTTCGCGGTCCTTGCGCTCCGCCACATATTTCCCGCAATCGGAAATCAACCCGTTCAGCTTCACCACTTTTGCACCGAACGCCTGGCACTCCATCACATTTGCCGCGGGAGTATCCGCCGGCATCACAATCACAGCAGCTATGCCCGCCGCCGCAGCGTATGCCGCCAATGCTCCGCCCGCATTGCCCGCTGTGGGCGCAGCGAGAACCTTCGCACCGAGTTGCTTCGCGCGCGTCACTGCCGCCGTCATCCCGCGCGCCTTGAACGAGCCTGTCGGATTCAACCCCTCGTCCTTCACGTAAAGTCGCTGCAATCCCATGGACGCGCCGAGCCGGTTCGCACGCACCAACGGCGTCATGCCTTCGCCCAGCGTCACCGGATCGCCAGGCGGCAAGACCTCGCAGTAACGCCACAAATTCCGCGCGCGCTTCGACAGATTCTCGAGCGTGAGCGTGGCCGCGGCATGCTTCAGGTCGTAACGAACCAGCAGCGGCCTGCCGCAAGTGCATAAATGCTGCTCGATTCCAGCGTCGCATTTTTTGCCGCATTGGGAGCATTCCAGCTCCATCACATTCGTGGCCGTAATCATGAACTCGAAAGTCTAGCACAGCCGCTTTGGCTGGTTCGCGGGCTGCGCCGGAGAGCGCGGGCAACCGAAAACACATCTAATTCACGGTACAATTAGGGCATGGCCGTGAAGCTCATTGCGCTCGACATTGACGGGACGCTGCTGGACAGCCGCTGGACGCTGCCGGAAGCGAACCGCGCGGCCATCGCGGAAGCTACAAGGCGCGGAATCGAGGTCGCGCTGGTCACCGGCCGTCGATACGATTTCGCCATGCCTATTGCTGTTCAGATTGGAGCGCCAGTGACCATGATCGTCAGCAATGGCGCGCTGATTCGCACGCAGGACGGCAAGACTCACCTGCGGCATCTGCTTCCACGCAAAACGGCCGCGCGTGTGCTTGAAATCACAAAGCCATGGCGCGATGGCTGCGGCGTGGTGTTCGACCGGCCCCGCGAGAACCAGGTCATCCTCGAAGTCTTTGTGACCGACGATCCCATCCGCTCCGCGTACTACGCGCGCAACAAAGAATTCCTCGGCCAGGCCGTACCGCTGGAAAGCTGTCTCACGGAAGATCCGCTGCAAGTGATGCTATCGGGCAAAGTGGAGCCCATGCGCGATGCGGAAGCGGTCCTGCGGGGCGCGCAAGCAGCCGAAGGGTTCGGAGTCGCGGCGACGGTGTACGAAAGCCGCGATTTCGCAATGATCGATGTGATTCATCCGCAGTGTTCCAAAGGAGCTGCGCTCGCGGAATGGGCCAGCCTGCGCGGATTGGCTCGCGAGGAAGTGATGGCCATCGGCGATAATCACAACGACCTGGAAATGCTTTCCTTCGCTGGCATTCCGGTGGTGATGGGAAACTGCGTTCCGGAGCTAAGAAATTTTGGCTGGCATGAAACGGCCTCCAACGACCATAATGGCGTAGCCGCGGCCATCGAGCAGTTTGCGCTGCGGGAGGTAGCCCCGTGCGGTTGAAGCACTTGGCGTTGAGCGCGTTTTTTGTGGCATGCGCCGCGCCTTCTTTGCGCGCTGAGTACGTTGTGCTGCGCAGCGGGCAGCGGCTGCCCGTAACCGGTTACCAGATCCTCGGCGATAAATACCATCTGCAGATGAAGGGCGGCACAGTAGAAGTGCCTGCCGAGCAAGTCCTAGCGATCGAGCCAGAAGAAGTATTTACGCCCGTGCCGCCTGTGGAGGTTTCGCAGGAGCCTTTCGGCGAATTGATTCGCGCGGCGGCCAAGCGCTATGGCGTCGACGCTGACCTAATCACCAGCGTCATCGCCGCGGAATCGAACTTCAACCCCAAAGCGATTTCTCGCCGCGACGCGCGAGGACTGATGCAGCTTCTCCCCACGACCGCTACCCGCCTGGGCGTAAAGAATATTCTGGATCCGCAGGAAAATATCGACGCTGGCACGCGTTATCTGAGCGGTCTTCTCTTGCTCTACAAGAATGATCTTGCGCTCGCGTTGGCCGCTTACAATGCCGGCCCCGAACGTGTGCAGCGGTACGGCCAACGCGTGCCGCCGTTTGCCGAAACCCTTTCTTATGTTCGCCGCGTACGGCAAACCTACGACCAGCGCAAATCGAGCGGCTCTTTGGCGGCGGACAAACCTCCGCGACGAGCAGCACCGGTGACTGCCACCGCAAGCATGCCTGCCGGACGGTTTTAGGCTTCGACGAAAAAATCGCCTAGATTCTTCTTATGGCTGCGGAGGATTTTGAGTCGGAGCGGGAGTTGGCGTTGGCATGCTGGGCGCGTTTGCCGGCGTCTTGTTCTGCTGCCCAAATCCACTTTGCGCCGGGCCAGTTCCCTGGGGATTCTGGTTTGGCGTGCCCATCTGCTGGTTCAAAGCGTTGGCCAGATCTTTGGACGGATTCCAGACAAATTCAAACAGGCGATAGTTCTTGGCCTTGTCGTAGACGATGATCGATCGCTTGTTGACCTTGCTGCCCACCCCGATGATGTTGCCGCCCATCAACGGAGAATCCGACGAGCTCAGCATTCCGGAAGGAGTTGCGTTGGCGCCATCGTCTGCCGTCGTGGCGTTGCTGGCCGCCGCTGAGCCGGGTTGACCGGCATTCGTTCCAGCTTGAGTCGCGCCCTGCTGCGCTTGCTGCGAGCCCGCCTGGGCTGGCGGCGATTGCCCAAATCCCGAGGCGCCGAAACTCGTAGTCTGCTGCGGGTTAGCCCCTGCGGGCGTGCCGGGCTGGCCGGGCAATTGAAAGGTCCGCGGCGGTTTCAAGCTGCCGATGAGCTGGCCAGCGGGACCGATATAAATAAGCCTCCAGGCGCCGTCGTTCTTGTTCATCGGATCCTTATAGGCTTGACGCATGAAACGCAGGGAACCCAACTTGGGCTTGATCAGATCGTCCACCGATGTTGGGAAGCGACCGGTCTTGCGGTAATAGAGCTTGATCCCGCGGACGTACTGTTTTCCGCGCCAGATCATCTCTTGTTCTCTTTCGCGTTGCCGTTCCGTGCGGATATAGGGAGCAGCGGCCATGGCGCCCAAAAGCACCAGGGTGGTCAAAAACATGACCATCATCAGCGCGAATCCGTTCTGCGACCTCATTGCAGTTCTGCTTTGGCGATTTCTCATGGTCATGCTCATGCGGGCGGAGCTGCCTGTTCGTCCAGCGAGGTGGAGTTGCGCTTTCCGGTGCCCAATTCCTCGAACTCAAGGCTGGCGTTGCCAATCCTTAGGATGCGAAATCTGCCGAGCAGCGTGTCCCCTTCGCCGACGATGTAGACCTCTTCACCGTCGCTGAGGAACGCGCGCTTCGACGTGCCGTTCGGCACGGTGCCATAGCCAAAGAATTTCATATTGGCCGGCAGGCTCGGCGGACGTTCGACTACAACCGGGGGCGGTGGATCAGGAGGCCGCTCGGGTGGGCGTTGAGGAGGCGCAGGCGGCAGAGTCTGGCTGAACAAATCCCGGCCGCTGCTCTTGTATTCCGTGCGGCGGCTGGCGTCCAGCTTCCAGTGCCGCAGCTCGGGATTCTCGACGGGAAGCGGCGCATACGTTTTGGAGCTGAAAGGCGACACCTTGCCCGACAACGATATGCCTTTGACATCGAAATAAAAAACTCCCGCCGCAACGGGCATCAAGACGGCCAGCATGGCGATTTTTGTCTTTTGGTTCATCACGCTGCCCGGAAGTAGGTTTTAATGTGCACGGTCACTTGCAAAGTCCCTTTGGCGCCTTGCGCCTGGGCGGCAGAGCGCGCCGAGAGGCCCTCTACTGCGTAAAAGTTGACGGAACGCTGCAATCCGTTCAAAAATCGCACTACTCCGCGATAATCGCCTGTTACCTGGGCCTCGATGGCCAGTTCAGTCAGGTCGCGCCCCTTCACGCTTTTGGGCTTAAAAGCACTGCCATGCAATCGCAGACCGGATTTGGCGGCAAGAGAGCCCAGCTCGGCGCTGACTGTCGAATATCCGGTGCTCTCCGGGAAAAGCGACTTCTCGAATGCATCGCAATCCTTCTGAATCGCCGGAATGCGGCCGCGGATTTCCTGCGCGCGCTGGATGTCTTTTTTCAGGAGGTCGCGATTGCGCATCAGCAGTGTCAACTCCTGCTGCGCGCTTTGCGCCGACGCCAGGTCCCAACTGTATGCGCCGAGGGCCACATCGGCGGCGATCAGCAGCACCAGCAGCAACAACATCAAGCGCTTTTTAACTTTGAAATCGCGGCGCATCAGCTCCTCACATACACCGCGGTGAGTTGAATTTGCAGGCGATCCCAGTCGCCGCTCCCCGCTTGCGGTTCAGAAAGAATATCTTGTTCCACGCGGACTTCCTTGAAGGCTGGAGAGGATTCCAGCGCGCGAAGGAATTTGAGTTTTGCTTCTTCGCTGATCGCACCGACCTGCAGCTTTACCTGCACTCGCCCTTTTTCGTGCGCAGGCTCGATGCTAACAAGGCGCACGCCGATGGGCAGGATCTTCTCCAAGTCCATGAACATCTGCGTCCAATTGAGGCTTTGCTCGTCGATCAAGGAATTAAGGAACGTGGAGCGCTCGTTCAGCTTGGCATTCTGCTCTTCCGCGAAGAAGTTTTCCAACTCCTGGCGCTGGCGCATGAGTCCGACCATTTCCTGGCGGACGTCCGCGGCGCGCGCGCGCACCGCCTCATTGGACTTGCGCAGGGAATAAACGTGCCAGCCGAGCGCGAGGAAAACAATGCCGGCAATCGCGCCGATGAGACCCGAGACCGCCAGGAACTTGCGGTGGGTCTGCAATGGGTTTGTCGCTAGGTTTAAACGAACCTTCATACTCTGCTTTCCCTGGATTCCCTGCCTGGATTCGAGGCTTCAGTTTCGATGCATCATCCAGCCGACCAAACCATCGGCTTCGCGGTCCGCCAGCGGCCGCGCATCATATGGTATCCGGCCATCGGAAACCGCAGCGTGCAACAGCGAACTTACATTGCAATGAAACTCGGATTCCAGTGGCGGAACAAACTCCGCGAGCCGCGCACCCAAACCCGCCACGCGCACCGAACCAATGCCTTCGCCCCAGGTATCCTGATAATACGCAGCCACAGGATAAATCTCGTCCAGCAGCACCTGCGGCGTGATGTCGCCGCTATGCGTGGGAAGCTCCGTGCAGCGGTAGCCGCAGAGCACGCCGGCGCGCACGATAGCGGTGGTGAGCGATACGCCGGAGACGCGGGCCAGCAACGTAGCTTTCTTGTCCCCGAGCAGGGAAATGGCCGCGAGCGACGAACTCAATATCACGCCGGGGAACAAGCTTGCGCCTTCGGCCAAAGCTTCATATTCACGCACGATGCGCAACCGAGCCAGCGCCGTGACAATATCCACACCCTCCGCGCGCGCAGGCTGGCGCATGTAGGAAATCACCGTTTCATCGGCGTCAAACGGAATGCTCTTTTTCAACTTCCAGCGGAGCATGGGTATCGCTTCCTGCGGCGAGCGCGGGAACTCATCAAAATGCTGCACGAAGACGCGAATAACCGGGTCTGGCAAGATCAACGCCACATCCTGGTCCCCGGCGCGCAAGCGGCTGACGATATTGGCCATGGCGGTCTTCAAAGCGCTTGCGTTGATCACGTTGGCCTCTACCGCGGAAGGCACCAGCGCGGCGTGCGGTAGGGTTTCCACGGTGAATTCATCCACAGAGTTGCCCTTCCAGCGCGCGGCGGCCACGCGCTCGGGCGAAAACTCGATGGCTAGATGCGGATGTGGCATGGCGTCGAGCCAGCGCGAGAGCCGGTCGAACAGGCCACTCTCGCGCGTATCCAGCCGAAGTGTGGAAATGCTACTCAACGAAGGTCACCTTGTTGATTTCTTTCAATGTCGTGATGCCCGAACGGATTTTCGCCAGGCCGCTCTCGCGCAACGTGATCATGCCTTCTTCGCGAGCGATGCGCTTGATCTCCGAGGTGGGCCGGCGATCCACAATCATTTCGCGGATACGGTCAGTCAGGTCCAGCAGCTCGCAGATGGCTGTGCGGCCATGGAATCCCGTTCCGGAACACTCCAGGCATCCGCCGCCCTCGACAAGCGTGACGGCCGCCCACACCGCGGGATCGAGGCCTGATTCGGTGAATTCTTCCGGAGAATGTTTCTTCGGCCTTTTGCAAACGGGGCAAACAACGCGGACCAAGCGCTGCGCCATGATGCAGTTCAACGCCGACACAAAATTATACGGCTCGACGCCCATATTGATAAAGCGCCCGATGACGTCGGTGACGTTGTTGGCATGGACGGTGGTGAAGACCAGGTGCCCGGTGAGCGCGGATTGGATGGCGATCTGCGCGGTTTCCTGGTCGCGAATTTCGCCGACCATGATTTTGTCGGGATCGTGGCGCAAGATGGAGCGCAAGCCGCGCGCGAAGGTCAGTCCCTTTTTCTCGTTGACGGGAATTTGCGTGATGCCGCGAAGCTGGTACTCAACGGGATCTTCGATGGTGACGATCTTGTCTTCGTCGGTCTTGATTTCGTTCACGGCCGCGTACAGGGTGGTCGTTTTGCCGGAGCCGGTGGGTCCGGTAACCAGCACCATGCCGTAGGGCTCGCGAATATAGCGGCGAAAGCGGCGCGTTTCTTCGGGCGAAAAACCCACGACATCCAAATTGAGGCTCTGAAATTTTTCCGAAAGAGTTTCCTTGTCTAAAACGCGTAGAACCGCGTCTTCGCCGTGGCTCGCGGGCATGATGGAGACGCGCAAGTCAATGAAGCGGCCCTTGTACTTCACCCGGAAACGGCCGTCCTGCGGGACGCGGCGCTCGGCGATGTCCAGTTCGCTGAGCACCTTGATGCGTGAAAGCACCGTGGAATGCCATTCCTTGGCAATGGGCTGCATGGCGTGCTGCAGCACCCCGTCGATGCGGTACTTGACGGCCACTTCGGTGTCGCGTGCCTCGATGTGAATGTCGCTGGCGCGGCGCTCGAGGGCGGTGAAGATGATGGTTTCCACCAAGCGAACGACAGGACTGACGGTGGTGTCGCGGGTCAGGCGGTCGCCGGAAATTGTTTCCTCGGTTTCCTCTTCTTCCTGGGCCACTTGCAAAGTGAACGCTTCGGTGGCTTGCTCAAGAACGCGCTGCGATTGCTCGGTGCGCTTGAGCAGGTCGGCGATCTGACGCGGCGTGGCGACTTTGATCGCAAGCTTCTTGCGCAACAGCAGCGGCAGCTCATCGCTCATCTGCACCTGACCGGGGTCGGCGGTGGCGATGGACAGCACGTTGTCGTGGGCTTCCAGCGGCACGAAGTTGTAGCGGAACATCAAGTCCGCGGGGATGGTGCGAAACAGTTCCGGATCGATGCGCTGCTCGCGGAGATCGATGAAGGCGTAGCGGTAGCGTTCCGCCAGCTTGCGCGCTACGTCGCGCTCGTGCTGCTCGTCGGCGGCGGAGGTGGTGCCCGCTATTACGTTGGAATGTTCAGTGGTTGCCATGAATCCTTAGCTTGCCACTCCCGAGGCGGAGAACGAAAAGATCGGCAAGTACAGAGCAATTAGAATAAACGCCACAAGGGCGCCCATGAATACCAGAATCGCAGGCTCAATGACGGAAACCAGCGCGCCGAGGCGCAACGCCACTTCATCTTCGTAAAATTCGGCTACGCTGGTCAACATGGGTGCCAGCGCGCCGCTGGACTCACCGACTTCAATCATGTCCAAAGCCAGGAGCGGCACCACTTGCTTGGACGCCAAGGCATGGTGCAAAGATTCCCCTTCGCGAACCCTTTGTGTAGCCTCCGAAACTGCGTCGCGCACCAATCTGCTGGAAATGGCGTCGCAAGCGGTTTGCAAGCCGGCTACCAGGGGCGTTCCGCCGGTCAACAACGTAGCCAGGGTGCGTGAAAACTGCGCCATCTGAAACTTCAACAGCGTGTTGCCGACGATCGGCACGCGAAACTTCAAGCGGTCAAAAGCCATGCCGCCCTCTTCGCTGCGCGACCAAAAAAATACGCCGGCAGCGAACAGCATCAGGCACGCGACGCCGCCCAGAAGGACATAGCGATAGTCCACCGTCACGGCGATCAGAAATCGCGTGGGCGCGGGCAGCGCGACGTTGAGATCCCTGTAGAGCAGGGCGAACTTGGGAATCACCGCGGAAACCAGGTAAGAAACGATGATCGTGGCCATCACCAGCAAGAGCGCCGGATAGACGAGCGTGGCCAGAATCTTCTTGCGCACTCCGGTGCTTACCTTTTGATACGCGATGTAATACTCCAGAACCCCCGAAAGATTTCCGCTCTTTTCTCCCGCGAGAATCGCCGTCGAATAGACTTTGGAGAAGGCGCTGGTTTCGGTAATGGCTTCGGAAAGGGATTTGCCCTCGCGCACGCGATCGCGAATCTGAGAAATCACCGGACGCAGCTTGGGAGAAGAGGCGCGGTCGGCCAGAAGATCCAGGGCGCGCAGGATGGGCAGTCCGGCCTTGAGCAGGGTATTGAACTGCTGATTGAGGATCAGGAACTCGCTGCCGCCGACGGAGCGCTCGCGGCGCCGGAACATCCCGGACAAGAGCCGATTGCGCTGATCGACCGCATACACGTATAGGCCGCGGTCAGCGAGCTTCTGGCGCGCCTCCGCCACCGAACTCGCAGCCTCGACATGCGAAAATACGCGGCCGTTGGCGTCTGCCACACGGCAAACAAACTCTCCCATAAGTACCCAGTTTACCTCATATGACTGATATGCGGGGAAGCCTGCTGGGGTTGGCCGTTATGTGAATAGCACGGGGAGGGGCGGCGCCTGATTCTCTCAAGTTTTGCCGTCCGCCAATTCGCCGTTAACAATGGCGACTCCGGCCGGCGGCTCGAAGCGAAACATCGTATCCGGAATAGCAGGGTCGAAGCGCCAATTCGCGAAGCGAAATTCCACGGAGATGCCGCCTGCCTGTCGCACGATCAGCCGGGCCAGTTCCCCGCTGTCGGGCGCGACTTCGAAGAAGACAGCGTCATTGGCACCGGCGGCCAGGGTATTCTCCGGCTCCTCGGCGCTGGCGGCGTTTTGCTTTTCGCCGCGCACCAAGCAACGCAAGACCACGTCGCTCTCGACCAGGGGCTTCTCCGAGTCGGAAAACTCCACACGCGAACAAATGCGCGACACCTTCATCTGGCCCGCCAGTAGCGCCAGCGGAGTGCGCAAATCGCCGCTTTGCCTGGCCGGAACGCGGGTAACGGTGTGATCCGCGGGAACATAAAACCAGGCGGTCTTTCCGTCCACCAGGAACAAGTCCTTTTCCGGGCGCTCGTATTCCCAGCGCATTTTCCCCGGTCGCCGGAAGTAGGCTGTTCCCGCCTCAGTGCGCACTACGCTGCCATTCTCGATGTAGCGTTCGAGAAATGTAGCCTGGAGGGTTTTCGCGCTGCGGTATCGGGCCTCCATGCGAATCACAATCTTGCCTGCATCTTTCCCGCTACTAGGGGCCAAGAGCATGAGGAGAAGGCAGAGCACCTGAGCCATAGCCGCTTAGTTTACAAGTGAGGGCCTGTTGTTTCCAAGGAAACGGGAAATCAGGCTTAGGCGGTTGCCGGTGAGCACTCGGATGTTGCAGGTTACTGTCCGGGCCAAAATGAAAAAGGAGAGCACGGAACCGAAGTCCCGTGCCCTCCTATGTTGCTTCCAACTGGCGGTCGGTGGAACCGACGCGCACTATGTACCGATTATAGCGGGGCGCTGGTCGCGGTAGCGCCGGGACCTGGATTGACAAAGCGAATCACGACCGTCTGATCCGAATAGAAGCCGCGGACGCCGGTCGAATTCACGGTCGCCGGATCTGCGTTGATCGTATAGGATCCCGCAGCCGGGGTAGCATACGTGAGCACATAGCCCGATTTGGCAGTGGCCACCGTAGTAGCATTCTCCAGAGCCGCGTCAACCAAGCAAGCGGACGTCGAAACCGGAGTCTTGCCAGGAGCGCAGTTGGCGGGGGTGCCACCATCGCCCAGCGACGGCAAGTCCGCAGAGAAAACGTTCGCGACGTTGTAGGTGCTGGAATAAACCACTTCCGAGGTGTTGACGGTGCGAATCGAAGCCACCGCGGAAGCTTCGTTGGCTGCCATTTTGGAACGAATGAGGTTAGGAATTGCGATGGCCGCGATAATCAAAATGATCGCCACGACGATCAGCAACTCGATAAGCGAAAAGCCCTTTTGTTTGTTGCGCATGTGTAACTGTTTCTCCTTCGATTGTGTACGTGCAGGTAGCACGAACAGATAATTGCATCATTGAGGCCAAAACACCGATTCGACTCCTGGAAATTGCGTATCATACTGACAATAGGACACTTACGAGCTGTCAGGCCCCCAGATTCCGTCGCTTCGGGGAACATGGTGTGCACGATTTTTGACGTTAATTGCCTAGCCCAGACTGACATTAACGGTCAACAGCTCGTCGGGCGCCATTAGGGTTTCTCGCGAACAACGATGAGCATAAAAGAAAAGAGCACGGAACCAAGGTTCCGTGCTCTCCTTATGTTTGTTGCGGTACAACTGGCGGTCGGTGGAACCGACGAGCACGAGCCGCTGTTTATAGCGGGGCGCTGGTCGCGGTAGCGCCGGGGCCTGGGTTGACAAAGCGAATCACGACCGTCTGATCCGAGTAGAAGCCGCGTACGCCCGTCGAATTGACCGTCGCCGGATCCGCGTTGATCGTATAGGATCCCGCAGCCGGGCTAGCATAAGTAAGGTAATAGCCCGATTTGGCGGTAGCTACGGTAGTAGCAAGCTCTATGGCCCCGTCAATCAAGCAGGCGGACGTCGAAACCGGAGTCTTGCCAGGAGCGCAGTTGGCAACGGTGCCACCATCGCCCAGCGACGGCAAGTCCGCAGAGAAAACGTTCGCCACGTTGTAGGTGCTGGAATAAACCACTTCCGAGGTGTTGATGGTGCGGATCGTAGCCACCGCGGAAGCTTCATTAGCTGCCATTTTGGAACGAATGAGGTTAGGAATTGCGATGGCCGCGATGATCAAAATGATCGCCACGACGATCAGCAACTCGATAAGCGAGAAGCCTTTTTGTTTGTTGCGCATTAGTAGATGTTTCTCCTTGTAGTGTATGTAGCAGGTCGCACGCCATCACATCGCAGCGACTCACAGAAATGCTCCATCCTCTTGACATCACTCATCTTACCAGTCCTTAGAGCTCCGCTGCTGGTTTTTCCTGGACCGCGGTTCTGTCGATTGTGACGTTAATTGCCTGCCCGAAAGCACATTAACAGGCAACGGCTGGCCGGTCGGCGAACTTGGTTAGGGTTTCCACATCCTGGGTAGGCACAAGCCCCGACACAAAGAAAGAGCACGGAACCGAGTCCCGTGCTCTCTAACATTGCGGTACTAGCCGCCGTTTATAGCGGAGCGCTGGTCGCGGTAGCGCCAGGGCCTGGATTGACAAAGCGAATCACGACGGTCTGATCCGAGTAGAAGCCGCGGACGCCGGTCGAATTCACCGTCGCAGGATCCGCGTTGATCGTATAGGATCCCGCAGCCGGGCTAGCATAAGTAAGGTAATAGCCCGATTTGGCGGTAGCTACGGTAGTAGCAGCCTCTACGGCCGCGTCAATCAGGCAAGCTGATGTCGCCAAGGGAGTCTTGCCAGGTGCGCAGTTAGCGACGGTACCACCATCACCCAACTGGTTCAAAGCCGTGGCGAACACGTTCGGGGCATTGTAGGTGCTGGAATAAACCACTTCCGAAGTATTGATGGTACGGATTGTGGCCACTGCGGAAGCTTCATTAGCCGCCATTTTGGAGCGGATCAGGTTGGGAATTGCGATAGCCGCGATAATCAAAATAATCGCCACGACGATCAGCAACTCGATAAGTGAGAAACCCTTTTGTTTGTTACGCATATGTATTTGCATCTCTCCTTGAGATTGTCTGTTGCCAGAGCACGACGCCTATACGTGCAGGCCTAGTACCAACTCAAAATTCTCTTAGAATTTCGGGCCAGGACTCCTGTATATCATTAACAACACAGCGTTTACGTGGTACTGGAACTCGGGAAAGGAATTTCCGGTCGGGTCGTGGACACTTGATGTCGACACTTTGCGTCACGCCATTACACCACTTATAGTCACCGCTGGAGAGGCGTTAAAGTCCGTGTTTCTGGCGTGGTTGGACCCGCGATTCCGTTGATTTTGAGTTCAGTTGCCCCCCCCCCGGGCCACCATTTCTTTAGCACTTAACCACCAAGAATCAGCAAGCACCCAACTGGTTCAGGCCCGAACCGCCAGGCGCGCCTAAAAGAAAAGAGCACGGAACCGAAGTTCCGTGCTCTCCTGTGTTGTGGTCCAACTGCGGTCGGTAGAACCGACGCGCACTATGTACCGGCTATAGCGGGGCGCTGGTCGCGGTAGCGCCGGGACCTGGATTGAC
>DATNMD010000064.1:0-8972 GCA_035602505.1 Candidatus Acidiferrum sp.
CCTTCCAGCAAACGGGCGACAAAACGAAGACGTTCCTCCATAACCGAACACTCCTTCCAAGGCATCACTTCCTCCCCTCGGGGAGGAAGTGTCACCTATGTGTCCGGTACAAACTGTCACCCATGTGTCAGGCCGCTCAAACCTAGCACCGTCTTTGTCTTGCTTTGTCGTCTGTGCCTAGCGCGCGGTGAATCGATGCCTTAAGCTCGCCCACCGAAGATCGGCGAAATGTGCCGCTTTGGGGAATTTGCGGCGCAGCCAAGCTAGCACGCGCTGCGCCCAAACATACCGTGAGGAAAGGATTACAAGCCCCAGGAGAATGAAGGCCAGTCCCGGAACAATTGGCAAGGCCAACCCTGTGACTCCCAAACCAATAACGAGCCAACCGCCAACGACAAATCCGGCTTTCTTCATAGCCCTCGCGTTCGACCCCTCCTGGATTTGATGCAATCAATCGGCCAAAACGCTGTCCGCTTTGAGATCTAAGCCCTTCGCCTCGGCGCAAACCTTTCCGTTTGGCTCCAATCTAATTAGCAGGAGGCTCATATGGCAGCCAGAAGATCCGGTTCACGCCGCAGATACAGTAGGGGAGCAAGTAAAACTGTCGCCAGCGCCATGCGCAGAAGAAAGCGCGGCACGCTCCGCTCCGGAAAGGGCGGCAAAGGTGGCCGGGTAACGAGCCGCAAACAGGCCATCGCTATTGGCCTCTCCGAGGCCCGCAAGAAAGGCGCCAAGGTTCCCAGGAAGAAATCAAGCTAGCCTGAATCGAGTCGCGCTCAATCGTAGCGCCGCCATCTTGCCAGCGCGCCACCCGGCGCCGCACCCCGGTTTTCACGTCGAATCACGTCTCACCTGTTCGCCTCACATCCTTCCCAGGTGTATAGTCTGCCCACGACAGACGCATATTACACAGACTGCCTCGGAGGCCAGCGATGCCACGCACCGCTCTCGTCTTATCCTTTCTTCTAAGTTTCCCCCTCTTCGCCCAGCAATCCTCCGCACCCACTATCCGTTACAGCGCTGTCCCCGATTTCCTGAAGCTTCCCCCCGACCTTAGCCTCGGCGAGGCTGTCGGCGTAGCCGTCAACTCCAAAGGCCACATCTTCGTCTTCTCACGCGGGAATACCACCGGTCCCGCCTACGGCGGCGCCGCCGCACAGCTACTCGAATTCGCCCCCGACGGAAAATTCCTCCGCGAGATTGGTCACAATCTCTACGCTTGGTCCTTCGCCCATTCCGTTCGCATCGACCACGACGACAACATCTGGGTTGCCGACAAAGGTTCGGACATGGTCATCAAGTTCAGTCCGCAAGGCCGCGTCGTCATGGTCTTCGGCCGCAAGCAGGAAGCCTCCGACGAAGGCACCGAGCCGCTCAAGCATCCCAAGCCCCCGCTTCCACCTGTTGATGGAATGTTCCGCCAAGTCACGGACATGGCTTGGGACTCCGCCGGCGACACCTACATCAGCGACGGCTACATCAATTCCCGAATCGCCAAAGCCGACAAGAACGGCGTGTGGCTCAAGTCCTGGGGCGAGCCCGGCAATCAGCCCGGCCAATTCAACACTCCCCATAGCATCGGTGTCGACGCGCACGACAACGTCTACGTCGCCGACCGCGGCAACCGCCGCATTCAAGTCTTCAACACCGACGGCAAATTTCTCCGCGAAATCACAATCGATGTGCCAATCGCTCCCGACGCACGAGCCGCCATCGGCAACCGTCCCACGCAAGCCAACCGAACAATGTCTCCCGGCGCGCCCTGGACCATTTGCATCACGCCGCCGCCCAACCAAGTTCTCTTCACCTCCGACGCCTTCCCCGGCCGCATCTACAAACTGAGCCTCGATGGCAAAGTCCTCGGCGTGTTCGGTCAAGCCGGCAAGCAACCCGGCGAGTTCGGTTGGGTCCACGCCATCGCGTGCCCCTCCGAAAACGAGCTTTACGTAAGCGAAATCCTCAACTGGCGCGTCCAAAAATTAATCCTCGAGCCCACCCATTGAGAAATTTGGGAGTACGGCGGTCTTGTTTATCCTGGGCCTCGAAGGGCCGCCGCTTTCGCGTTTTCTCGACAAGAAGACTTTTGCCGCCAAGGCCAAAAAAGTGTAGTCTCTCGCCCTATCTGACTTGGCAAAACGAATGATACGCGTGGAGACCAACATGACCGACCGTCGAACTTTCCTGCAAAGTGCCGCCGCCGCCGCCGCAACTCTCGCTGTCCCTCGCTGGACGCGCGGTACAGCCGCCGCCTCCGACCTCGACCCCATCTTCGCCGAAATCGCAAAGCGCCACGACGAATCCCTCAAGGGCCTGCAAACCTGGATCCGTCAGCCTTCCATCGCCGCTGAAAATCGCGGCATGAACGAAGGTTGCGAACTCACCATGCAAATGCTGCGCGAAGCCGGCTTCGCTCAAGTCGCCAAAGTCCCCACCGATGGCCAGCCCGGCATCTTCGCCACTCTGGACGCCGGCGCTCCCAAAACGGTCGGCCTCTACTTCATGTACGACGTCAAGCAAGCCGATCCCGCCGAATGGTCCTCGCCGCCCTGGGATGCCGCGCTCGTCGACAAGCCCGGCCTCGGCAAAATAATCATCGGACGCGGCGCCACCAACCAGAAAGGTCCCGAAGCCACTTTCCTCGCCGCGCTTCACGCCATTCGCGGCGCAGGGCGCAAGCTCCCCGTAAATTTCGTTTTCGTCGCCGAGGGCGAAGAAGAAATCGGCTCCCCGCATTTCCCGCAAGTCGTTCATCGCCCCGACATTCTGGCCGCGCTGAAAAAGTGCAATGGCATCTTCATGCCGTTTCCGTCGCAGGGCCTCGATGGCGAAGTCACCCAATTTCTCGGCGCCAAGGGTGTCGTCGAGCTCGAGCTCATCTCCAGCGGCGAGAAGTGGGGCCGCGGCCCGCGCAAAGACGTGCACTCCAGCAACAAAGCCCGTCTCGACAGTCCCGCGTGGCATCTCGTCGAAGCCCTCGCCACACTCGTTTCGCCCGACGGCAACGACCCCGCCATCGAAGGCTTCGCTGCCAAAGCCCGCCCGCTTTCCGACGCCGAAAGGAAAATGATCGCCGAAGCCGCTCGCCGCCTCAACGAAGCCGAAGCCAAAAAACTTCTCGGCGTCCAGCATTGGGTTCACGATGTCAGTTGGCAGGAATCGCTCGAGCTGCTCACCTCGCGTCCGACCGTCAATATTGAAGGTCTCGTTGGCGGCTACACCGGCCCAGGCGGGAAAACGATTCTCCCCGGCCGCGCCGTCGCCAAAATCGACATGCGCCTCGTTCCGGACATGACCGCCGCCGAATCTCTCTCAGCCCTAAAGGCCCATCTCGCCAAAAAAGGCTTCGCCGACATCGAAGTGCGCATGAGCGGCGGCTACGACCCCACCAGCACGCCCCCCGACGCCGCGCTCATCCGCGCCGCCACAGCCGTTTACAAACGCCACGGCGTCGATCCCGTGATGATGCCGCGCCTCGCCGGCTCCTGGCCCGGCTACGTCTTTACCGGCGATCCGCTGCGCCTCCCCGCCGGCCATTTCGGCATGGGCCACGGCAGCGGCGCTCACGCCCCCGACGAATACTACGTAATCGAATCCGCCAACCCCAAGGTGCAGGGACTCGACGGCGCCACCCGCTCCTACGTCGAGTACCTCTACGAACTCGCCTCGACATCTTGAATCTGAGTTGCAGCCAGAGAAAGAAGGTCCGGATGCTGCGTCCCGTTAGCGTAATGCTTGCACTCGTAGTCAGCGCCGCATTGGCGCCGGCGGCGCAGCCGCAAGCTCACTCGCCAACCCAGGCGGACGAAGACATCGCGCGAATTGTCGGCTATTCCATGACACGAGGCGGCGCGCTGGCCTTTCTCGAAACTCTCAGCGACACCATCGGTGGCCGCATAACTGGAAGTCCCGAAGATCGGGCCGCCGCCGAACTCATCTTGAAAACTCTGAAAGACGCGGGCATCGACTCCGCGCATCTCGAGGAATACGACCTCACCTCGCAGTGGCGCCACGGCTCCGCGACCGGCGAAGTGATCAGTCCGGTGAAGCGCGCCATTCTCATCGGTTCCTACGGCTGGGTTCCCGGAACTCCTGGCCCTATCGAAGTGCCGGTAACGGATTTCGGCCCGATCGGCGACGAGCGCGCTTCCATTCCCGCCCGCGCGCACGGCGCTGCGGTGATTGTAGACCTGCGCAGCGGCGGCAGCTCGTCGACCTACGTTGGGGCGCGCGCCATCATCGCGCGCCGCTTGGCGGAATCCGGCGCTGCTGCCATGTTCATCGTTTCCGACAAGCCCGACCGCATGGTGTACACCTCCGCCTTTGGCTTTTATCCGCACGCGCCGCTGCCAGTAATCTCCATCGCCAGCGAAGACGCCGCCTTTCTCCGCCGCCTCCTCGCCAAGGGAGATGTTAAAGTCCGCCTCGACGTTCAGAATTCCTTCCCCGGTCCCGGAAAAGAACGCAACGTGGTCGCCGACATCAAAGGCTCCGACCCCAGCGAGATGGTGCTGCTCTGCGCCCATTTCGATTCCTGGGATCCCGCGCAAGGCGCGAATGACAACGGCGCGGGCGTCGCCGCTGTGCTCGAAGCCGCGCGCATTTTCAAATTGCTGCGAATCCAGCCCAAGCACACCATTCGCTTCGTATTTTTTTCCGGGGAAGAGCAGCTCTCGAACGGTTCGCGCGCCTACGTCGAGCAGCATAAGGACGAGCTCGAAAAAATTCGCGCCGTGTTCAACGTCGATTCCGGCGCGCACCCTCCGCTGGGCTTCGCCATTCACGGCCGCCAGGATCTCGAAGCGGTTTCGAAGGCTCTGCTTAAACCCCTGGCTCCTCTCGGCGCCGATCGCGTTTACCTGGACGCAGACTTCGACTCCGACCAGGAAACCTTCATCGTCGCCGGGCTGCCCATTTATTCTCTCAGGGTCGATCCGCAGGATTACGACGCAAGGCACCACACCATCATTGATACCTTCGAGAGGGTCGATCCGCGAATGCTGGCCATCCACACCGCCGTGATGGCCGTAGCCGGATATTCGTTTGCCAACGCCGAGCAGCGGCCCGGTCGCAGGCTTTCCCCGTCCGAAGTCCAAGATTTGCTCAAGCGCACTGGCCTCGAGCAACTCTACCAACTGGAATATTCGACTCAGCCGCAACCATAACTCTTCCCGCCCAGTCGCATCCCTAACTAGGCTGTCATCCTGAGGGCATCCGACAAGGATGCCCGAAGGACCTCAAGGGAAGCCCTACCGGAAAGTATCCGACGCTAAGCATCTACGCCAAGCCCGCCTTCGTCAGCGGCAATTCCCGAATGCGTTTCCCGGTCGCCGCGAAAATTGCATTGCAAAGCGCCGGCGCTATCGCGGGCAGCCCCGGCTCGCCGATTCCGCCCGGAGGCGCATCGCTATCCACGATGTGCACGTGAACCTCACGCGGGGCGTTATTCATGCGCGCCATCGGGAACGTGTCGAAATTCGATTGATCAATCGCCCCATTCGTCGCGGTAATCTCTCCCCAGAACGAAATGCTCGTGCCCATCACCGCCGCGCCCTCGAATTGATTTCGCGCCATTTCCGGGTTCACCACCGTCCCCGCATCTAGCGCTGAATCCACGCGCGTAATCTGCACTTTCCCCGCATCATTAATCTGCACCTGCACCACCGACGCGGCGTACGTCAGAAAACTCCGGTGCGCGGCGATGCCCATCCCAAATCCGTTCCCGTTTTTCTTCTTGCCCCAGCCGGCTTTCTCTGCCGCAAGCTGAACAACCTTCCGAAATCTTCCCGTATCGATTGGATACTGCTCGTAACTGCCCCCGTAATTCGTGTAATCCTTCGGCAGCTCCGTCTTCGGAACAATGCGGTCCGGCCCCAGCAACGCCAGCGTGTATTCCAGCGGATCCTTGCCGGCCGCATGCGCCAGCTCATCCGTAAACGACTGGATCGCGAACGCGTGATAAATGTTCGCCACGGACCTCAGCCATCCGATGCGTACGTGCGCCGTCGCTGGCCCATTTTCCGAGCGATGATTCGGAATCGCGTACGGCAAGTCCGTGAATCCCAGCCCCAACTCGCCCGCGTCCGAATACACCGCATTCGCGTCAAACGTCGACCCAATCGGTGGAAAGACCGTGCGTTGTAGCCAAGCCGTCGGCTTCCCATCCGCTCCCAGCGCCGCCTTCATATACATCGCCGAAACCGAATGATAGGTGTCGAACCGGATGTCGTCCTCGCGCGTCCAAACCACCTTCACAGGTTTTCCGGTCTTCTTGGCAAGTACCGCCGCCTCGACCGCAAAATCCGGAAATGATTTTCGCCCAAACGCACCGCCCAGCAGCGTTACATTCACCGTCACATCTTCTTTCTTCGCTCCCACTGCCTCGGCGATTGCGTCCCGCGCGCCTTGCGGATTTTGCGTCGGCGCCCACGCCTCCACTTTTCCGTCGCGATAGACCGCCAGCGCCGCCGGCGGCTCCATCGAAGCGTGCGCCAACAACGGCGCATAATATTCCGCCTCGATCACCTTCCCGCCCTTCGCAAACGCCTCGTCCACATTCCCGACTTCCCGCACCACTTTCCCCGGTTTCCGCGCCGTTTCCTCCAGTTCCTTGCGGTAAGGCCCTGAGTTAAAAACCTTGTGCGCGCTCTCTTCCCATTCAACCTTCAACTTCTTGCGTCCCTGCATCGCCGACCATGTGTTGTCCGCCAGCACCGCCACGCCGCCCAGCGCCTGCATATTCACCGGCGGCTTGAACGCGGGAATTGTCTCCGTCCGCTTCACGCCGCTCACCGCCAGCGCCTCTTTGTCATCTACCGACTTCACCGTGCTGCCCATCACCGGCGGGTGCATCACCGTCGCGTACAGCATTCCTTCCATCCGCGTGTCCTGCCCATAGACCCCTTTGCCCGTGCACATATCCTTCAAGTCATAGCCAGCCGCATCTTTCCCGATGTACCGCCATTCGCTCCGCGGCTTCAGCTTCAATTCTTCCTTCTTCGGCACGTCCTGCTTCGATGCCGCTGTGGCCAATGCTCCATATCCCAGTTTCTTGCCGGATTTCTTGTGCACCACCGTATGCAATTCCGTCGAGCATTCCGCCGCCGGCACGTTCCACTGCTGCGCCGCCGCCCTCACCAGCATCAACCGCGCCGTTGCTCCCGCTTCACGCAGCGGCACAAAAAAGCTCACCACCGAGTGCGACCCGTCCGTATCCTGGTCTCCGTATTTTTCATCGCCCGTGGCCTGCACCACTTTCACGCGCGCCCAGTCCGCATCCAATTCATCCGCAACAATCCGCGGCAGCGCGGTTCGAACGCCGTTCCCCATCTCCGAGCGGTGCGCCACGATATATGTCGTCCCATCCGAATCGATCGCCACATAGACGCTCGGATGCAGCGGCGCCTTATTCATCGGCACAGCCGGGTCCACTGCGCCCACGTCGCCGCTCGCCAGCAAATCCACCGGCAGCAGCCGCACGCCTAGCACAAACGCGCCCGTGCCCACCACGCCCTTCAGAAATCCACGCCGGCTAACATTTTCAATGGAGATCATGCGCCCCTCCAGACATCCAGCCTCCCGCGTTCGACCTTGCGTTCGGCCCTTGCGTTCGAATCGATACGCTACATCCTACCGCCATTTTTTGTGGTTGCAAGCCCGACAGCAACTCCATACGTCGCGCCATCGCGCCTGGCCCGCTATTTGCGATTTTGCGCCGGCCGAGGCAAGCTGATTCCCCGGAACCGATCATGTCCGCCGACTTCATGCGCCGCGCCATCGCGCTCGCTTTGGAAAATGTCCGCTCCGGCCGCGGCGGCCCCTTCGCTGCGCTCATCGTGAAGGATGGCGGCGTTATCGCTACCGGCGCCAACAGCGTCACCGCCACCAACGATCCCACCGCGCATGCCGAAATCGTCGCGATCCGCGCCGCGTGCCGCATCCTTGGCGCTTTTCAGCTTGCGGGCTGCGATCTGTACAGCACTTGCGAGCCGTGTCCGATGTGTCTCGGCGCGATTTACTGGGCGCGGCCCGCGCGCGTTTTTTATGCAGGAACCGCCGCGGACGCGGCTGAGGCGGGATTCGACGATGCGTTTATCTACGCGGAGTTGCAGCGGCCGCCGGAGTCGCGCCGCATTCCCATGATTCAACTCTTGCGCGACGAATCGCTCGCGGTTTTCTCGGTGTGGAAGCAACAGCCAAACAAAACTCCGTATTAATCTTCGCTCCGGCTTGTGCCGAAGCTCTCCAAAGTCAATCGTGGGGCCAGGCGCCTAGGGCTCGGCGCAAATCTACGAGCTGGCCGAGGTGATAGGCGTTGTGATCCGCCAGCACCAACGCCTGGCGCAAAATCGTCTGCCCGTCGCCGTGCGGGATTTTCGCGAAGAGATCGCTGCGCGGATTTTTCACCAGTGCGATCATCTCGTCCAGGTCGCGCTGGAATTGCTGCACGCTTTTGTCCCAATCGGCGTCGCTTAGCGGCCCCGGCGTTTTTGGCCAGTAGCCCTCCGGAAATCCTGGCGACACATGCTTCGGGTTGCGGCTGAATTCCAGAATGTCCCATTGCGCGATTCGCGAGTGCTCCAGCAGTTGCCAGCCCGTGTGCGGCAGGCCCGGCGCAAACGTCCCGCGTTTGTTCGGCGGAAATTCCTCCAGCGCGTCCATGAAGTGCACGTGCGCCGAGCCGCCCTTCAGCACATCGATCACATGCTTGCGCAGCGCCGCATCGGTGCTTGCGCCCGAGCTTCTTCCGCTCGCAGCTTTTCCGGCTGCGCTCTTCTTGCTCTTCGCTCGCTTAGCCGTCTTCTTGTTCTTCAAGCCGATTTCTCCGAGACAATAACGTGCTGCGGCATTTCTGGCACGGGATGCAGCGACGTCTTCGCAAATCCCGCGTTACGAAACATTTTCTCATACTCCGCGAACGTGTACGCATCGCCCGTATCCGTATTCGCCAGCATTATCAGGCTGAAGGATGCCGC
>DATNMD010000002.1:0-156267 GCA_035602505.1 Candidatus Acidiferrum sp.
TGATAGTTGCCCAGAACGGTTTCGTAACGCTCGATGTCGCCGGAAATAATGACGTTGGAAGTGCCGTCCTGGGTGGTGCCGTCGAGGCCGTACGCGCGAAACGTCGCTTCCAGCCGGTGGTTGGGCATGACGTGATTGGGATGGCTGACGGAATTGGCACGCTCGAGCAAGCGGATGGCTTCCACCCGAACGGGCATATCTTGCGCGCGAAGGTGGAAACTGGAGACGAGCAGGAAAATGGGGAGAAGGGGAAGTACGCGGAAGAACGGCGGCATAGTCCCTCCTGGGCAAGCAAGGGCAGTGTACTCCAAAGCGATGTAACTGGGTAGGACCGAAAGTGCGGTTAGTTGGCGCGGAAGGCGGCGTCGAGAGCGTAGGAATCGCCGTTGGGGTTGGTGATGAGGACTTGCTGCGGGCCCGCGGTGAGCGGTGGAATGGTCACGGTGAGCGTGTTGATGTCGACGAACTTTGTGGCGGCGGATTTTCCACCGATCGTGACCGTGGCGCCGGATTGAAAGCCGCTGCCGCGGATGGTGAGAGTCGTGCCGCCCGCGGCTGACGCGGACGCCGGGGCAATTGTGCCGATGGAGAGCGGAACGTTGGCGAGTTGAACCACGGTGAGGCCGGAAGTGGTGAGGGCGAAGATTCTTTGGCCGTTTTCGTCGACGGCGAGGAAGCTGCCGTGGAGCGCATCGATGTCGGTGGATAGCGTGGCGAGCGGCTCGGGCAAGAAGATACGCAGACGGAGAAGACCGGTGTGGGCGTCGAGGATGTCGACGCCACCTTGAATACCGGTGGCCGGAGGGGCGGCTGGCGCGGGGCCAGTAAGGAAAGGCTGATAGAGAAGTGCGCCGGTGGGATGCAAAGCGAAGCCAGGGACCAACACGCGGGTGGGGATTTGCTCGAGATCGGGGCTGGCCGGTGTCGCAGCGAGCGTAAGATCGGGGCCGCGAATTTCGGCGGTGGCTCCGGCGCGCGAGGCGAAGACGGTGCCGTCGGAAGCGGCGGCGACGTCGATCGCGGATTCCTCGGCGAAAGAAATGGTGAATTGATTGGGCGCGGCGGCGGACCAAGTGCCGACGGGGCCGCCGGTCGCGGCGATGTAGGCGAGAAAAACGGTGTCGCCCGTGGCGTCGGCTTGTACGAGCGGCGCGCCGGTGAGGCTGGTGACTTCCGGCTGCGGGGCGGGCTGGACCGTGGGAGGACTGGCGGAGAGATTGAGCTGCGAGAGGCACGAACTGCAAACGCCGGAGGAGCTGCCTTCGCCGCTCATGGCGACGAAAACGGTTTGCGCGCTGGTGGCAGCGATACGCGCGGGTCCGGAATTCAAGAAGCCAGCCACGCCGCCGACGGGGACGGTCGTGCCAGTACCGACGTCGGGATTGAGGAGATAAACGCTTTGCGCGCCGAAATCGGCGACGAAGAGTTGCGAAGCATCCGGCGTGAGGGAGAGGCCTCGGAGCGCGGCGTTCGGCGGCGGACCGCCAGGCGGGTTGATTCCGGTGGCGTGGAATTGCGCGGCTGCCAGATCAAAGACGTCGACGTGGTCCGTGTTGCTGAGGTACAGCCACTGGCGCTTCTGGTCATAGAGAACAAATTTGCATAAAGCAGGCTTGGCGAAAACTTGCGCGGATTGCATGTATTGAAAAGCGCGAGGGGAGGTTGTACCTCCCGCTTCGGATTTGACGGTGATGTCGGCCTGGCCGGGTGCTCCGGGAGGAGTCAGCAGCGTGATGCGCTGCAACGGGAATGGATAGGTGGCGTCGAGAGCGAGCGACGGCGCGATGGAGGTGACATTCTCCACTATCTGCACGGTTGCAGTGGCGCCGCCAATCTGTGCGGTAATCTGCGCCGCGTCGCTGGCAAAACCGTAACCATAGATTTGGATTGCCTCGCCTCCCGTTTTCGACCCTCCGTTGGGGAGGACTTCGAGGATTTGCGGACCGTAGCTGAAGGCGTCGGGCGCAACGGTCAGCCAGCCACTGGGGAAATACGCGGTGACATTGACGGCCCCGCTTACAACGCTTGGCGGAGCGGCGACCTGAATCTGCCTGGGACTGACGGTTGGGGCAGCGGCGACCTGCTGGCCAAATTTGATTTGGGCGCTCGATTCGAAATTTTGGCCGGCAAGAAGTGTTGCCGTGGCACCCGTGAATGGTCCTTGCGAAGGCTGAGCCGCGGGTACAGACGCGAACGACGGAACCGATGAAGGAAGCGCGACGGGCTTCGCGGCGTCGATGAAGCTGACACCGCGATTGGCGATTCCGAAGAGGAGTTGCGTCTCGTCAACTTCTTCAATTTCAGAATGCACGCCCTGGATGGAAGCGTCGGGAACCTGGCCGATGGGCTGCATGGTGTGCCCATCGAAAGTCTCTATGAGCGGAGACCCGGCGGCACTTTCGCTGGCGTAGAGAAAATTTCCGTCGCGGGAAAAGACCAAGCCCTGGGCCCTGAAGGAGACCGGGGCGGCAACCTGGCTGAACGCGGCGTCGAAAAGAAAAAGCTGAGTAGCGCCGGCGGAGACGAACTCGACGGCGAAGCGGGTGCCATCGGGATTCGCCGCTACAAGCGGTATGGTGCCCGCGCCGAAGCCTTGCGAGCCGGCGATTGCGGCGCCGGTGGCGTCGAAAATCGCGGCCTCCCCGCTTGCGTCGTTTGCGGCGACGATGAGTTTTGTGTGGTCGCCGGTGCGCGCCATCGTGCCGAGCCCGTTCTGAAACAAGGCGGGCTCGACGGAAGTCAGGTTGGTCAAACTGTTGGCGACGGGATCCCAAATCGCGAGAAGGGATTGCGCGGCGGCGGACTGGCGCAGGCGCATCATTATTTTGCCGTTGGACATGGGCAGCAACTCTTCGGGGCGGTCAAAGATGATGTTCGGAATAGGCGAGAGCGGTTGGATGCTATTACGTGATTTGATTTTCAGCGTTGCCGTGTCGATGGCTACGACCTGTTCCGTGGTGCTGCCGACCCAAAGCGTGGCGCCATCGGCGGAGAGATCGGCGCTGCTGGCGGCGGGGAGGGTGATTTGCGCCACGCGCGTCTGGTCCGCGGAGGAGAAGACCTCGACGCGATTCATGGCCCGATTGGTGACGAAGACATGCTTATTGGCGGCGTCGTAAGCGATACGGCGATGGCGCGGTTCGCCGAGGGGATCGTCAAAGGCGGCGACGGCGTCGGTGCGCGCGTAAGTCGTTCGCGGCAGAAGCCCGGCGGAGGATGCCTGCACGGCGAGCGAGAGAGTGGCGGAGTGCGACAGCGAGCCGCTGACACCCTGTGCGGTGACCGTGAAATTGCCGGTCGGGGCATTCGTTGCTGCACCGAAGACGATGGCGGTGTTCGCGCCGGACATGACGCTGAACGTGCTCGCGGGGTTGGCGGCGACACCGGTTGGCAGGCCGGCCAGCGTTACCTGGACGGCGCCAGTGAAACCGCTTTGTCCGCTGACGGAAAGCGTGACGGGAGGGCCGGTCGCCCCTTGCGAAACAGACAGCGAAGCGGAAGAGAGCGTGATCGAAAAATCGGCTGCCGGCGGTGGAGGCGGCTGGACGATTGCGGATCCGCCACCGCCTCCGCACCCGGCACACAGGACCGGGAGAAGAGCGAAGATTCCGATCGGGAGGCGTTTTTGTAATCGCCCCATGCCGCGACGACTCCCCACAGCGCCGATTGCGTAAGAATACTTCCTGTATGGTAAACAGTCGATGTAGATTGTCAATATAATTAATCTTGCTGAAATGCGGGCGGCCCTACGAAGTAGATACTAAGCAAAAACAGAAGATGAAAAACAAAACGGCGCAGGCTGCACGCCTGCGCCGCTTGGGAGCCACACGGGTTAGAAATATTAAATGGTCTTTGCCGCCGGCGCTCCGGCATTGGCCGTCGCGGGCTTGGCAAATGCGCTGCTGCGGCTGGATTCCTTCTCGGCGCTCTTGTCGATTTCGATGGAGCCTTTGAAATAGGCGCCGTCTTCGATCATGATGCGCGAAGTGGTCAGGTCGCCGACGACCGAACCATCCTTCTTGATTTCGATGCGGTCCTTGGCGCGAAGATTGCCCTTCACGTTGCCGTAGACCACCACTTCGCGGGCAATGACGTCGGCGGTCACTTTAGAAGTGGCACCCACGGTCAGCTTCCGCTCGTCGAGCTGGATCAGTCCTTCGACCGAGCCGTCGATTTGCAGATCTTCGTTGCCCGTAATCTCTCCTTTCACGTGCAGGCTGGACCCGAGTCGCGCGGTTGCGCGGTCCGCAGTCGCACCTAATGGACGCAAAGCATCTGTACTCATCGCGGTTTTTCCCTCCCAAGTCGCCGGAGCGGGCTTCGGCGCTTGATTCGATTGTGAAATTTTTTGCTCCGGTTGCGCGGCCTGCGGCCCTGGAGCGGCTTGCGGCGTTTCCGGTTTCTTATTCCCCCACATCGGACCTCCCCAAAGGGACAGCAGCACCCCACGCAGATTTCCGGCCGGGGTAGAGCAAACTCTAGACCTCGGGACGGAGCGCGGCAAATATCGCGTGCAAGAGCTGTTCCAGAGAGTTACTAGGCCAGGGCGGACAGCATACACCCTGTACTTGTTGTTCCGTGATGCATTTTGTGCGAGCTAGGCAGTGGGCTTTTCGGGGACGGGCTGCGTCGCAAGGAAGTCTTGCACGAAGCGCGCGGAGTAAGAATCGAGGAGCTGCTGGACTCGCTCGGGGTCCGAGGATTTGAGGACGAAGCCGGCGTGATGATATTTCGAGACGCGGTAGACGATTTCGGGATCGCTGTAGGCAGAAGTGTCGGGCAGCTCCTGACGGGCGAGGGAGACAATCACGCCGGCGTAGTCTCGTCGCGTGGCGGGAAGTCGGTAAGGCTGCTTTCCTGCTCCGACTTCGAGCCGCGCCCATTCGCGCCAAAGATTGATGTTGGTGGCGGCCTCAACCACGTCAGATATGTACGCACCGCCGACGCGGGCGGCGATTTCGATGAAGTAGAATTTGCCGTCACAGTGCGATTTTAGAAACTCGGCATGCGTAACTCCACGGAGATGGCCAAGGCCTTCGATGACTTGGCGGTTTACTTCGAGGAGGTTTTTGGTTTCTGCGGCTTCGCGTGGCAGGGTGCGCGTGGTGAAGACGCCGCCTTGATGCGATACGTCCAGCGGCGGGGCTCCGTAGGCATGGGGTTCGGCGAAGAGCACTTCGCGCTCGGAAACGACGCTGTCCACATGATAGACGGTGCCAGGTACGAATTGCTCGAGAAGATAGAAGGATTGCTGGTCGCCTAGTCGATCGAGCCAGGGCCACAGATCGTCGGGCTTGTGAATTTTCTTCATGCCGATGCCGGAAGCTTGGGAGCGGGGCTTGAGCAGCCAGGGAGCCGGAACACGCGCCATGAATTCACGAATCGCGTCGTAGTTGAGAATGTGAACAAATTCGGGGACGAGGATGCCGGCTTCTTTCGCGCGAGCGCGCATGGCCAGCTTGTCGCGGAAGTAGCGGACGGTGGTGAGACCCATGCCGGGGATGCGCAGGTGCTCGCGCAGCGCGGAAACATTCTCCATATCAAATTCGTCGAGGGCGACGATGCGATCGATGGGCTGAGAGCGGGCCATGTAGCTGACCGTGTAGAGCAGGTGCTGCTGAGCAATTTCCTCTGGCATGAGGAAAAGATCGTCGAGAGATTCGCGCGGCCAGGCGGCGTCGCGGAGTTTTTCGACGGTGAGGAGGAGCACGCGGCAGCCCATGGCTTTGCAGGTGCGCAGGAACTCCTGACCCTTTTCGTAGGAGCTTACGCAGAGAATGGTGAGCGGGCGAGTGCCGGTCATGCCGCCGAATCCGTGAGCACGAAAATACCGCGGATTATACTGTGGACTCCGCCGCGGGATACAAGAATTGCAAAAATGGACCGACGCGCCGGGCCCAGGCCGCTTCGTTGTGCTGGGCGCCTTCGACGCGCTGGTAATGAAGGTCCTTGCCGAGCCGCCACCCTTTTTGCAGGAGGACGTCGCGAAATTCTTCGACATCGTGAACGATGCGCGGGCCTTCTTGCGTGCCGATGTCGAGCCAGATGCGCGGGCGCGGCTCGACGGGAGTGGCCGCAGCTAAACGATGAATGACGCGCTGATTCCACCACACCGATGGAGAGAGAGCTGCCAGCCGGCCAAAGACGTGCGGATGCTTGAGGCCGAGATACAGTGACACCAAGCCGCCCAGCGATGACCCGCCCATTCCGGTGACGCGCGCGTCGGAGAGCGCGCGGTACTCCCGCTGAATGAACGGCATGACCTCTTGCACGAGAAATTTTGCGTAACGGTCGGCGCGGCCGCCGCCGAGGCGCGGCGCTTTGGTAGGCGTGTATTCGTGGATGCGCACTTTTCCGACGTTGTAAATCCCGACGATGATGAGCGGCTGCACGGCGCCGGTGAGAATGAAATCGTCGGCGGTGTGGCCGACGTGCCAATCCATGCCTGGAACGAACGACGTGGCACCGTCGAATAAGTTTTGGCCATCGTGCAGATAGAGAACAGGGAAGCAGCGCTGCGGCTGCTGGTGATAGCCGGGCGGAAGATAGACGATGAGGTCGCGCTGGTTGCGGAGGAAGCGCGAGCGAAACTCTTCGTGCTTGTGGAGATCCGGCGTGCTCACGGAACGATCATTACCAGTAGATCTTTGGCTTCGACGTGCTGGCCGGGCGCGACGAGCAGCTTGGTGACGCGGCCCGAAATGGGGGCGTAGATGTTCGACTGCATCTTCATGGCTTCCAGCGTCAGCAATTTTGCGCCACGTTCGACGACGTGGTTGGCCTGTACGGCAATGCCCGAAATTACGCCGGCGGTTGGCGCGGGCACTTGCCCGGCATCGGCGGGATCGGCTTTGGGATGAGCGCGCTCAACTACGCGCAATGCTCGGTCGCGAATATTGACTTCACGCGGCTGGCCGTTGAGTTCGAAGAAGAGAGTGCGCGTGCCGTCGGGATGCGGATCGCTGGAGGTGAGGAATTTGACGATGAGCGTTTTGCCTTGCTCGATTTCGATGGTGATTTCCTCGCCGGACTTCAGCCCGTAGAAAAATGTGGGAGTGGGCAGCACCCCGACGTCTGAATAGGTTTGGCGGAATTTGTCGTACTTCAGGAAGACGTCCGGGTATAACAAGTAGCTTAGGAGGTCGTCGCGCCGAATTGCATGGCCAACTTTTTTCTCGAGGGCCTGCTGCTCGTGAGCCAGGTTCGCCGCAGGCAGATTATCGCTTGGGAGGCCGCGAAGCGGGGCTGCGCCGCGAAGGATAATTTTTTGCAGCTTCTTGGGCCAGCCGCCGGGAGGCACGCCCAGCACGCCAGAAAACATCTCGACAACGGAGTTAGGGAGCGAGAGATCGTGGTGCTCGTCCAGCTTGAGCAAATCGTCCGGAGCCATTTCTTTGGCCATTAGAAAGAGTGCCATGTCGCCGACAACTTTGCTGGAGGGCGTGACCTTTACGATGTCGCCGAAAAGCTGGTTCACCTGGGCGTACATTTTCTCGACCTCGCGCCAACGGTGACCGAGCCCCATGGCGGCGGCCTGCTCGCGCAAGTTCGTGTACTGTCCGCCGGGAATTTCGTGCTGATAGAGACGAGCGGAACCTGACTTGGGAGCGGAGTCAAAGGGCAAATAGTACGTACGCACGGTTTCCCAATAGTCGGAGCATTCGTTGAGCGCGTCGATATCTAGCTGCGTGTCGCGCGGAGTGTGACGCAAGGATTCGACAATTGAGTTGAGGTTTGGCTGGCTGGTTCCACCGCTCATGGAAGCGACGGCTGCATCGGCGACGTCCACGCCCGCGTCCGCGGCCTTCAGCACAGAAGCCGCGTTTAGGCCGCTGGTGTCGTGCGTGTGGAAGTGAATGGGGACGTCGATTTCCTCTCGAAGGGCGCGAACGAGTTGAAAGGAAGCGTACGGCTTGCACAGGCCGGCCATGTCTTTGATGGCCAAAAAGTGCGCACCCAGCTTTTCCAGTTGCTTGGCCATGGCGACGTAATACTTGAGCGAATATTTTGGCCGGCCTTTGTCGAGAATATCGCCGGTGTAGCAAATGGCCGGCTCGCAGACGGCGCCGGTCTCGAGCACGGCATCGATCGCCACACGCATGTTTTCGATGGAATTGAGCGAATCAAAGATACGGAAAATATCGATGCCCTGCGCGTGAGCTTCGCGCACGAATTCTTCGATGACGTTGTCTGGATATGACGCATAACCAACGGCGTTCGCGCCGCGAAGCAGCATTTGGAAACAAATATTGGGGATCCGCCGACGCAGCTCGCGTAGACGCTGCCAGGGGTCTTCATGCAAGAAGCGCAGCGCGGTGTCAAATGTGGCGCCGCCCCACATTTCGAGGCTAAAAAGATTAGGAAGGCGCCGCGCTACGGCGTTGGCAGTGCCCAAGAGATCGTACGTACGCACGCGGGTGGCCATCAGGGATTGATGCGCGTCGCGAAACGTCGTGTCGGTGATCAGCAGCCGCTTTTCCTTGCGAGCCCACGCCGCGAACTTTTTCGGTCCGAGCTCTTGCAGCAATTGCCGCGAGCCAGAGTGCGGTGCGATCCCCGAGACGCTCGGGAGGACCGCCGGATCCAAGGTCTCGGGGATTTTCTTTCCTTTGACTTCCGGATTGCCATTAAGAATCACATCGCCCAAATAGGAGAGCAATTTGGTGGCGCGGTCTCCGCGGGTGGCAATCTGAAAGAGTTCCGGGGAGTCCTCGAGAAACGCGGTTGTGACTTCGCCGGCGCGGAACCGCGGGTGATTGACGACATTCTCCAGAAAAGGAATGTTGGTCTTGACGCCGCGAATGCGAAATTCGCGCAGCGCACGATCCATGCGCTGGCAAGCTTCCGGGAGATTCAGCCCCCAAGCGGTCACTTTCACGAGCAGCGAATCGTAATATGCCGCGAGCAACGCGCCGGCGTACGCCGTGCCACCGTCGAGGCGAATGCCAAACCCCGCGGGAGAGCGGTACGTGGAAATTTTCCCGTAGTCTGGCGCAAAATTCTTTTCCGGGTCCTCAGTCGTCACTCGGCACTGCAGCGCCGCGCCGTAGAGCGGCACGCTTTCCTGCTTGGGTAGCGACAGCGGTGCATCATGAAGCTTGCAACCCTGTGCGATGCGAATCTGCGCCTGCACCAGGTCGATGCCCGTGACCATCTCGGTGACGGTGTGCTCAACCTGAATGCGCGGATTCACTTCGATGAAGTACCACTTCCCCGCATCGACGTCGTAGAGGAACTCGACGGTGCCGGCATTGCGATAATTGGCCTTGCGCGCGATGCGCAGCGCAGCTTCGCACAACTCGCCGCGCACGCTGGCGGGTAGATTTGCTGCCGGTGCAACCTCCACGACTTTCTGGTGACGCCTCTGCACCGAGCAATCGCGTTCGTAGAGATGCAGCACATTCCCGTGATGATCGGCAAGAATCTGGACCTCGATGTGCCGCGCGCGCGGAAGATATTTCTCCAGGAAAACGGAGGCATCGCCAAAGGCCGAGCGCGCCTCGCCCTGCGCTTCTTCTAGCCTGGCATCAAGCTGCGTAGCATCGTGCACGACGCGCATGCCACGCCCGCCGCCACCCATGGCTGCTTTGACGATGAGCGGGTAACCGATTTCGCGCGCAATCTTGTGCGCTTCGCTCGCGGACTCAACCGGCTCTGCGGTGCCGGGCAGCACCGGGACACCCGCAGACGCGGCGAGTTTTCGCGCCGCGGTCTTGTCGCCCAGCAGCTCGAGCAACGCCGGCATCGGCCCAACGAATGTGATGCCTGCTTTCTCGCAAGCGCGCGCGAATGCCGGATTCTCCGACAAAAATCCATAACCGGGATGGATCGCGTCAACGTTCTTGTCTTTGGCCAGCGCAACGATTCCCGCGATGTCCAGGTACGCCTCCACCGGACCTTTCCCCGCGCCGACCTGATACGCCTCGTCCGCCTTGAAGCGGTGCAGGCCCAGGCGATCTTCCTGCGAGTAGATGCCGACGGTGCGGAGTCCGAGCTCGTTCGCGGCGCGAAATATACGGATAGCGATTTCGCTGCGATTGGCAGCCAGCAATTTTTGGATGTTTTTCGGTTTCGTCATCACGGGCGCGAATCAAGGCTCGCGAGAAACTTTACATTTTTACACGAGCGGGCCGCGATGCCGCAGGAGTTTTTTCAATGCGGAAGGCAAACAAAATTGATGGAGAGCGGAAATTCCCCTCAGAAGGAAGCCGGGACAGCGTGGGCGCTGACCGGCTGCGGCGGCGTGGATTTCAATTGCTGCAGCTCTGCCACGACCCTGCTCCACTCTTTCGGCTTGCGCTTGGTGGCATAAGGAGCATTGGGATCGGCGAAAAAGCCCAATAGCTCTGCGCGCAGATCGGGCGTGATGTCGGCAAAGCCTTGCTCGGCAAGCTTGTCGAGCAGCTTGGCATGCGCGTCATCATTCAGCCGGTATTGGCCCGGACCGGTGGGTTCGCCGACGTCGAAGTTATCATTTGGCAGCTTCAAGCGCGCCTCGCCTTCTTCTTTCAACAGGCTGCGATAGCGATCCATGGTGGCATTGAAGCTGGCCTGGAACAGTCGCTCGGTTTCCGGAGTCGGTGTCTTGAGCTGTAACACGCGCAACGGCCCGATTTTTGGCAGCAACCGATAGAGAAACGCGAGGAAACGGTCCCAGAAACTTGGCCGCTGATAGTCCGTTCCCCACTCGCGCTCGTAGCTGGAGCGCGACAGATTATAGAGAAACTTCCTCCTAGTGATGCCGGGCACATCGCCTTCGATCTCTTTTTCCTTGAGGGACCAAGCCACGCGTGTCGCCCTGGGAATGAGCTTGCTGACGTCCCGCCGGTAGGAACCGATCACTTTCTCTTCGTCTGTCAGCACGCTCTTCAAATCCAAACCATAGGTTTCACGGAAAGCCTGTTCAAGGAGCGGAGCGGCGACCTGAAAGCCGATGAAGTCGTGATAGCTTTCCGGGGCATAGCGTTCCTTGGCGACTTCGAGAACGTCAAAACCGAATTCCGTCTTTACGTGCGCGAGCGGGTCATCTTCGTAAGTCACGAAGTCGCCGTGTTTTTTTCTCAGCTTGGGATAGAGAATGGGCACGGCACGGTTAGTTCCGAGACGATGCCCGTTATTATCAGAGGCGTAGTGCGCCATCGCTCCGAGCGCGAACGCGTATTCGTTCAAATCTTTGGAATCGTGCAGCAAGATCACGATGAAATCGCCGCTGCGGACATAATGCGCCAGATCGCTGAAGAACTTGCTGCCGTGCGGATAGTAGCCCATGTCTTGGATAATCGCGCCGCCGTACGCATAGCCATGCGCCTCGCGCAACTCTTCGGCCGTAGCGTCCGGAAAACGCTTCAGCAGCAACGGCTTGATACTGGTATCCCACGCCGAATCAATGATGGCTTCATGCGACAGCACCGAGTATGCCGCGGCCCCTGCGGGCCAAGAAATAATGCATGCAAGGACGGCCAGCAGGGCACCAGATTTTGAGAGCAATTCCGCCCCTCCGATGATCCAGTTAGACGCCGGCTTGAGTCTAGCAGCGAGGCTGGAATTGCGCTGCGGATGCGTGATCGATCGCGGCGCGAGGAACCACTAACCAAGTTTGATGTTGCGGACAGTGCAAAGGAACGCACGCGGCAAGAGATTTTGACGGCGAGTTCCGCGTTGGATTACTGTGGAGCGGTAGCGAATCTGCTCTACGCTCAGTACTTGCGCAAAACGCCGATGACGCGGCCTTGTATCTTCACTTCGTTCGCCGGAACGATGATCGGCGCCATTTCCGAATTGGCGGGCTGCAGACGAATTTTTCCCGGGCCTTCGCGGTAAAATCTTTTTAGCGTCGCTTCGTCCCCGCTGACCAGGGCCACGACGATATCGCCCGGATTGGCCACCTGCGTTTGCTCGCAAACCACAAAATCTCCATCCATGATGTGATCGTCGATCATAGAAGTGCCCTTCACCTGCAGCGCAAACGAATTGCCGCCGCGCGCAAAATCGCCGAGGGAAAGCGTCTCGCGCTCTTCCACCGCTTCCAGCGGCCGCCCCGCGGCGATACGCCCGACTAGCGGCAGTTCTTGCACCCGGCGTTCGATTACCTGGTCCTTTACCGATTTCGGCAACTGCAAGATTTCGATAGAGCGGCTCTGGTTGTAGCCACGCCGAATAAAACCTTTCTTCTCGAGCGTGGTGATGTGCTTGTGGACCGTGGCCAGCGAGGTCAGCTTCATACCTTTGCCAATTTCCTCGAAGCTCGGAGCGTAGCCGTGCTTGGTCTCGAACGCCACTAGGTAGTCGAGCACTTCCTTCTGTCGCTTGGTCAGGGGCATGGGTACAACCTCCGATTCCAGCGCCGCATAATCGGCAGCCGTCGCATCCACCTTAGGCGAAAAGAAAGCGAATAGTCAAGCACTTTCTTCGCGGCCATGCCGGATTCGCCAAGTTTTCCGACCGACTTCGCCATCTCAGCGGAAAGAGGACGCGGTACGGTGTTCGGCTCGAGAAAAAAAGTGATTTCATGGCGCGCATGCAACCTCGTATGCTTTCCACACGTCTTTTCCAGTAGAGCACATTGCCCGCGCGGCGGACTCTCTCCCCGCCGCGGGCGAGCCGGTGTGGTATCCTTGCCATGCCGGCTCGCGGCGGGCGGAAGCACCATCCATCCTGTTCTTGCTACCGCGTCATCCTATTAGCTGAGCCGCGCTCCTCGCGGGGGAAATGTCGAGGGGCTTTTCCAAACGGGGTCAGGCAGGTCATGTCGACACTTATTGAATCTCCGCTGACCAAACACCGGCGGGAGAAGATCGATCAGGCAGTCATCCGCTTCGCCGGGGATTCCGGCGACGGCATGCAGATCACCGGCAGCCAGTTCACCAATACCGTGGCGCTCTATGGCAATGATATCGCCACGTTTCCGGACTTCCCTGCGGAGATTCGCGCGCCTGCCGGCACTCTGCCGGGAGTAAGCGGCTATCAGCTTCATTTTTCTTCCAACGACGTGTCCACGCCCGGCGACGCTGTCGATGTCCTCATTGCTATGAACCCCGCTGCGCTGAAAGTCAACGTCGCCGACTTGAAGGCCAACGGCATCCTCATCGTCAATTCCGACAGCTTTAAAGAAAACGACCTGCGCAAGGCGCAGATGACCTCCAATCCCCTTGAGGACCACTCGCTGGACAAATTCCGGCTGTTTTCTGTCGAACTGGAACGCCTGACGCGCGCCGCCCTGGAGCACCTTGGCTTGGATGCCAAGTCGATGGACCGCTGCAAAAACTTTTTCGCCCTTGGGATGTGCTACTGGCTTTACAACCGCTCCATGGATTCCACGGTCCGCTGGATTGAAGACAAATTCAAGCACAAGCCGCTCTTGGTGGAAGCCAACAAGCTGGCCATGAAGGCCGGGTATTCCTACTGCGAAGCAACGGAAGCATTTCAGATCAGCTACGAGATTCCCCCGGCGCAGCTGGCTCCGGGCATGTATCGCAATTTGAGCGGCAATCAGGCGCTGGCGCTCGGCTTCATCACGGCATCGCAAAAATCGGGCCTACGGCTATTTCAAGGCAGCTATCCGATCACGCCGGCTTCGGACATCCTGCACGAGCTGTCGCAATATAAAGACTTCGGCGTCATGACGTTCCAAGCGGAAGACGAAATCGCCGCGATTACCTCGGCCATCGGCGCGGCTTACGCAGGCGCTCTGGCCATTACCACAACCTCGGGTCCCGGCATGGCGCTGAAGACAGAGGCCATGGGCCTCGCCGTAGCGGTGGAAATCCCATTGGTCATCTGCGACATCCAGCGCGGCGGCCCATCGACTGGGCTTCCTACCAAAACCGAACAAGCCGATTTGCTGCAAGCGCTGTTCGGGCGGAATTCGGAAGCGCCGATTCCGATTGTCGCCGCCGCGACGCCCAGCGATTGCTTCTGGGCGGCGATGGAAGCCAGTCGCATCGCCATCAAGTACATGGTGCCGGTGATCCTGCTATCCGACGGATATCTGGCAAACGGCGCCGAACCCTGGCGCATTCCCGATGCCGATGATATTCCGGAGATCCCGGTGCATTTTGCAACCGAGCCCAACTCCCCGACTGGCTATCTGCCCTACAAGCGTGATCCGCAAACGTTGGCGCGGCCCTGGGCCGTTCCTGGAACGCCGGGGCTGGAACACCGGATCGGCGGCCTTGAGAAGCAGGATGTCAGCGGCAATATCAACTATGAGCCGCTGAATCACGAAAAAATGGTGCGCATCCGCGCAGCAAAGGTTGCGGCCGTCGCACAGGACATTCCGGATATCGAGCCGGTAGGCGACGCGGAAGGCGATTTGCTGATTGTTGCGTGGGGCTCCACGCATGGCGCGATCACCGCGGCGGTAAAAGCTCAGCGCGCCGAGGGACGCAGGATTGGGCATGTCCACCTGCGGCACTTGAATCCGCTGCCATCGAACTTGGGCGAAGTTATCAATCGATTCAAGAAAGTTCTGGTGCCGGAGCTGAACATGGGCCAGTTACTTTGGGTTCTGCGCGCCAAATATCTGGTGGACGCGGTGGGACTGAACAAAATTCAGGGCCGCCCGTTCAAACAAAGTGAGCTTGAGCAAAAGATCGAAGAAATGCTGGACGCCTAGGAGATCGTAATCCTCAGGACATCCGATGAGGATGTCCAAAGGATCTCAACGTGAATCGAAGGATGAGTCTGGAGCAAGAAAGAAATGTCGACCGCAACGCTGCCACCGCCGCTGACGAAAAAAGATTTTCAGACTGACCAGGAGGTCCGCTGGTGTCCCGGCTGCGGCGATTACGCCATTCTCTCCGCGGTGCAGTCCGTGTTCCCCGAGCTCGGCATCAAGCGCGAGAATTTTGTGGTCGTTTCCGGCATCGGCTGCTCGAGCCGCTTCCCGTACTACATGAACACGTTCGGCTTCCATACCATCCACGGCCGCGCGCCGGCGGTCGCAACAGGAATCAAAGCAATTCGGCCGGACCTGGAAGTCTGGGTGGTCACTGGCGACGGCGATGCGCTTTCCATCGGCGGCAACCACACGATTCATATGTTGCGGCGCAACGTGGGACTTAAAGTTTTGCTTTTCAACAATCGAATTTACGGCCTCACGAAGGGCCAATATTCGCCGACCTCGGAAGTAAACAAGAAAACAAAGTCGACGCCATTTGGCTCCGTGGACCGTCCGTTCAATCCCGTGTCGCTAGCGATCGGCGCGGAAGCCACCTTTGTCGCGCGCTCCGTTGATGTTTTCCAATCGCACTTGAAAGACACACTGAAGCACGCCGCGGTGCACAAAGGCTCCGCGTTCGTGGAAATCCTGCAGAACTGCAACATCTTCAACGACGGCGCATGGTTCTCGCTCACCGAGCGCGACGCACGCAGTGAGCACGTCCTACAACTTGAGCACGGCAAACCGCTGGTCTTCGGTAAAAATCGCGACAAAGGCATCCGCCGCAAATCCGACGGCGACATTGAAGTCGTCGCGCTCGGCAACGGCGTCACAGAATCGGACCTCGTCATTCACGATGCGCATCATCCGCGCCCGTCGTACGCATTCTTGCTCTCGCACATGGAGCATCGCCCCGGCTTCCCCACGCCTATAGGCGTGTTTCGCGCATGGGACGATCTGCCCCGCTATGAAGACGTCATGAACCAACAAATAAAAGACGTCATCGCCAAGCGTGGCCCAGGCGATCTGAACAAACTCTTGCACGCCGGCGACACCTGGGAAGTGCGCTGAAGAACTTAGTCTGTTTCCTCGAAAGCCCCAAACGCATCAATAACCTTCCGCTGCAGGGGCAGAGTACCAACCAAAAGCCCCCCCGGTGTATACTCCAGCCAGTTCGGTAACCCTCGAGCTTTACATGGCGGATTTTCCCCTCGGCGATCGTCCAATTCCCGATCCCCCAGCCAACGAGCCCCGGCTCGAATCGTGGGGAGAGATTGCCGCGTACTTGCGCCGCGAGATCAGGACCGTCCAGCGATGGGAAAAGTACCAAGGACTTCCGGTACGCCGCTTGCAAATTGGCAAGCTAGGCTCGGTTTACGCTTATCGTTCAGAGTTAGATAAGTGGTACCGTGAACGCCAGCCATCGGCTGAAAATGGCGAAGAAGATTTCGGGAAAGCTGCGGATGACGAAATTGCAGCTCACGTCACAGTCTCTACCAATGATGAAAAGGGGGAATCAAAGAAAGAAGCATCAGGCAGCGAACTGCCCCCTCCGCGCCCACGCATCACCCGTTTGCACATCACCATCACGCTGCTAACGCTGCTTGTTCTCGCCGCTGCCATCCCATCTGTCTACTTCGTGCGCGGCGGGCATCCTCCCGTGCGCTCAGCGAGTGGGAAGATTCGTTTGGTCGTCCTCCCATTCACTAACCTGAGCGGAGACCCCCAGCAGGATTATTTCAGTGCTGGCCTGACCGACGAGATGATTACACAGCTCGGGCGCCTTGACCCGGAGCGCCTGGGTGTTATTGCCGCGACCGCTTCAAAGCTCATCGCTGGCAAATCCATCGCAGAGATCGGCCGGACCTTTGACGTGCAATACGCCATGGAAGGCAGCGTGCGTCGCGGTGGAAACCAGGTCCGCATCGATGTGCAGCTCATCCAAGTGAGCGACCAGACCCACCTTTGGGCCGATTCTTACACCGGCGATCTCGGCGACATTCTCCGCGTTCAGGACGAAGTTGCTGCCGCCGTCGCCAGCCAGATCCGTGTGGCGCTTCCCGTCGGCGCCCTCGGCGTGAATGGCGCAAAAGGAACAGCGCGCGCCGTCAATCCCGAAGCCTACGATGCTTATCTTCGCGGCCGGTTTTACTGGACCAATCGCGGGGACCTCCACAAGAGTATCGAGGCCTACCTGCAAGCCATCGATAAAGATCCGAACTACGCGCTCGCGTATGCGGGCCTTGCCAGCGCTTACGCGCTGCTGGGCCAAGTGCCTTACGACGACATGTCTCCCATCGAGGCAAAACCCAAAGCTCGCGAAGCTGCTGAATATGCGCTTCAACTTGACCCGCAGCTTGGCGAAGCTCATGCCGTCTTAGCCAACGTCTCCTTCAGCTATGATTGGAACTTCGACGCGGCCGAGCGCGAGTTTCAGCGTGCCCTCGCGCTTGGCCAGAATGATCCCACTGCACATCTGTGGTTCAGCCACTACTGCACCGTGCGCAATCGGCTTCAACAAGCACATGAGGAGAACTCGCGCACCCTCGCCCTGGATCCCGTCTCGCCTCTCTTCAATACCGTCCGCGCGGAAATTTACTATCATGCCCGCCAGTACGATGAAGCCGCGGCGCAGGGTCGGCGGATTATCGAGCAGTATCCAAGCTACTGGCTGGCCTATATTTGGCTCGGCTCCGCGTATCGCGAAAAGAGGATGTACACGGAAGCCCTGCAGCAATTCTCGGAAGGTCGAAAGTTCTCTGGCGACCACCCTGTCATGATCGCCCTGTATGGCCACGCTCTGGCTCTCTCAGGCGACGCTGCCGGCGCCCGCAAAGCCCTTGCCGATCTGCAGCGACTCGCGCAATCTCGCTACGTTTCGTCCCTCTATTTTGCCGCCATTTATATCGGTCTCGCGGAAAAAACCAAGGCACTGGACTGGCTGGATCGCGCTTACAAGGAGCGCAACGACCGCCTCGTCTATCTAAACGTCGATCCGATGGCTGATCCGCTCCGCTCCGAGCCCCGCTTTGGCGACCTGATGAAGCGCCTGCATCTGCCCTAGGAAGCTCATCCTTCGCCTCTCGTTCGCACAGTGGCGCTAAGACTGTCTACTGTTGGACACACATTTTGCGCTCCGCGAGCATGATTGGGCTCCCCTCGTGCGACAAACAACGACATTGCACGCCTCTCCTCAGGAATCGTTCCTTGTCGCTTGAATAACGTCCTTGCCGCCGTTTACCGTGCGCTTACGAAGGGACAAGCGAAAATGTTTTGGTTCTGTGCGGTTCTATCTGCGGCGGGCGTGCTGGAATCGGTAATCTGTTCATGCCTGGTGGCCGAACTGGCCGACTATTGGCTGCACCGACTGCTCCGCAGCGACAAGCTGCCCTTCCTGAGCCGCAGTCACCTGGTTCACCACCTCCTCCTTTATGGACCAATGCAGCCGATGCGTGCCGAGCATTACAGGGACGCTACTCGCCGACGTTTTTCACTCGGCAACGTAGGTTGGGAGTGGCTTGCTCCATCGGCTGTCCTTCTAGTCTGTTGTTGGGGTGTTATGTTCCTGTTTCACGTACCACCCGTCTACCACGTGATCGTGCTAGGCAACCTCGTTGTCTGGCCGTTCTTGACGTTCAGCTTTCTTCACGATGCCATGCACCTCCGCGATTTCTGGATGGCTCGCGTGCCGCTGATCAACCGCTGGTTTCGACGCGCCAGGCGCCTTCACGATATTCACCATCACAGCGTCAACAACACCGGCCACATGGATGCCAATTTTGGCATCGGCTTTTTTCTTTTCGACCGTATTTTCCGCACCCTGGCCACACGCCATCGCCCTCTTAACCGGATGGGCTTGGCAATTGCCTTGCAACGTTATAGATTAACAACGCCTTTACATTCCCTCGGCGGTGAAAGCACCGGGGAAAGAGAGGCGGCGTTTCAATGACGGAAACCATAGTCAAGGAAACCGCCCGCTCGAACGGCTCTGCACCGGATTCCCGGCGGCGCGCCGCAAAAACCGCGCGTGCGGATGCTCGCAAAACCCCCACCGAGAAAATCCGCGTGTTTGTGGCCGCCGAGAACCGCCTGTTGCGTGAAGCCCTGGCTCGCGTTCTCTCCAAGGGCGGCTGCATCGAAGTGATTGCCACTAATTCCGCTGCACCATTTCACACCGACGCCTTGCTCGATGCGCGTCCTGACATCTTGCTCCTCACCTCCCGCGGAAGCCTCGAGGAAGACTTAGCGGCCATACAGCAGGTCCGCGCCGCAGCGCCTGCCGTGCGCATACTGCTGATCGGCATGGCCAAGGACGAGCGCGAATTCCTCCAATGTGTGCGCGCAGGCATCAGCGGCTACTTGTTGCGCGACGCTTCCTCTGGAGAGGTCCTGCAAGGCGTGCAGGCCGTGTACGCCGGTGAAGCTGTTTGTCCCGGCGCGCTGTGCGCGGTTCTGTTTCGCTATTTCGAATCTGATGCCGCCAGCCTTCCGTGTGCCAGCGGCCGCCGACGCTTGGGTCTCAGCCGCCGCGAGCTGCAGCTTATTCCCTTGATCGCACAAGGGCTTACCAATAAAGAAATCGCGAATCACTTCTCGCTTTCCGAACAGACCGTCAAGAATCACCTCTATCGCATGAAGCACAAAATCGGCGCCGAAGACCGCCTCGAAATGGTGCAGCTCTATCGCACGCAAGGCTTCCTCGTCTAAGTTTGCCGATCCGCGGCTTCGTGACCTGCAATGGTATGATTTCTTCCGACCCCTGTGACCACTTGGGAGCCGCAAACTTACCTTCGCTACGCCGACATCCGCTTTCGCGCCGGCCTCGATCTCATCGCCCGCATTCCTAAATCCGAATACTCCACAATCTACGATCTCGGTTGCGGCACTGGCCACCTGACCCGCATCCTTGCCGATACGTTTCCCAATTCCAAAGTCACGGGCATCGATTCCTCTCCCCAAATGCTCGCCGAGGCTCGCCGCGAGTTTCCCACTCTCGACTGGGAGAAAGCAGACATTAGCTCGTGGCATCCTCCAGCATCTGCCGATCTCATTTATGCCAACGCCGCGCTGCAATGGGTTCCTGACCATGAAACGCTGCTACCTTCCCTTCTGAACAAGTTGCGGCCCGGCGGCGTACTCGCCATGCAAGTCCCCCGGCATTTCGAGTCGCCTTCGCACCTCGGCCTGAAAGAGCTCGTCATGCAAATCGAGTGGCGCGCCAAACTCGAGCTTCTCCTGCTCGCGCCCATTCCTCCTCCAGAAACGTACTGGCGCTGGCTCTCGCCGCATGCTCGCAATCTCGAGCTGTGGGAAACCATCTATCTGCAGGTTCTAGAGGGCAAAGATCCTGTCGTCAACTTCATGCGTGGCACCGCGCTGCGCCCTTTTCTCTCTGCTTTGCCGGAACACCAAGCCGCCAGATTCATCGACGCCTTCGCCGCCCGCATGGCCATCGCCTACCCACCTCAGCCGAACGGCCAAACACTTTTCCCCTTCCGCCGTCTCTTCGTTGTCGCACAACGCTAGCTGAGCGGAAAATTTTCATAGTCCTAGTACATCCGCCACACCTACTCCTGGCCACCCTCCCAGCCTATATGCCTCATTTGATTTTGCTTACAGAAACACGGTAGCACCGCGACTTTGGAAGTATTCGTGCCATCTCTACTGCGCCAGCCGGAAGTGATCGGAGGAAGTAAATGCGCTTCCGCGCCATCTTGACTCTCGTTTCTCTGTTCATTCTTACCGTATTTGTGGCATGCTTAGGTGTTGCGATTTCGTCCGACGCGCTAGCCTCCCAGCCGCATAGCAGATTGTTCAAGGAAGCCGCCGAGCGCGGCTCGGTTTCCGGCAAAATCTCAGCCATCGGAGATGCTTCCTTTTCGGTCGACGTAAAGAAGAGCCAGGACATGGTCACCCTCCAATTCCTCATCGATGACACGACCAAGGTCGAGGGAAGACTTGAAGTTGGCGCGCAGGCTACAGTCGATGATCGAACCGACGACGGAAACAACATTGCTACCCACGTTGTCGTGCAGCCGTCGAACTCGTCGCGATAAGGAGCGCGCTTTTTTCGCCTCGCGGATTCGCATCGCCCTCACGAATCCGAAACGAAATCTTCGCTCTTGCCCAAGGGGAAGTATCGATGCGCACGACTCTGAAACTCATCTTGCCCCTCATTGTCAGCGTCGTTGTCGTGTCTCTACTCTTCGCCGCTTACCAGGTCCGCACCGACCGGCGTATTCTGCGCAGTGATCTGTCCCGCCGAGCGGAGACCCTCGGGGTAAGCCTTCAAGAAATTGTTGAGCCACAATTTGAGCGGCCTTTGCCGGACAAAACCCTGCAACGCCTCGTGGATCGCTTCGGTCAGCGCGAGCACTTGAAGGGCGTAGCCGTTTACAATGCCAATGGCGTGGCCCTCGCGGTAACCTCCGGCCTCGCTTCCCTATTCCAACTCCGACCCGCTGCTGCAGCCCTTGCCGCCGAGCACGACGCCGGCTACGGCGAGTTCCTGCGCGTCAGTAACACGCCTATCCACGTTTATGCCTTGCCTCTTCACCGCAATGGCCAACTCGTCGGCACACTGGCGCTGGTGCACGATGCCACCTACATCGACCGCCAGGTTGCTCATACTGTGCGCGATTCCCTGGTCAGCGCTCTGGTGCAAACGCTACTTATCACGGGCCTCGCGCTAGTTCTCGTTCGCTGGACGCTGACCGGGCCGCTCACCCGCACGGCCAAGTGGCTCCGGACCTTGCGCACCGGGCAATCGCACGCTCCCCCTTCACTCCCCGAGGGTGAGCTTTTCGATCAGCTCCATCACGAAGTCACGCATCTCGCGCGTGATCTCAGCGCCGCTCGCGCCACCGCCGAGGAAGAAGCCCGCCTCCGCAACACCAACGCTTCGTTATGGACGGCCGAACGCCTGCGCGTCAGCTTGAGCAACAAATTGCAAAACAAGCCGCTCTTCGTAATCGCCAATCGCGAGCCATATATGCACGTCCACAGCAATGGCAACAATGGGACTATCCAGGTCATCGTTCCCGCCAGTGGCTTGGTTACCGCTCTCGAGCCAGTGCTCCTCGCCACCGACGGCACCTGGATCGCCCACGGCTCCGGCAACGCCGACCGCGAAACCGTTGATGCCAAGGATCATCTTCGCGTTCCCCCAGACCATCCCAGTTACACACTCCGTCGTGTCTGGCTCAGCGCCGAAGAGGAGAAGGGCTATTACGAAGGCTTTGCCAACGAAGGTATTTGGCCGCTCTGCCACATCGCGCACACTCGTCCGATCTTCCGTCCTGAGGACTGGGTCGCCTATCAGGAAGTCAATCGCCGCTTCGCCGATGCGGCCATCGAGGAGATGGAATCCACCGAATCACCCATTGTCCTGGTACAGGATTATCATTTCGCTTTGCTTCCCCGCATGATCAAGGAAGCAAGGCCCGATGCCCGCGTCGCCATCTTCTGGCACATTCCCTGGCCCAATCCCGAGGTCTTCGGCATCTGCCCCTGGCAGCGGGAACTGATCGACGGGTTGCTCGGCGCCGACCTCGTGGGATTTCACATCCAGTCTCATTGCAACAATTTCCTGTCCACAGTTGATCGAGCGGTAGAGGCGCTCACCGAATGGGATCGCTTCTCGGTGAACCGCCAAGGACACGTGACCCGTGTGCGGCCTTATCCCATCAGCGTTGCTCTTCAGGAAAACGGCCATTCGCAGCAGCCGTCTCGCAGCATGAAGGAAGAATGCGCCGTGCTTTGCAATGAGCTTGGCATCAGCGCCACACTTCTCGGAGTTGGCGTCGATCGCATCGACTACACCAAAGGCATTCTCGAGCGCTTCCGCGGCATCGAGCTCTTCTTCGAGCTCTACCCTTCCTACCAACGCCGCTTCACCTTCGTTCAGATCGGCGCACCCAGTCGCACCAATATCGGCCGCTATCAGATTTTGCTCGAAGAAGTCGCCGCCGAAGCCGAGCGCATCAACGCGCGCTTCCAAGCCGGCCACTGGAAGCCCATCGTGCTGCTGAGCCGCCACCACTCCCATCAGGAGATTTCCCGTTTCTATCGCGCCGCTTCGCTGTGTATGGTTACTTCCCTGCACGACGGAATGAATCTCGTCGCCAAGGAGTTTGTTGCTTCTCGCGAGGATAATCGCGGCGTCCTGATCCTCAGCACCTTCGCCGGTGCGGCGCTGGAGCTTACCGACTCCCTGCTCGTCAATCCTTACGATGTCCAGCAACTGGCTGGCGCCATCCATCGCGCTTTGAATATGCCAGGCGACGAGCAAGCCGCCCGCATGCAACATATGCGCAGCTCCGTCCGCGAGCACAACGTCTACCGCTGGGCTGCCAACCTGCTATCCGACCTTACTGACATCCGCATTGATACACCCGACCGCGTCGAATCCAGCGAAACCCTCGCCCGTTAAAGTTCTAGCTTGGAAACCGGAGCGCGCTGAGTGTCGAAGGAGCGCGATAGATTACCTGCAGGAGGGAAACCGCCCCGCTATCTCCGTGCGGCCGCGGCCGCGGCCGCCCCTATGTTCGGGAAAAAAGTCTTCCCGACCAGCACGTTCCGCACCGCGTCGACTAGGTCCTGACTTGCTCGCGACTTAGCCACGTACCCATGCGCACCCGCGCCGATAATCTCGCGAATCACTTCATCGGAATCGTGCACCGTAAAGAACAGGATCTTTACCCCTTCCCGTTCTTGCCGGATCTGAACCGCTGCTTCGATCCCGCTAAGCCCCGGCAGGTTTACGTCCATTATCACCAAATCCGGCTCCAACTCAGCGCTCTTGCGCACCACTTCACTTCCCTCTACCGCCTCCCCGCAAACCGCCCATTCGTCGTGGCTTTCAATCAATCCCCTTAGCCCGCGCCGCATTAGCTCGTGATCGTCCGCGATCAAAATGCGCCGGCGGGCATCCTGCGCGGAACGAATTGCAAAACTCAACGACGTTCGGCTTTCCTCGCCTTCCAACTCGCCTTCCGCCGCTTTCTTGATCGGCAGCGAAGCCACCACCCGCGTCCCGTTCGTTCCAAAATCTACGCTTAGCCCTCCGCCCAATTGGTGCAGGCGCTCCCGCATTCCCGGAATACCGACACCCAGGGGAGCTTCGCCGTCCAGCTTTGCGCGCGCAGTTCCCGCTTTGATCCCTTGGCCATAATCGATAATCTCAAGCCGCACCTCCCCGGAATCTTTCGAGATCCTGATCTCGGCCACTGAGCTCCCGGAGTACCGGTGCACATTGGTCAGGCTTTCCTGCACAACGCGAAACAGCGTTGTTTCCGCATCGATAGGCAGGCGTGGAAGATTGGTGTCGATGGCCACGTCGAGCTTAATGCCGCTGCGCTTCTCGAAGCCCTCCGCGTACCAGTGCACGGCGGATGCCAGCCCGCATTCATCCAGCAGTGGAGGGTGCAAGATATACGACAGCGTCCGGATTTCCTCGCCAATCTGGCTGACAATGTCCTGGCTTTCCTTGATCGATTCCTGTGCCTCTGGCTTACGCGGTTCGGTCAGCCTCGCCAGGCGATCCAACGACATCGACAGTATCGCGATCTTCTGACCTGTCACATCGTGCAAATCCCGCGCGATTCGCCGGCGTTCTTCGTCCTGCAGTTGCAACAAACGCGCTGACAGTTGCCGAAGTGACGTCTCGGTTACTCGCAATGCTTCGTTGGCGTCGACGATTTCGGTGAGTTCCGTGGCCACCGCGCAGATGGCTTCCAGTCCCAGTTCGCGGTTCGGGCTCAGCGTCAGGCGGATCGTTCGCGGCTTCCCATTTTTCCGCAGCAGCCGGATTTCACCGCGCGTGTTGGCCATCCTGGCTCCGAGGATCAGCGTCTTTAAAAATTTCCGGTCGTTTCCAGTGAGGAAACTCTGCAACGGCGCTCCGATGAACTTCTCCAGCGGCACTCCGAAAAATGCCGCAAAGCTCTTGTTCGAATACAGCACCGTGCCGTCATCGGAGAGCGTCGCCGCGCCCTCATCGATGGTTTCCACCAGCAGCCGGTACGGATGTTCCGCACCTTGCAACGTGAAGACTTGGTCCCCGTGCGCACTGGACACCAGCAGCGCGTCCACTTCTCCCGTCCGGATCGCACGCAGCGTCTCTTCGAGCTCCGCTACGCGCGCCCTTAACTGTTCCCCTCCCTCTTTCCGGACAATCTCTTTCTTTTGCTTCTTCACCACTCCCACCTCTAGACGACTCTCAAATCCAACCCCGACACGACTCTATCTTGATTCGAAAAATCTCCGACCAGCCGGCGCAGCGGCAGTGGCAACCTCTTAATGAGCGTGGGCGCTGCGATGATCTGATTCTCCGAAGCCAGCGCCGGCTGCTGGTAAATGTCAATGACCTCCAACTCGTATCGATTATGCAGGTATCTTTCGCAAAACTTTTTGAGATTTTCGATCGACTTTACAGACCTAGGCGTCTGTCCCGTCACGTATAGCCGCAAAAGATATTTCTCCTTTGCTGGCTTCTTGCCATTGCCTTCCGCCCCTGCCCCAGCTGGCTTCATTCAACTCGCCGTTTCTCGTAAATTCAGCCCTACCAGCACACGATCCACATCCGACAAATCTCCGATGATCTTCCGTATCGGTTCCGGCAATTTCCGCACCAGCGTCGGTATCGCCAGAATCTGGTCGTTCCGCGCTAGTTGCGGCGTCTTCACCAGGTCGATCACATTCAGCCGGTATCGCCCTTCCAGGTGCTCCGCGCAAATCTTCTTGAGGTTCGCCAGCGCCGCCAGCGACTTCGGCGTCTGGCCCGCAACATAAAGCCGCAGCTCAACCAACCGCCCGTTTCTGCCTCCGTTCAACCGCTTCGACGTTGCGTCCACTTTAGCTCTCATGCTCATCCCCCACTCTTCCGTTTCGATCCGCTGCCGTCCCTTGCCGCGCGCCTCCGCGAAGAGCTACCATCTCCAGCGCGTTTCGAGAGAACTCGCGCTTCCTCCGCTTCTCCTGCCGGGCCACCAGCGCCACTCGCGCTTCCTCCTGCGCAAATTCCGATCGCATCGCCGCAATCTGCGCTTCCAATGCCTTCCGCTTGCCGTCCAAGACGCGCTGCTGCTCCTCCTTGGTTTGCTGTCGTAGCACGCTCTCCGCCCTCTCTCGCGCCTCCTGCGACAACCTCGCCGAACCCGTCAGCACCGTCCCGCTGCCCACGTACACCGGCAGCAGCCGTATTCCGTCCTTCGACATCACAAATTCCCGCACCTGATTCGAATGCGGCATTCCTCGCGACTTCAACACGTAAATGCACCGGTTCCTCTCGCCGTTCAGTTCCACATCCCGCGCGAAAATCCATGTGTCGATCAGCGAGGAGATTCCCACGTCTGTCTGTTCGATTTCCTTGTCGCGTCCCTGCGTCAGCGCCGTGAAGAAACCCGTAATTTGCTGTGTTTTTAAAAAATCGATCAGACGCATCAACACCGAGTGCAATTCCTGCTGGCTCCCGACCAGCAAGTTCGTCACCGGGTCGATAACCACCGCGTCCGCCTTGTGCTCCTCCACTAGCTTGTGAATGCGCAGTAAGTGCATTTCAAGCCCGCTCTGCGTCGGCCTCCAAGCCTCGAATCGCAGCAGGCCTTTTCTTACCTGCTTCTCCAAATCGACCCCGACGGAGCGCATGTTGCGCATCGCCTGCGCCGGAGACTCTTCGAACGCCACATACAAGCATCGCTTCCCCTCCCGGCATGTACGGTCCGCAAAGTGCGCCGCCAGGCTCGACTTTCCCGCTCCCGCCGTTCCGGAAACCAGCACAGAGGCTCCCCGGTAAAATCCCTTTCCCTCCAACATGTCGTCCAAATCCTGGACCCCTGAGGAAACCCGCTGGTTCGACACCACGTGATCCAATTTCATCGATGAGGTTGGCAGCACCGAAAAACCGCGGTCGTCGATCAAGAATGGAATCTCGTCGGCGACGTGCGAAGACCCGCGGTACTTCACCACCCGCAACCGCCGCGTCGAAACCTGCTCGCTCACCCGGTGATCCAGAAAAATCACGCAATCCGACACATACTCTTCCAATCCATACCGCGTCAGCGTCCCCTCGCCCTTTTCCGCCGTTACGACCGTTGTCAAGCCGCGATCTTTCAGCCACCGGAACAGTCTGCGAATCTCGGCACGCAGCAGACCCGTGTTTGAAAATCCAGAGAAAATCGCCTCCGGGGTGTCCAACACCACGCGCTTGGCCCCAATCGAATCCACCGCGTGCTTCAGCCGAATGAACAATCCTTCTAAATCATATTCGCCCGTCTCCTGTATCTCTGCCGGCTCGATGCGCACATACTCCAGCACTAATTTCTTTCGCGCCGCCAGTCCCTTCAGGTCGAATCCCAGGGACGCCACGTTTTTCGTCATGTCCTCGGACGTTTCTTCGAAGGTCATCAACACGCCAGGCTCGTTGTACTCCGTGGCTCCGCGTACCAGAAATTCCAACGCAAACATCGTCTTCCCGCAGCCCGCTCCTCCGCACACGATCGTCGGTCGCCCCTTGGGCACTCCACCGTTCGTCACTTCGTCGAATCCTGTAATCCCCGTAAGGGATTTGTCCAGTCGCGTCATCCTCGCGGAAACCTTTCCGTTTCGATTCTTGCGCATCGTCAATACCAAGCCGCGGAAATTGTCTGCCAAAGCATCGTGAATTCGAATGTGCTGTGCTTTAACGTTGACCTGAAGCTGCCATATTATCCATATCTCGCTCTCGTGGACAACGTCACTTCACAAAAAAACCGCATTTTTATTGCGAATTTCACGCCTCCCCTACAGTGATCCCTGTATGGACGCGCCTTTCCACCGTGTATGCGCTCAACTCCCGCTCTGCACTCCCCCTCAATCTGCCCCGCTTTCGCAACTCGCCGCTTGACGTCGGGCATCCAACTTGACGCAGACAGACATCTCCAGTCCATGGGCCAGCCCTCTGCTTGAATCTCAAATCCTAATTCGCAAGGAGAACGCGAACCATGAAGCGTTTCGCATTTCTATTTCTTCTAGCGGGCTGGCTCGTGCCTCTCGCATCGGCTCAAGAAACCGAACACGTCCAGGTCGGCATCTTCGCCGATTATCTACGCTTGTCGCAAACTGGCACGAACTACGGCGGCCTCGGTGCCCGCCTTGGTGTCGTGGCTTTCCGCAATCTCAAGCTGGAAGGTGAAATTAGTTACGATTTCGATCAGGCCTTCACCGAAAGGTTCACTGACTCTACCACCGGCTCCTTCACCATTCGCCGCACTGGTTTGCGGATCCTCCACGGCGAGTTCGGCCCTAAAGTGAACCTTGGCGAACACTACCACGTTCACCCGTTTGTCTTTCTCAAAGGCGGTTTCGTCGATTTTCGAATCAACAACGCGCCGGCCACCATCGGAACATTTTTCAGCAGCGTCGACAATCTCCGTCGTAACAATGTCGACGGCGTCCTTTACCCTGGCGGCGGTCTCGAAGGCCATTTCGGCCCGCTGGGCGTGCGCCTGGATATCGGCGATGAGATTTACTTCAACCACGGCACGCATAACAATTTGCGCATCACCTTTGGACCCTACATTCGTTTCTAAGTTCGGAGACTGTGCTCTGCCGCCGAACCTTTGACGCCTGACGCGTCAACTCCTACAAATAAGCCTTTGGCTCCGGCGAAAGACCGGAGCCAAAGGCTTTTCGTCCATCTTTATTGACTCTTTTGCTTGCTCTGACTCGTTCTCTATCTCGCGCCCTTCGCCGGGTACTCAATGTGCAGAGCCGACAGGTCCGCCAGCATCACTGGGATGAATCTCTGCCGACAGGTGCCCACTCTGTATCATCTTGTCCGCGTTCACAATCTTCTGCGCTAACGCCACAGGCCTCCACCATCCTCGCCGAGCCGATCCGCTCTTCAGATTGCGGCTCCTCTGCTCATTCCTCGGCCCTCTGAGCTACCCTGCCCTCTGCGTTGAGCCTGCCTCCTATTCCAGCGGCACAGTCCCTGTTTCAACTTGCGACGCGCCCTTTTCGTACATTCTTCGGGCCGCTCCCAATGGGCAGGCCCCACCGTCACGCCCTGTCCTTCCGCTGCCCACCCGGTCAGCCGTTCAAAATAAAGCACATAGCTCCGTACTGGAGCGCTTTGGCTATTGCTTGCCCCGCCCCCAATCCCTACAATCTGTCTCATCCTAAGAACGAGTGTTTCTTTTGGGAACAGTGTTACAAAACTTAAAGGAGCTAAGTAGCGTCAAATGTGCGGCCATTCCTTTGGCCGACTGGGTGCAACAGACGTAATCGGCTCGAACGCGTTCTCGCGGAACGTTGTTAGTAGACCGGGAACGATTTGTTGGAATGACGGTTGACCAGGCAACAAACCTGGGATAAAAACAGCCTTCCATCCGGCAGAATCGGGCAAGAATATTTTCAGGGTATAACAGTGAAGCAATTGGGACGTGTTCTCCTGGCCGCAGTCCTTGCTGTTACGACCGCAGCGCCGATGCCTGCCGCGCCTGCTGCGCGCAGAGCTTCGCTGCGCCGCATCTCGCGTTTCCGCGGCGTCCCGACCTTCGCCAATTCCTCACTCGCGGACATTGCCACCTTCGACGATCCCATCGTGCGCGCCGCCGCTGTCGACGCCCTCGGCCGCTACAACGGCGCAGTCGTAGCCGTGGATCCCAATACCGGCCGCATCCTCACCATCATCAATCAGAAAATTGCTTTCGGCGACGGCTACATTCCGTGCTCCACCATCAAGCCCGCCGTTGCGCTCGCCGCGCTATCAGAGAACGTCATCACCCGCGACACCATGCTCAAAGTCAGCCGCCGCAAGTACATGAATTTGACCGAAGCCATGGCGCACTCCAACAACGTTTTTTTCGAAGAGTTGGGCCGCCGCATGGGCTTTGACACCGTTTCGCGCTATGCACGCCTCCTCGGCCTCGGCGAGCTCGCCGGCTACAATCTTCCCGAAGAGCACCCCGGTTCGTTCCCGATGCAGGCCCCCGCGCACGGCGGCATCGCGCGCATGTCCAGCTTCGGTGAAGGCATCCAGATGACACCGCTGCAGCTGGTTTCGCTAGCGGCTGCTTTCGCGAACGGCGGCACTCTCTACTACCTCCAATACCCGCGCAGCGCTGACGAAATCCAGAGCTTTACTCCGCGCATCAAGCGCGATTTGAATATCGCCCCGGTGCTTCCGGAAATTCGCGAAGGTATGCTCGCCGCTGTTCTCTATGGAACCGGCAAGCGCAGTTTCGATCGCGACGGCGATGAAATGCCGCTCGGCAAAACCGGAACCTGCAACGATCCCTCTTCCCGCGTGGGCTGGTTCGTCACCTATGCGGACGAAGCGCATCCGAAAATCGCGCTGGCCGTGTTGCTGCGCGGCAGCTCCCGCCAAGTCATCGGCCCCACCGCCGCCCTCGTCGCCGGCCGCATCTATCGCCGCCTCCGCGAACAAAACTATTTCGCCACCCAAACTCAGAGCCCCGAACTAAAACTGCTTTCTACCGGCAAGTAAACTCGCCCAAACAGTGTCATCCTGAGTCTATCCGACGAGGATAGCCGAAGGATCTCAATCCCTCTTGTAAACAAAAGCATCCCGCCGGATTCTGCATTTTTCACTCGGTCCTGAGCGCCTCCATCGGATCGATGGACGCCGCTCGAAACGCCGGCACCAACCCAGCCACCAATGCCGAAAAGACCAGCGCCCCCACTGCGACACTCAACACCGCCGGGTCATAGCTCTTCACCCCAAAAAGCTGATGGGCAAGTGCGCGCCCTCCCGCGACCGCAATCGGAAGTCCTATCAGCAATCCGATTCCGATCTGCGCCATGGCCCCACTCACCACCATTCTCACCACTTTGGCCCGATCCGCTCCCAGCGCCATGCGGATACCAATCTCGCTCCGGCGCCTCGCCACTCCGTACGCGGTCACGCCGTACAGCCCAACGCACGCCAGCGCCAGCAAACCAAACAGCCCAGTCAGCCGGGCAATCAGCCGCTCCTGATTAAAATTAAGGCTGACCTGCTCGCCCAGGCTCGTGACCTTAAGCACGGTAACATCCGGATCCGTCGCGGCTAAGGCTTCCCGGATCACCGCCTCTAGATTCTGAGGCTTCCCGCTGATCAGCAGTTCGATATCGTTCATATGATGCAAAGGCGGCGAAGGAAACATGGTGCAAATCGCGCATCCGAACGGATACGAAACGATGTATCTGCATTTGTCGCGCATGTATGTCCGCAACGGCCAGCGCGTGGAAATTGGCAAGACTATCGGCCTGGTTGGAAGCACGGGTCTTTCCACCGGGCCACATCTGGATTTCCGCATTGTGCAGTGCGGGCAGTACAAAAATTTCGAGAAGCTCGGACTGCCGCCTTCGGATCCGGTCACAAAGAAAAACCTTCCGGAATTCACAGCGGTGCGCGAAAAATTTCTGCCGGTGCTGAAAAATCCTTCTCTTCTTCAAGTCAGTATCAGCTCGGCAGCCGCGCAATAACTCCGAACCACTGATTCTCATGGTCAGTAGATGATGGGGAGCTTCGAGAAATCGCTCGAGTTGTGATCCGTCAAGCGAAGCACTAGCAGCGTACGGTCGTCCGCGGGAGTGAAGCCGCCGCCGCTGTAGTCGTTCGCAGCGTTTAGCACCAGGTCGCAGATTTCGCTGGCAGACTGCTGCGGAGAAACGTTCTTGAGAACGGCGCTTAGGCGCGCGAGCCCGAACTCCTGCTGTTCGGCGTTTTCTGATTCGAGGATGCCGTCCGAGGCGAACATGACAGCGTCGCCAGGGCGAAGATCGACAGTGACTTCGTCATATTCGGTGTCTGGAAAAAGGCCGAGAGGCACGCCGGCGACGCGAATTTGCTGCACTTCGCCGTCGCGCACCAGTACCGGATAGGGCGCGCCGGCATTCGCCAGCGTGAGCCGGCGGCCGCCGGCGTCGTACACGGCGAAGGCCATGGCGATGAAGCGCGAGTCGAGGTGCGCGCCATGCAAGCGTCGATTCAGCATTGCCAGCATTTCCGGCGGCGGGCAGGGGTGCTCGACAATGTGCTCGCGCATGGTGCCGATCGCCAGCGAGCCGAACAGCGCGGCCGCGGTGCCTTTGCCGGAGACGTCGCCGAGCGCGACAGCGAGGCGGCCCTTGCCGTAAGGAAGAAAATCGTAGAAGTCGCCGCCCAATTCGCGCGCAGAACAGTAACCGGCGGCCAGATCGAGGCCGGGAACTTCGCGAACTCCGCTGGGAAGAAGCTGGCGCTGAATTTCGCGTGCGGTGGCCAACTCGTCGTGGAGGCGGCGCTCGCTTTGCCGGGCCTCTTCGTAGAGGCGGGCGTTTTCGAGGGCGATCGCCACATAAGAGGCGAGCGTGGCGAGCATACGTTCGTGTTCCGCGGTGAACGCGTGGGTTTCCGCACTTTCCAAATCCAGGACACCGATCAGGCGATCCTGCATCAGGAGTGGCACGACGAGTTCGGAGCGAACCACAACGCCGGTTTCGACTTCGCAGGCGAGAAAGCGAGGATCTGCGAGCGTGTCGGCGACGCGCACGGCGCGGCGTTGGCTGGCGGCGGCACCAGTGAGTCCCTGATGGAGGGGAACACGCGTGCGCGCGGGAATGGAATCGCCATAGCGCATGACGAAGGCGCTCTCGAGATGCTGCGTTTTTTCATTCCAGAGCATGACGCTGAAAACGTGATAGTTGACGAGTTTCTTGACGCGCTGCGCGACGCGGCGCAGCAGCTCTTCGCGGTCGAGGATGGAGGTGATTTCGCGGCTGACTTCGTAGAGCAGCGAAAGGGTATTGGCCTGTTCGGGATAGGAGGCGAACAGGCTGGCGGGAACAGGGTCAGCGTCACCCATGAGCGGAAAGGGCGCTAGTTTGGCGACGGTCTCATCCATAGACCTGGAACCTTGACCTTGGGGCAATGATAGTTGGATGTGCGGGCCGTGTCCACGTTGCGGAGGGGCGCCCGATGGTCAGAACGTTGGAAGAACTGAAGGTCCAAGCGTCGAGATACCCCCACCCCGGGTGTTTCTGAAAAAGAGGCTGGATTTGCCTGATTGCAAAGGACTTGACTTTTTGAAGGCGCAGAAGAGGCGGTAAGTCCATGAAAAGAAAAGGGAAGGGACGGAGGTACAGAGGCGTCGAGAATTCGTGGTTCGGAGTGCGAACAGGGGGTATAGCCCCCGGTATTTTTGTAAGGGCGGATTCTAAAGGGGTTACGGATGCACTTTGCGTAAGAGCGGATTCTAAATGATTTAGAGGTCTTGCGAACGGCGGGGACGCTGGATTGAAGGACATGATGCCAGGCTCAACATTTTTCGAGGAATGCCAAGCCGCAGGAAACGGAAGAAGAGAGTCAAAGGCGCTTGCGGCAGAGCAGACGAGGATGGGAGCTGAGTACATGGGGCACGGTAGCACGGGCTTATCCAAGAGGTAAAGTAAGAAACATCGAAGGGTCGAATTTCGAGGTCCAATGGGGATTAGAAGGGTTGACGGTGTTTGAGAGTAGCCGCGAGAGGCACACGGACAAGGTCTGTCTCGACCTAGGCACATTGTTACCTAGACCAGACGTGTAAGCGATTGGACGGACTGAGCCCGTGGCCTCCATTGGGGCGGAGCTCAAACGGACTTCGATTGCCGCGGTTTGTGGCCCGAGTTGGCGTGCTCACCGAGGTAGTAGGGCGCGCTGACTGTGAAGATACGCTCGTTGCCGCGGACCAGGAGCATCCATTCCAACAGGCGGCCGCGCTGGTTGTGCAGGAAATATTCATACCAGCGGCCTTCCACGAGTTCGGGAATGACCACCACAATGCGCCGCTGCGGCTGCTGTTCCGACAATTCCAAAATGTACTGAATAATGGGAACGATGATGAATCGATAGGGCGAAGGCAGCGTTAGTAATTTGGGCGTGGGCCAGCCCACTTCGCGAAATGCTGTTTCGACGTAACGCTCCCACGCTGCGCGTAAGAGCTCGGAATGCTCGCCGGGTTCGACATGTACGGCGATAATTTCCGAGGTGAGTCGAGTGGCAAACTCGATTCCTTGTTTGGAGATCCGGCTCCAGCGGTCAATGGGAATAACGGCGATGGGAGGGGCCCCATGATTCGCCGGCAGCACGGGCTCCTTGCATAGCGTACCCACCCGCACATAGTGATAGTGGCGGCGCACGGAACCAAAAAGCACGACCAGCAGCGGAATAAACAGCAGCGTGATCCAGGCACCTTCCACAAATTTGGCAACCAGCACCACGCAGACGGTTATGCCCGTGACAAACGCACCGAGCCCGTTCACAAACGCGCTCTTCCGCCAGTGGGGCCCGCGCTTCTTGTACCAATGCACGACCATACCCGCCTGCGAGAGTGTGAAGGCCAGGAACGCGCCCACGGCGTAGAGCGGAATCAGCCTGTCGGTGACACCGTCAAACACAATCAACAAAAAAGCGGTCAGAACCGCGAGGGTCACGATTCCGTAGGAATATACGAGGCGGCGTCCGCGAAAACGGAAGGCATGAGGAAGATAGTTGTTCTGGGCGATAGCGCGACACAGGCGCGGAAAATCTGCGAAAGCAGTGTTGGCCGAAAGCGAAAGTACCAACAGGATTGAAGCGATGGTGAGGTAATAAAAGAAACCTTTTCCAAAGACGGCGGCGGTCAGCATCGAGAGGATGCTTTGGTAGCCGGGTTTGCCGGGTTCCGTGGCGACGATGGAGTAGGCCTTGACGAGATACGAAATCCCGGCAAGAAGCACGGCGAGCAAAAAAATGATCACCGTGAGCGTGCGCTGGGCGTTTTTGACGGCGGGCTCGCGAAAGGCCTTCACGCCGTTGCTGACCGCTTCCACGCCGGTGAGCGCGGTGCAGCCGCTGGCAAACACTTTCAGCAGCAGCCAATAGGTGACCGCTTCGGTCACCGGCGGCGGAGGTGGTAGCGGCGTGACCGGCACGGGTTGTCCGCCACTCATCAAAGCGCGAATCAATCCAGCGCCAATGACGATGAAGAGCGTGCCGACGAACAGGTACGTCGGCACCATAAAGGCGACGCCGGCTTCGCGCACACCACGCAGATTCACGAGGGTGACGACGATCAGGATGCCGACGCAGAGCGACATGGTATGCCGCTGCAAAGAAGGAACCGCGGAGATCAATGCGCCGACGCCGGCCGAGATGCCCACGGCGGCAGTGAGAATGTAATCCGTCAGCAAGGCCGCGGCGGCCAGAAGACTCGGACGCGCGCCGAGGTTAAAGCGCGCCACGGTGTACGAGCCGCCGCCGCCGGGATACGCAGCAATGGTCTGGCGATACGAAAAGTAAACGATCAGAAGCAGGGTGATAATTGCGGCGCTGATGGGAACAATGTAGTGCAAGCCGAGAAGACCGAGGGGAATGAGCAGAGTCAGCGCTGCTTCGGGCCCGTACGCCGCGGAACTCAGCGCATCCAAGCCAAAAATAGGAATGCCCTGCGCAGGGCCGATTTGCTCGGCACGTTCTTCGCTGGTGGCGAGGGGTTTACCGACGAGCAGGTCGAGGATATTCATGCCGGGGGCTGATTCACAGTCTGTCCAGCACTCCATTTGCAACAGTATGGGAGATAAAGTCAACCGTTGCCGGCACGTCGTAGTAGCTTTTTCGGTTTGCCGACTATACTGCCGACAGCAGAGGAGAAGGCGCGAGGCGCGGGAATAGTTTTCGAGTGGAGAAAAATATTGTCGCAAGCGTGAACGGACGAGGGGCGCCTACGTGCGTTGGCCGGGCTGAAGCCTGGCCCCTACAATTAGCGGAACTGCGAGTTGTAGTAGAGGTTCAGATCGTCGCGGAGCTGTCGGGCTTTGCCAGCGTCAGGAGCGTTTTCGATCATGGTGTTCAGGATGGGTTCGAGGAAGCGGCCGTACCTGGCTAACGTGGCATCGTCGTGTGCGGCGAAGGCGTACTCGACGGCGTTTTCAGTGGCAGGTGTCACAAGTTCGAGTCTTCCGACAAAGACGCGGGTCGTTTGGATTGGAACTGGCGTGATGGAGAGCGGAAGTACGCTGTCCACAAATTCGCGAGGGACGATGTACAGCAAGCGGCTGCCTTCCTCGAACCAGGAATCACGCCAGGTTTGGACCATGGCTTGCGCCTCGTTTTGATAAAGGCCCTGGGCGACGAGTATTCCTTCGAGATCGCGAGCGAGGGAATCGACGGTGGCGTCGAGCTCGGGCGGATCGAGGCTCGTTTCATGCTGCAGCGCGTTGGCGAGGCGATAGCCGACTTTTTCGCCGCGACGCTCGAAAAGAATGAGAGAGGGGATCGTACGATCGCCACGATTTTCGGCGCGCACTTGGCCTTCCGGCGTGAGCCTCGCGGAAATGGGAACGGCGAAGACGGACACTCCGCGATAGAAAAGAAATTTCTCGTATTGCTCGCCTGTGGGCGTCCGCACGCGAAGAGGCGTCGAGGTGGTTGCGCGCGCGGCGTAGTAGCGGTCGCTGCGAGCTTCTTGCGGAAAATCCGTAGTGAGAGACGGAGAAACGGTGACCGCGTCCCAGGCGATGCTTCCGTCGGGCTGGTTCCCGTAGTAGAGCGTCAAGTCATGCAAAGGCTTGCGAGGTTCGACGCGGCTAGCATGCGGATACCATTCGGTGATCACGCCCTTGGAAAAACTTACTTTTACCGAGACGGTTTCTTGGGTAGGCGCGTAGAAGTAGAGCACGGGCGTTTCCATGCGCACGGTGCCGCGCAAGCCGAGCTTGTAGCCGTCCTTTTGAAATTGTTCGACGAAGCCGGGAAGGTCGGTCGAGCCGGTCAGCGGCGACCATTCGACGGCTCGCCCGTCGACGCCAGCGATGGACGTGAACGTACCCCATTCGTGAGCGGTGAGGCCGGAATAGACCACGCGTAGGCGCGTGCCCAGCAGGGCCAGAGGGGTCACCGCGCAGCCAAGCACCACTCCTAACGCAAACCGTCGGAACCTTTTACCAAGCATAACTTGGCCTCCTGCCTGCGATGTCTACGGTCTTTATGACGGTCGCGAACGTTCAATTGTTAACCGGCCACTTCTGACTAGCCTGCCTGTGCCAACTGAAATCCCCGAACGGCGTGTGATAAGCTCCGCGGCCATGAGCATCCAGGCGCCTAGTGTTGAGCAACTCCGCGAAGTTGCCGCGAGTCTGGGCTTACGCATGAGCGATAAAGACCTCGCGTGCTATCTCGAGCTGATGAGCGACGGCCTGGCGGCTTATTCGATGATCGACGCGCTGCCCGACCATTTGCCGAGCGTGGGGTATCCACGCGGCAAAGGATATCGCCCGGAGGGGGACGAAAACCGTTACGGAGCGTGGTACTGGAAGACCGCCATTAAGGGCGCGAGCCAAGGCAAGCTGGCGGGCCGCAAGATCGTTCTGAAGGACAACGTTTGTGTTGCGGGCGTGCCCATGTCCGGGGGCTCATCGATTCTCGAGGGCTACATTCCGGAAATTGACGCGACGATTGCCACGCGCATCCTCGATGCGGGCGGCGAGATTGTGGGGAAGGCGGTCTGCGAATATTTTTCGTTTTCTGGAGGAAGCCACACCAGCGCTACTGGCCCGGTGCAGAATCCGCGCAAACGCGGCTACTCGGCGGGCGGATCCTCGTCGGGAAGCGCCGCACTGGTGGCCGCAGGCGAAGTGGAAATGGCGATCGGCGGCGACCAGGGAGGCTCCATCCGCATTCCGTCGTCGTATTGCGGTGTGTGCGGGATGAAGCCGACGTATGGATTGGTGCCGTACACGGGAATCTTGTCTATTGAATTTACGGTCGATCACACTGGACCGATTACAGCGAACGTTTCGGACAACGCATTGCTGCTTGAAGTGATCGCCGGACCGGATGGAATCGACCCCCGGCAAAATGCCGGGCGGCCCCTGGGCGCCTACATGCGGGCGCTGCAAGAGGGTGCGGGAGGTTTGCGCATCGGCATTGTGAAGGAAGCGTTCGCGCATCCGAATTCCGATGCGCGGGTGAACGTCAAAGTGCGTGATGCCGCGGAGCGCCTCGCGAAATCCGGGGCGCGAATCGAAGAAGTATCGATTCCCATGCATGCCTCGGGTAGCGCGCTGCTGGTGCCAATTCTGGCCGAAGGAGCGCTGGATGCCCTGAAAGGCAACGGCTTCGGCACGAACCACAAAGGGCTGTACGTCACGAGTTTGATGAACGCGCTTGCGAACTGGCGCGAGCGGGCGAATGAACTTTCCGAAACGATGAAGACGGTGCTGCTGTTGGGAGAATTCATGGCTCGTGCCACGCAGGGTCGCGTGTATGCGAAGACGCAGAATATTGCGCGGCAACTTCGGGGCGTCTACGACTCGGCTTTAGAGAGATTTGATTTGTTGCTTATGCCAACGACTCCAATCACCGCGACGCTTCTGCCTGCGACCGACGCCAGTAGAAGGGAAATTTATCAGCGGGCTTTGGAAATGCTGGGGAATACGGCTCCATTCGACCTGACGGGCCATCCGGCAATGTCGATCCCTTGCGGCAAAATTGATGGATTGCCGGCAGGATTGATGCTCGTGGGTCGGCACTTCGAAGAATCCGTCATCTACCGCGGAGCCCGTGCGTTGGAACAGGCCACCGATTGGGAATTGGTTTGACGTGATACGCCACGTCATGGTCAACGGATACGCTGAAGAATATCGGCAAGGGCCTGGGGTCGATCTCGCCCGAAGAAGGCTATTCCTGGTACGCGGGGATTTGAGTCGCTGCTAAACAGGAGAAGCGCCAACGAATAGGATTATTGGACTATTTCGTAGACCAAAATCTTCGCGTCTACGACTGTCGCTTCCTTCGACTGCGGAATCGGCGGCACCAGAATGATGTGCTTTGGAATGGCGGCGTAAAAGCGTTTCATTTCCGGCACCAGCAGAGAAGTCTTGGCGATTGGACCGGTCGGAACTTTTCCAAGGCTCTGATAGTGGTCCGCATCAAGCTGCTTGAAAACTTCAACGAAGCCGGTCGTGCCTGTGTAGTAGACGCGGCCGCTTGCCGGTTCATACTCGACTTCGTCCACGCCGCCTTCGGTATCGATCGCGTCAATCACTCTGCCGGTGTCTGAATCCATGACAACGAGCTTCCCGGGTTTGTAAATATGACTGCGCTTAACGCGGCTGCCAATCAACAGACGATGATGCGCGCCATCGAACGCCACGGCATGAGGCTCCGGACCACCGGTGATGGGCCACGTCGCAAGTACTTTGCCTTGTGCGCGGTCGATGACGATGACATTGCTGGTGTCGCCCGTGACGACGTACAACTTCGATGATTTGGGATCGAGCGCGAGGCCCGCAGGATTCAGTCCGTCCACCTCAATGCTGCCAACGTACTTGCCATTTTTAGTATCTACGATTTCGATAGAACCCCTGATGCCTTCTTTCTTAAGGCCATCCGCGCGATCGCCCAGATAAAAAAGCCCGGTCGCCGGATCGTAAACGCCGTTGTCCGGCACCCTGCGTGAATCCTTGTCTGAGTCGTTGCCAGAGAGTTGGATGTTCTTCACCAACTCGTAAGTTTCGCCGCTAAAGGCTTTGACAGTGCCATCTCCATCGTCGACCCAGATCTCGTTGGTTTGCGGCAAATAGATGGTTTTCCGTGGATCTCCGCCGAAGCCAGTGATCGTGCGAATGTCTTTGCCCGTGCGCAGGTCGATTACTTCGATGGTTCTCTGGTGCTCGCCAGGAACAAATAGGCGCTGGCCTTTGATATCGACGGCCATATGATCGAAGTAACCCTCGACGTTGGGCAGCGGAATCGTTTGCACGAGCTTCAGGGGCGCGCTCGTATCGGCTGCCGGGCCACTCTGGGCCTGAGCCGGTGGAGTGAATACCGCGCACAAAGTCCATAGCAGCACGAAGAAATTTGTCTTCACTCCTGAATTCCTCCATCGAGGGGAAGTTTCGCAGCAAGCAAGGTACGTCGTTGAAAAGTTAAAGTCACATTAACTTTTCTTTAGGTTCCCTCGGCTGTTGAAGCGAGCAGAGCTGCATGCGAGCCGCTCACGAATGCAGCGTCTGGAAGTCAGACGCACTTGTTCGAATGGTTCGACCATTCGAGCTGGATGGTGTAACCGCCGAGGGTGCGGGTCTGCCAGGAGCAGATGTCGCCGATTTCGCCGTTATTGTCGTCGTACCAGCCTTGGCCGGGGATGGGATCGGTGATGGCTTCGCAGAGCTCGTGAGAAGTGGTGGAGGTGAGTGCGTCGAAGGCGGCGATCCCGCCGAGACAGCCGGTGCAGCTCGGATACGGCATCACGGCGTAGAAGATGCTGTTGTTGATGGCGTCATGATAGCCGCAGAAGACTTTGCAGGAGGCGCTGCCACCCTGGGTGACGGTGACTCCGGGCGGAAGGAAAACGAAATAAAGGGTGTTTGGAGTTGCGGCGGGCAGCGTGCCTGCGGAGATTTGCTGCTGCAAGAATGTTTGGATGGCCGAGTCGTCGGCGGTTTCTCCTGGAGCCGGAGTCGTGAGTGTGATGGTGCCGATGAGCAAACCGTGGGCGATCTTCTGGTTGGGGACGCTGTATTCGGCGAGCTGGTCGAGAAGCTGACTGGCAAGAATAAAGTCGAAGAATTGATTAACTTTGGGGAGAAGTGCATTTTGCGGAGCCTCATTCCAAGCGGCGCCCCAGAAAATGGTGAAGACCTGCACGGAGGTGAGGAGGGGTCCGTTGCGGTAGGTTAGCTTAGGAGGAACTTGCGGAGCGGCTGCTTTGGCTGCACCGGGGTGGAGGGGAACGATTCGGATTGGGTGGTAAAGCTCGGACGGACGAGCTTTTGGAGTTTTTGGACGCGGTTTGGACGGCATGGTCGGCTCCTCGGGAGTATGGGGCTGAGGCAGAAAAGTTAGCGGAGGGCGGAGGAAAAGTAAATGGCACTCGCCACTACTGGACTTCGGTGGGGTCGTGGGTTTGGTGGTCGGAGATTTGGAAGCGGAGGAAGGCGTGGATGGCTTGCAGGGCTTCGAGGTTGTCGGTGGAGATTTGGATTTTGGCGCCGCCAGGGGTGTCGCTGTACTGGAAGCGGATCTGGTCGCGGAGTTTGGCCATCACGGGTGCGCCGGGAGGTGTGGCGTCGTGGATGAACATGGGGACGTCGAAGTCACCGGCCGCAAAGCGCTTGGTGATGTGGGAAAGGTGCATGCGAATTTCGTTACGGGTGGCGGAGTTTTTGGGGTTATTGGCCGAGACATCGATGGCGCCGCCTGTTTTGTAGAGGCGAAAATGGTGAGTGGTCGTTTCGTGGGAGAAGCCCATGGCGTGGTCGCCGCGGCTGGTAACGGCGTCGTGCTGGGAGGGGTCCGGCGCTGGCTTTGGAGATTGCTGAGCGACTAGGGCCAAGGGGAAGAGGCAGAGCACCGAGGGGCGGAGGAAGACGAAGGATCGCATGGTGGGTTGGACGGAGGAAACGGAGAGAAGCGTTGACACCTCATGAAGATCGGCGGGAGAGGAGAAACCGTTCCGAGGTTGAATTTGAGAGTGAGGCTGACACTTTGAAAGCGGCGGCCCTTCGCGGCTCAGGATGAACAAGACCGCCACATTCCACAGGGTTACTTTATTGTAAGTCTAAGAAAAAGAATGGCTTACGGTGGCATATCTAAAGACACGCCACTCGATTCGAGGGCGGGGAAAAGTAGCTATTGCGATACTGGCCCTAAGTTACGCTGAACTTCCGACCAGTAGTTTTTTGGGGCTCTCAACGGGTAGTCTGAAGGGGACGACAGAACCCCATTTCCAGCACCGTGGGAGAGCGAAATTGTTCTGCGAAAGATGTGGCCTGAACTTTCTGCCGAAGCAATCGGTGTGCACGCGCTGCAATACGGCGGCGACGCGGCACTGGTTTCAACTGATGAGCTTGATGACGCTGCTGGTGGCCGTGGCTTGCAACGCCATGGTGGCGCTGCTGTTACTACCTCGGTTTACCACCGGTGGGCATGCGCAATTGTTCCGAGGATGGATGTGGTTTGACCACAAAGCAGCGATGTACGGCTGGGTGCCCATCGCAGCCGGATTGCTGGCCTGGGACTACCTGGTGTGGAAAGAAGCGCGACCTAAGGTTCGAGGATGGTTCACGCGGAAGCTCCTGACGCTGTCACTGGCAGCAGGAGTGGCGCCGATTTTGCCGTGGTGGATTCCGGCGGGGGCGCCTCCAGGGCAGTTCTTATCAATGATCGGGAGATACCCGGGACTACCGGTGCTGCTGGCGTGGGGAGTGGTGTTGGTGGTGCTGGTGCTGCTGTGCGTGGACGCGGAGTCGCGGGACTATTTGCTTGGGCATGGGAAAGTGCTGAGCGTGGTGAGCATGGGCTTGCTGCTCTTAGTGCTGACGATGACGATGTTAGGTTGGGCGGTTACCTCCTAAGCGGTTCTCACCTAGTCTAAGCCTAGGCTGCCAAAAGAACGCATATTGCGGGGCTACGCGTAACAAGCAACGCAAGGCTGCGGCAACGCCATCTCAACGAAGGTCTACAGAATTCCAGGCAAGGGAAGTACGCCAATTATCCTCAGCACAATACAGTGAACACTGTATACGATTTTCCTTGCATGAATAAAGCGCTTACGTTTCAAATGTGGGCGGTGCAATTGGCGTTCGTCCCCGAGCGTCAATCGAATCTTCCAGGGCTGTTCTGCTTAGTGCGGTTACCGCGTGAGAGGAGAACGGCGCGGGGCAGGGTAAGTTTGCGTCCGGCAGATTCAGGAGAGAAAAATCAGATGGGTTCCAAGATATTGATAGTGGACGATCATGAAGTCGTGCGCCAGGGCATCCGAACAATCTTGCGGGCGCGGCCACAGTGGGAAGTTTGCGGGGAGGCGGTGAACGGCCGGGACGCCATCGAGAAGGCGCAAAGTCTCGATCCGGACGTAATCATCATGGACATCACGATGCCGGAGATGAGCGGGATTGAAGCGACGCGGGAGATTTCTAAACTAAAATTGCGCTCGGCCGTGCTGGTGTTCACTATGCATGAGTCGAAGAACCTGGCGGCGACGGTACAGGAGGCGGGAGCGCGCGGATTCGTGCTGAAGTCACATGCTGCGAGGGATTTGCTGGATGCGCTGGAAGCGCTGATGGGCGGGGGGACATTCTTTGGAGCGGACGCCGGTAAGGTGTCGAAGGCGAAAGAAGGATCGGGCAATCGCGGTTTGATGTTCCGGGCGAGTTTGCGGTTGGGTTGGCGAGCTAGAGCGGCACAGATCTTCAGACCTCAAGTGGCGGCGAGCGCCGCACCTAACGAATAGCTATGAGAGATAAACGGCGGTCACTAAGCTCCGTGTGGACGGCAGAGAGCGGACGATAGGTGGTTGTACGTTGACTAACTTGTGGAGAACGAGGCAGGCGAAGCGAAAGAGGAAACCGTCCCAGCCCTACGGCCTCGATTTTCTCGAGGTGGTATCGGTTTCCCCTTCTACTTCGGTTAGCGGAGCTTAGTAACCCGCAACGCGATACTCGCACGAGGCACTTTCAGTGACCATACGCTGAATTTTGTAGCGGAATCCACGATGATGCTGTAGCGGGAGCGTTGCGGGTTCCCAGTCAACGGGACGGGCGCCTGGCGTCTGCCGATGACGCAGCGGCGGCGGCGGCTTTTTGCGGTGTCTTGTCTGCTTGCGGATGTGCGCCGGTGTGGCCGTTGGCGCCTGACGATGCAGCGTTGGAGTTGCCGGGCTGTGCGATTTCGAGCTTCTTGCGCAGGGCGGATTCGAGCTTTTCGCGGATGTCTTTGTTCTCCTTTAGGAAGACGCGGGCGTTTTCGCGGCCTTGGCCCATGCGCTCGCCGCCAAAACTGATCCACGTGCCGCTCTTTTCCAGTAAACCTTTTTCAACGCCGAGGTCGATCAAGTCGCCTTCGCGGGAGATGCCTTCGCCGTAGAGAATGTCGAATTCGGCTTCGCGGAAAGGCGCGGCGACTTTGTTCTTCACCACTTTGCCGCGAGTTCGCGAGCCGATGACGCGGTCGCCTTCCTTGATGGCTTGGATGCGGCGAATGTCCAGGCGAATGGAGGCGTAAAACTTCAGCGCGCGGCCGCCGGTGGTGGTTTCCGGGTTGCCGAACATCACGCCAATTTTTTCGCGGATCTGGTTGATGAAGATGAGACATGTGCGCGACTTGGAGACGATGGCGGTGAGCTTGCGCAGCGCTTGCGACATCAAGCGCGCTTGCAGACCCATTTGCGGGTCGCCCATTTCGCCTTCGAGCTCGGCCTTGGGCACGAGAGCGGCCACGGAGTCGACCACGACGACGTCGACGCCGCCGGAGCGGATCAGGGTCTCCGCGATTTCGAGTGCTTGCTCGCCGTTGTCGGGCTGCGAGACGAGAAGATTATCGACGTCCACTCCGAGCTTGCGCGCGTAGACCGGATCGAGCGCGTGCTCCGCGTCGATGAAGGCCGCGGTGCCGCCGAGTTTTTGTGCTTCGGCGATGACGTGCAAGGTCATGGTGGTCTTGCCGCCCGATTCCGGGCCGTAGACTTCGACAACGCGGCCACGCGGGAAGCCGCCTACGCCCAGGGCAGCGTCCAGCGACAAGCAGCCGGTCGGAATGACGCTGACGGGCACCAACACGTCGCGGCTGCCCAGGCGCATGATGGCGCCCTTGCCGTGCGATTTTTCGATCTGCGCTATCGCTGCATCGAGCATTTTTGCTTTGTCGTCTGCCATTTCACACCTCGGTGGAGGAAAGTAGGAAATTCTTGCTGCGAGACCGGCCGCCAGGGGCTTGCGCCGGGAAAGACGCATGGCCTCTGCCAGGTACATAACGGAATGGGGAGCTTACCACTTGGTTTATGATTGCGCTATGGCGTTTTTTCGACCACGGGCTAGCAGCTAGCCTGAAAGCCGCCGCTACGCTTCCCTGCTTTTGACCGCCTGCCAGCACTTTACGCTGAGATCCTTCGGACATCCTCATCGGACGCCCTCAGGATGACAGGTTTCGGTTTTGGGGCAAGGGGTCACGCCAAGCACCTGTTGAAAACGCCGCAAAGGAAAGGTAGCACAGGGGCGAACAAAAAGCAAACACTATTTCCGGCTCCCATTCACCCTGACAGGCGCTTCTCTAGTGCCCGGCCAGATTCCACTTTAAGAAATCCAGCGCTCGCCGAATGATTTCTTTTGAGCGCTCGTTGGGATCGATGATGTCGAAGCCATGCCGGCCGGTTGGATGGTTCAAGACTTCGATGAGGACATTCTTTGCCAGCGCTTCCGCCACTAATTTGTCGATGGTGTGATTGATTCCTGGGCTATTCCAGCCAGCGCGCCCTACGAAGATAGGAGGAAGAGGGTGGGCCGCACGGCGGATCTGTTCCGCGGAGGACCCAGCAGCGCCAGCACGCATGCGAACCTCCTCTGTGACTCCCTCAAGCCCCGCCCACGTATTCTGGTCAACGTCCGAGATGCAGTAGAAACAGACAACTGCTCGCGAATAGGGCGCCGCTTCGTCCAGCACTGGAGCGAGTAAGAAACCTCCTGCCGAAAACGCCCAGAACGCAAAGTGATCCTTGTCGACCGAGAGTTCAGCGGCATGTTCGCGAACGTAGCGGACGAGGTCGCGCAAGTCTTCGATTCCATTCAGCGTGCCTTCCGGGCCGCGCGCGTAGCGCTTGTTGAAAACAATTCCTGCGAATCCGGACGCCGCGAGAATGCGGCCGTACGACCGGTAGACGCCGGCATCACGCCAATCGTGGGCGCCTGCTTCGATTCCGCCGCCGCTAATGAGGAACACTGCGGGAAATGCGTGTCGAGTTCTCGCACCGGCGGGCAAATACAAGTCCACCTTCAACTCAGCCTTCCCTTTTGAAGTGTCAACCGTTTTGTAGATGATTTCGCGCCGCACTTGTACCTTGTTCATGCCGGGAACCGTGTACACCGCTGACATTTGATAAACCTGCTCAAAGGGAGGAGGGGTTAGCGGACCCTCTTGCGCGAACGCATCAGGAATGCCGCTAACTGATGAAAGGGTCACGACGAAAACGAAAATCAGAGCAATGGAGTATCGGCGCATTCCGACACCTCCCTGTGGTTTCGTGTTCGGTTAGACTCCCGGTCCAACAACGGGTGAGCGATTAAGGGAACCGCTAATTTGGATAGGTGTAGAACCCGCGGCCGGATTTGCGGCCGAGCCAGCCGGCGGCTACATACTTCTTTAGCAGGGGGCAGGCGCGGTACTTGGGGTCGCCCAGGCCTTCGTGCAGGAAGTGCATGATGTCGACGCAGACGTCGAGGCCGATGAAGTCGGCGAGCTCCAGCGGGCCCATGGGATGGTTCATGCCCAGCTTCATTACGTTGTCGACCGCTTCGGGCGTTGCCACGCCTTCCATTACGCAGTAGGCGGCTTCGTTGATGAGAGGCATGAGCACGCGGTTGGAGACGAAGCCGGGCGCGTCGTTTACGGCGACGGGTTTTTTGCCGAGGCGCTCGGCGAGCTGCATAGTGGAGGTGAAGGTGGCGTCGCTGGTTTGCAGCGCGCGGATCACTTCAACCAGCACCATCATGGGCACGGGATTCATGAAGTGCATGCCCACGAAGCGGTCGGGACGCTTGGTGAGCGCGGCCAGCGTAGTGATGGCGATGGAAGAAGTGTTGCTGGCAATGATTACGTCATCGCGGAGAAGAGGGTCGGCTTCGGTGAGCACGTTGCGCTTGAGCTCAAGCTTTTCGGGGACGGCTTCGATGACGAAGTCGGCGTTCGCGATGGTGGACATATCTGTCACGGGAACGAGACGAGCGAGCACAGCTCCCTTCTCTGCGGGATCGAGCTTGCCCTTCTTGATTTCGCGGTCGAGATTTTTTGCGATGGTGTCGACGGCGCGGTCCAGAAAGCGCTGCTCGACATCGCGCAACAGGACTTTGTAGCCGGCGCGCGCGAACACGTGCGCGATGCCGTTGCCCATGGTGCCCGCGCCGAGGACGGCCACGGTTTTGATGGAATCGATGGACAAGCTACCGCCTTTCGCAAACGAAATAGAGGATGCATGGGACGCGGATGGAGGTCAAGCCGAAGAGGTAGTGTCAATGAATCTATTGCGGTGGGACACCTTCGGTGATCTCGCGAACAATCTCGCGGGCTCGGGGCGCGCTCGACCGCGGAACGTAAACGATGGCCAGCTCGCCATCATTTGCCATGCGAACGGGAATTTCGTTTTCTTGCAAGGCGGCGGTCACGAACGCAAGGACTCTGGAGTCGTCTCCCGCCCAAACCGACACGGTGGGCTGTTCCTCGGCGGTCGCGGTTGGCTGCGGATTATCCTCCGGCGCTTCATCCTCGGCGGGAAGTTCCACGTCGGCGAGTTCGCCTTCGCTAAGGAGCTTTTCCAGGATTTCCTTTGCTGCGGGGAGGTCGGAGTAGTGCACGGCGACTTCGAAGCCAAAGCGAGGCTTCCAATCGATAGGCAGAGGGTCCGGCGCGACTTCGCCCTCGCCAAGGGGCTTGTCCGAGTAGGAGATGCCGGACAGTTCCAACTCCTCGAGCAAAGCCTCGTGAAAGGCAGGATTCTCACCGGCCCACAGCACAACGAATGAGCTTTGCGGGGCAGGTTTCGTTGACATACCGTCCTCCATTGCAGCGGCTGGCTTAGTGGGAGCAGCCAGCGAAGACGCGTGGCAGGGCGTAGACAGATTACTCCGGCGGGACGTCGTCGACAATCTCGTGGACGATTTCGCGGGCACGCTTCCTTGGAGACTGGCGAATAACGGCCGCTGCGATGCGTCTTTTTGGGCGCCTCGGCCGTATACAGCTTAGAATGAGCGCGACATCTACAGCTGCGGCCCTGAACGGGTCGGCTTCCCTGCTGTTTTCGACATTGATGGCGGACGACAAGAAGTCCCTCGCTCTTGGGCTGAGACGCCGCGACCCGGAGCTGCTCGAAGGCTTGATCGAGCAGTATCAATACCGGCTGTTCCGCTATTTGCTGTACATCACCGGGAATCGCGAACGCGCGGAGGATTTTTTTCAGGAGACGTGGATTCGCGTGCTGGAGCGCGGTCATCAGTATGACGGCAAGTCCAAATTTGAGGCCTGGCTATTTTCGATTGCGCGGCACCTGGTGATTGACTGGCAGCGACAAAAGAAAGCGCAAAGTCTCGATGCGTTGACGAACCCCGATGAAGGCGCGCCGATGGAGTTCGCCGATGATGATCCGTCGCCGCTGCATCTCGTCTTGACGCACGAATCTGAGGAGGCCGTGCAGGCTGTGCTCGGGAAATTGCCGGCGATTTATCGCGAGGTGCTGTTGCTGCGTTTTCAGGAAGAATTAGGCCTCGTGGAGATCGCCACGGTGCTGAGCGCGCCTGTCTCCACCGTGAAGTCGCGGCTATATCGCGGGCTCGAAGATTTGCGTGCGTTGCTTGCGGGAGAAGCAGTATGAGCCAAGAATTTCACGTCCGCGCAGAGCGCCTGATTGCGCAAGAGCGCGTCGAAGGAATCTCCACGGCCGATCAGCAGTGGCTGCGCCAACATCTGGCAGAGTGCGCGAGCTGCGCGGCACGAGCCGACGCGACCGAGCAGGCGATTCGCTCGCTGCGCGGATTGAGTGTTGCATTGCCGCCAGCGCTGGCCAGCCGAACTCAGTTCCGCGTACGTATGCGCGCGCAGCAATTGCGTGGCGAGCCGCGCTGGCGCATGGTCTGGGCGGCTTGCGGAATTTCCTGGGCGTTTGGCGCAGCGACGGCGCCGTACGTCTGGCGCGGGCTTGAATGGATCGGCCACCGCATGGGCTTGCCGAACATTGTTTGGGAGCTGGGCTTCGGATTTTGGTGGGCGCTCCCCGCGGCAGTGGTCGCCGTCATTCTGCTGATGGAAAACGCGGGACGCAGCGGTGAGTCGGTTTGGAAGCGGCAAGAGAATTAAGCGAGCGCGTCAACGAGGAAAGCGAATGACCGAAGATCCACAAGGGATAAAGAGTTCGTTCAACGAAAAAATGCGGCTGATCCGTTTTCGCCGCAAAAAGGAAAAGCTGCGCTTCTGGAACGAATTCAAGCTCGTCCCGCGCTGGCTGATCTGGACGGTAGTGGTGCTGTTCCTGATCGCACAAATCATCGGCCAGATCGTTCTTCACGTCCAACTCGCGAATCATGAACAGGTTTTTGGCCCGGAACTGGATAACGACCCCGGCGCGGCTGGGGCAGCGCTAGCGGGCATCATCACCGGTGCATCGTTGCTGTTGGCCATCTTCATTTTCCTGGTGGGTTATGTCAATCAAGATGCCAAACGCCGCGGCATGCACTCCGCGCTGTGGACCTTCCTGGTGCTCGTGCTAATGCCCGGCTATCTGGTCCTCGGCTTCATCATCTATCTGCTGATGCGCGAGCCGCTGCCTTACAACTGCCCGCAGTGCGGATCGACTGTGGGCGCGCGCTTCAACTTCTGCCCCAACTGCAAATGCAACCTGCACCCCGCTTGCCCGCAGTGCAAGCGCGAGGTCGCGGAGACGGATAAGTATTGCGCGTATTGCGGACAGGACCTGGGCGCAGCGGCAAAAACAGAATTGCCAATGATGCGGAGTTAGCCGGGTGGAGTGGCTTCAATAACCTCGCGGACGATTTCGCCTGCTTGAGATTCGTCCGCAGGCTGGACGAATATCGTGAAGCGCTCGCGTGCTGTCTCCCACCGGCAATGAATCTTGTTCTCATTCAAAGAGGCGGTCAACATCTCCCGCAGCGAAGAATCATCGCCGGACCAGACGGCGGCAATGGCGTCCTCGGGAAACCAGTCTGAAGCGTCCCCGGCTGAGGGCGGCCCGGGAATCGCTTCGTCAACCGGCGGCGAAAGCGAGGCTGGAAGCTTACGAATGCTCCCAGAAGTATCGGTTAGCAGCGGCGGAGCCGTGAGCGATTGAACGGCGTTAGGGTCCGAAGCGTCAAGGTCAAAGGCCTCTTTGACGGCGCGCTCGGCCCGCTCGTACAAAGAAAACGGGACAGCGATTTGGAAAGCAGGGTAATTATTCAGGTTGAAGAGGTGATCCTGCCGGCGGACTGTCTTATGAGGAACGCCGGCCGAATCGAGAACGGAAGTTAGCTCCGCATGGAGTCGGCCATCGTCTCCTTGCCAGAAGGCGCAGAAAGGGTCTTGGTTGGGATCGCCGGGTATCGCGGGAGCCGCAGGAGCAGCGAGGGCCGCACCGGTTTCGTAATGCGGGACGAGAGGAACGTCACAGTCGGTGCAGACAGTGAAGCCTTGGCGATATTCGGCGCGGCATTGCGGACAAATCATTGATGCGCTCAGTAGCGCTCGACGGCGAGGGCTACTGCGTTGCCGCCGCCGAGGCAGAGGGCGGCGATGCCGCGCTTGAGGCTGCGGCGCTGCAGTTCGTAGAGCAGCGTGACCAGGATGCGCGCGCCGCTCGCGCCGATGGGATGGCCGAGGGCGACCGCGCCGCCGTTCACGTTTACTTTTTCGGGGTTCAGCTTGAGCTGGCGAGTTACTGCAATAGCGGCAACCGCGAAGGCTTCATTTAGTTCGATCAGATCTACATCCTTGTCGCGGTCCCAGCCGGTCTTCGCCAGTAACTTTTCCACCGCATCCACGGGCGCCATCATCACCCATTTCGGTTCCACGCCGCTGACCGCTTGCGCCACGATGCGCGCCATCGGCTGTTTGCCGAGGCGTTGCGCGTTGCGCTCGCTGGTCACAATCACCGCGGCGGCGCCGTCGTTCGTGCCCGGCGCGTTGCCAGCGGTGACCGTGCCGTCTTTCTTAAAGGCAGGCTTGAGCTTCGCTAACGCTTCCATGCTGGTGTCTTCGCGGGGCGATTCGTCGTACTTGATGACTACCGGATCGCCTTTCTTCTGCGGCACCTCGATTGGAAGAATTTGCGCCTCAAAGAAGCACGATTTGCGCGCGAGCACCGCTTTCTGGTGGCTTTCAACGGCGAAGCGGTCCTGCTCTTCGCGGCCGATACCGTATTTTTCGGCGACCAGCTCGCCAGTCATGCCCATGTGGAAGTCTTCATACGCGTCCCAGAGGCCGTCATGAATCATCGAGTCGATGATCTTGCCATCGCCAAGGCGGTATCCGGTGCGCGCTTGCGGCAGCAGATAAGGGCAGTTGGACATGGATTCCATGCCACCTGCGACGACAATTTCGGACTCGCCGAGTTGAACCGCTTGCGCTGCGAGCGCGACGGCTTTCAGTCCCGAGCCGCACACTTTGTTTATGGTCATCGCGGCGACGCGCGGGGCACAGCCACCCTCGAGTGCGACTTGGCGCGCGGGATTTTGGCCGAGGCCTGCTTGCACCACATTGCCGAGGATGGCCTCATCGACCTGCTTGGAGTCGAGTCCGCCGCGGCGGATGGCTTCGGCGACGGCTTTCGCGCCCAGGTCAATGGCGGTGAGGCTGGAGAGTCCGCCTTGAAATTTTCCGATGGCAGTGCGGACGGCGGAGAGAATTGTGGGAGTTTCCATGAAGGGCCTCCGAACTAACCCCATTATATCGGATGCGGAGGAGTTGGGCTTCGCTACGGAGAGAGGCAAGGAGGGCACGACCTGGTTGTGCCCTCCCCGAGCAGAACGAAATGGGCTAGCTTGCCGCGTTGGCCGCGGTATTGTCCTTTTCGTCGGCGCTGGGGCCGTAGAGGCCGGGCACGGCGATATCCAGCAAGCGGAAATAGACTCCAAGCTGTGCGCGATGGTGAATCAGGTGGTTCATCACAACGCCGCGAATACAGGCTACGCGCGGCATCGTGAAGATCTCCTGGCCACCGGCGAGCAACTTCCAACCTTTCATCATCTCCTGGTCGCTTACCGCAGCCAGCGCCGCTCGCGCTTCCGCGGCTTCTTTGTCAAAAGTGGCCAGAGCGTCTTTACGATTTTCGATTTTGGGGGGCTGGTACGACGGGCCGTTCACCGGAGCATAATCGAGTTCTTCCGTTTTGATGGTCATGGTGGTCCATCCGGGCAGCGTTGCGATGTGCCCCGTGAGCCAGCCGACCGTGCCGGATTTGTCGTGCGGTTTCCAGCTCCACTTGTCGTCGGGGACGCGTTCGAGAATTTTGCGGGTGTTTTGCATTTCCTGATCAAATTCACCGAGCATGGATTGGCCGATGGTCATGGTTGCCTCTCTGAGGGAGATTAGACTTGCGGACTTTGCAGCGCGGATATGTTAGGCGAATAAAAGGCGAAATGTCAAGTACAATTTTGTTGAACGCCCAACCGGCACACCCACCTCCCCCAGACGCTCGCCGGTTGACATCGCCGCGCGCCTGCGCAGAATAGTCTCATGGCACACCAATTCACAACCTCCTACACCAAGGACGCGCGCGACTTGCTGCGCTACTACAAAAAGCTGGGGGACCGCGCCATCGAGCAATGTCCGGACGCCGTGTTGTTTGCTGCGCTCGATCCCGAATCGAACTCCATCGCGATCATTGTGAAGCACATGGCAGGCAACATGCGCTCGCGCTGGACAGACTTTCTGACTACCGATGGAGAAAAGCCGGACCGCAACCGCGACGCGGAATTTGAAACCCCGCCGCAGACACGCGCCGGGCTGGTGGCGTTGTGGGAAGCCGGCTGGAGGATTTGTTTTGACGCGCTGGAGCCGCTCTCCGAGGAAGATTTGACGCGCACGGTCACCATTCGTACCGAGCCGCATTCGGTGATGCAGGCCATCAACCGCCAGATCGGGCACTATGCGCATCACGTGGGGCAGATTGTGTTTCTCGCCAAACACTTCGCAGGCGCGAACTGGCAAACATTGAGCGTGCCGAAAAGAAAATCGGCAGATTTCAACCGCCGCGTGGCCGCCGGCGAGACTTCGCAGCGATAGTGAATCGCGGTGAGCGTGTGATGGTCGAATACCAGCAAAGCTAACGCCTCCTACCGTTTCTCACCGTTGTACTCAGCTCTAAGCGCCGAACTAAACTCGCCTCGTGAGAGGAGAACAACCTGGATCTGCCAGTCATGAGCGAACTGGTTTTCGATGTGACGCGCGAAGACTTAGGCGGTTACGCCGCGGACTGCGACAGTGAAAATATGTCCATTATGGCCGATACCTGGGAAGAACTGCGGTGCAGCGTGAAGGCCGCCGTCGAAAGGCACTTTCACGACGGCCCGAAGCCGGTTTCGATTCGCCTGCACTTGGTCCGCGACGACATCATTTCTCTGGAGTGACTTCGGTTCTTCTTAGTTTTGGCGTTCTGCCTCGTTCCGTGGAACTGCTAACGCCGGGTTTCGCGAAGTAGCACCGCGTCGGACTCCACATGCCCGCGCTCGATCTAGTTTGGAGCCGCCCGGCGAGACCCGAAACCTCTCGATTCGTTGCGAAGTGAAGTGCGCGAGCTGGCAAGCGGGTGAGTCATCGAGGGGCTGCTCCCAACTTGGGTCTTTCGCTTCGCAGACCACACCCATGCCGCCCCGACTTTGCGGACAACTTATGGTGAGCGATGAGTTGGCCTTCCATACTGCGCAGGTGAAGCAAGATGGTAGACGCAGACCCGAAAGGGGTCGACGTCGGGGTCTCAACTTTGTATTGGCAGGATTCTAAGGACAGAGAGCTGCTATCCCTTGGGTGCGTAGTAGCCTTTGCGGGCCAGCACCTTCAAATCGTGGTTGGACATGTCGACTTTGATTTTGCGAAATTTTCCGTCATGCGCCGTGTTCGTCGGATAGTAGCCGAGCGTGTACTGGCTGCGGAGCTCTTCGGAAATTTGATCGAAGGCTTCGGCCAGGTGCTTTTCGGAATTGACCGAAATCGTGCGACCGCCGGTCTCTTCGGTGATCTTGTGCGCCACGCCGCCATTCCCGCCGCCAAAATGCGGGTCGGCCACCAGCAAAATGTGCACCACGGTGTCCGTGCGTTGCGCGGCTTCAATGGCTTCTTCCAGCCGCACCTTGCTGCCTTCGTCTTGAGCATCGGTCACGATCACAATGGCCTTGCGGCCCGCCTCGGTGTTCAGCTTTTCGTTGCACGCCAGATAGATGGCGTCATAGAGGGCAGTCCCCGTAATCTGGCGCGAGCCAATGGGTCCGGGATTGTTTCCGACACTTCCGGCGGAAGGCACGTTGATGCGCGCTTTGCGAATTGCGCGATCGAGCTGGCCGCGATCATCGGTAAAATCCGACAGCAGGTCCACATCGGAGTCGAACGACATCACCAGCGCCTCATCGCCTTTGCGCAGCACGCGGTCCATAAAGCGTCCGCCGGCGTCCTGAATCGCGCCGAGCATGTATTGTTCGCTGCCGGAAGTGTCGAGCAGCATGGCCAGGGTAATCGGCAGGGTTACTTCCTTGGAGAAGAAAGCGATCTGCTGCGGCTGGCCGTCTTCCAAGAGCTTAAAGTCTTCCTGTTTTAGGTCTGTGACAATGCGCTTGCTCTTGTCGCGGACGGTCACGAACAGGTTGACCAGGCTAACCTGGGTGCGGATCACCGGCGGTTGCTGCTGCGACGGTTCCTGGGGCAGAGCCGGCAAGGCGGCTCCCAGGGCCATTCCCCAGGCCATGCAGACCGCCAGAACCTTCTTTCCAGAACGCATGTATAATTTCCTTGTCGAGGGTACCCGGTCAGAAGTGCCCGCCGCTAGGTTGCTCACGCCTCCTAGGATGCAGCGAAGCGTAGCGCGGGATGCGTGGCTCGGCCCGCCGGAGCTGCTGGAGACCGCAGAAAGTTTGGCCTGAGGACGATGAAAAGTCTACGGAAAATCGCGGTCGCCGTGATTGCTGTTCTCCCCGGGTTTGCTGAGTACTTGGCAGGGCAAACGGCCGCCCAGTCGGCCCCTGCAACGAGTTCCACACAAGGCGCTGCTCCGCAAACACCCCAGCGTCCACCGTCCGAGCCGCCGCCTAGCGACGCTCGGGCGAAAATCAGCGTGAACTCCAACTTGGTCATTCTGCCGGTGACGGTAAAGGACCGCTCCGGCAATCTCGTTCCGGACCTACAGCGCGACGAGTTTCGCGTGTTTGAAGATAATGTCGAGCAAAAAATCGACGTCTTTACCGCTGAAGCTTTTCCCTTGTCGATGATCATCCTTCTCGACAACGACCTGAAAGAGAAGGACGCGCAGCAGGTTCGCAAGAGTCTCGACGCCATTGTCGGGGGGCTGAGCCTCGAAGACGAAGCGTTCATCTGCCGCTTCGATCAATTTTTCCATCCCGGCAGGGGATTTACCACCGACCACGATCTACTGCTCACGGAGCTTCAGCGCACGAAGCTCGATACCGAGCCATCCACGGCTCCTCCGGGCGGCGCAATCGCTAACGCCCCCTCGATCAACGGCCACTCGGCCATTGGCGATTCTCCCAACATAGCTTCCGCGACGATGAACATTCGAGGGCAGTCGACTAAGGCGCTCGATGATGCGGTGTTCGGGGCCGCGCAGCTTCTGAGGGACCGCAGCCGAGACCGACGCAAGCTCATCCTGCTGGTTTCCGATGGCGCCAATGGCGGCAAGAAGAGCAACAAGATGACCTACGACAGCGTGGTGAAGACGCTGCTGCACGACAACATCGAGGTCTATAGCGTGGCGGTCGCCAGTGCCTTCCTTGAACGCAAGCTTTCGCGGTTGGTTGACTACGCGCACGACTCCGGCGGGGAAGTCTATTTCGCGGCCAAGCGCGAAACCCTGGAAGAACTTTATTCCCGGATCAGTGAGGAGGCGCGGAACCAGTACACCATCGCTTATGTGCCTCGAGGGACGGACAAAACGGCGGACTTCCACAACGTGGAGGTACGCGTGAAGCGCGAAGGCCTCACCATCAAGACCCGCGACCGCTATTACAGCGGCGAGATTCCTGGCGCCACGCCTCAATAGCGCATTTTTCGGCCTTCTGCGCTAATACCGCTTGACACTCGCGAGGCTCGCTCGTATATCTCAAGCTTCACCGAAAAACCGGCGACGGCGCCGGTCATCCGCAGAGCGACAGAAGGAGATTCCATGAAGAAAAAGGGCAAGAAGGACGATAAGGGCGGCAAGAAGGGCAAGTAGCACATTCCTCTGGTTTCACGGTTTTAGGAGAGGGCGCTGCGATTTTGCAGCGCCCTTGTCTTTTTCTGGCCCGGGCGGAGGTTCAGGCGCGCACCGCGAGTGGGTGCGGTTCGCTCTGTAGTGCCAGTTCTCTCATATACAAAAACAGCGGAAAGCCTAGCGATACACCCACTAATAGCGTGGCGACTATCGGAACCCACAGCACGCGCATGTGAAGCCGTTTGCCCTCATAGTTTACGAAGCGGAACAACACAATGGCTGATACCAGGACATCGAGGCCAAAAAGTCCGCCGATGCGATTGGCAAATAGTTGCTGCACAAAATATTTCATGTGTAGCCCATTCTCCATGACCCACGGAATGAACTGCGAGTACGGCAGGGCAAACCCAAGGACACAAAGAATCAAGTACACGTGTTTCGGTTTCACATAGCCTCCGGTTTTTCGCAGTGCTATCTGTGCTCAACTCGGCGCTTACTTCTGGGGATCTGATTTGATGATCTTGCCGAGCTGGGGCGCAGCGGTGCTGCGCCGCTACGAGAGATTATCCAGCCGATAAAGTTTCTTCGTGTGCTGGGCAGATCGGGCGGTAAGCGCAGCTTCGGCAAATAAATCCCTCTTTGGCTGCGAAACGTCGCGCGCGAATATCCGCGGCAACTTCCTGCACGATTTCCTGTGCTTCATCGAGCTGCTTGGCGCTGCGCGTGGTTTCTTGGCGGGAATTGTCCTGCAGATAATGAAAGACGAGGCGCGCGGGATTCAGCTCCAAGATTTCCTTGGCCGCGATGGCGTAAATGCTCAATTGCAAGTCTCGGCGCGCTTCCGTCTCCTTCTTCGCTTTTCCGGTCTTGTAGTCGACGATCTCGACGTCGTTTCGCCCGAGGGAGTTGATCTGGTCGATCCGCCCTTTTAGAACTACATTGTTTTCCACTGGCAGTGCAAACGTCTTCTCCAGTTCGAGGATCTCTGGCATTTGCTCCAGCACTGCCTGGTGCAGCCCGCGGAGCTGCTCCAGTCCGTCCTTCTTGTATTCGGCTTCCTGGTATTCGTCTTCAAAACCGGACGCCGACCACTCCGTTTCGAACAGTCGCTGCGCCTCTTCGAATGGCAGGCGATTGCCTTTCTTGAATTCGGCCATAACGCGACGAATGGTCGCATGCATCACGCGCCCGAAAGTCAGCGTCGCCTTGGCGCCTTCCTGCAGCGACCACAAATAGGCAAAAAGGTATTTCTGCGGACACCTGCGGTAGCTGTCCACCGCCGAGGGATTCAGCTCCAGGGGCTCCGGAGGCGCGGGGAGAAATGTTTCCGCCCACTCCGCGATGCGAGAAAAAATCTTGGGGCTGTCCGCGGTCGGAGCAAAAAGCAGGCCGGTTGCCGAGCTGACATGAGCGTTGGCCAGCGAGCCGTTTGCCGCGTTCGTCGCAGGTTTCGGCGCGAGTTGCAAAACATCCCGACGGCTGATGCGCGGATCCATCAGGATGTCTTCTACAAAGGGCGGGACTCTGCCTTTCTTTTCGGTCAAGGCCGTGATGGTAAGCCGATCCTCGGCGCGCGTCAGCGCCACGTAAAAAAGCCTGCGCTCTTCCTGATTGTGAAACTGCTCCTCAGTGGCTCCTTCCTTCATCAGCGCGGCGGGAAATTCGAAGACATGTGGGCGTTCCGGCTGCGGGAATTTATTCTTGTTTGCGCGCAGGACAAATACGTGAGGAAACTCCAGCCCCTTCGCGCCATGAACAGTCATCAGCCTCACAGCATCGCCGGGAGCTTCATCTTCCAGGCAGACGGCGCCGTTCGCCTGCTCAAAAAAGTCCAAATACTCGATAAATTCCGGCAACTTGCGAGTGTCGCTCTTGTCTTCCCATTCCTTTACGAATTCCGCCAGGCGCTTGAGGTAGTCGCGGTCCTGCTCGCGGGCGCGCTGGTGGATTTCGAGCCAGTCGAAGAGGTCGGCAACAATATGACGGGCGTCGCGGCGCTTCATGGTTTTGCGCTGCGCGGTAGTAAATTCCAGCAACTCGGTCAAAGCGCTGTGTGACGGATCAAAAGGCAGCGGCGGCTGTCGCGTTTGAAGGACGTCATAAATTCTTGTGCGCTCTTTCCGAGCGCGCTCGGCAAATCGCACCAAGTCGGCGGGCGCAAGCTGCCAGGCGGGGGCCGCCAGCACGCGGGCCGTGGCGATGTCGTCGTAGGGAGTGGCGATGAGCCGGAGATAGGCGAGCACATCCTTGACGAGCGGATGCTCGAGAATAGAGAGCCGCGAAATCACGAACGGGACTTTTCGGAGCGAGAGCTCGCGCACGAGCTCGTCACGGTGGCCGTGGGCGCGGTAGAGCACGGCGAAATCGCGCCAGCGCCGGCCGGCTTTGTGGATGCGCTCGATTTCTCCGGCCACCCAGCGCGCCTCTTCCTCAGGCATGGCGAGTTCGACGATGCGAATTTTCTCGCCTTCCGGCTTGTTGGGGCTAAGCACTTTCTTGGGGAAATCCGCGCTGACCGTGTTTTGTCCGATGACCTGAGTGGCCACGCGCAAAATATTCGGCGCCGAGCGATAGTTCTCTGTGAGGCTAACGCGGAACTTCGTAGAGTCCTGGCCTTCGCGCCAGCCGGCAAAGCGTTCCAGGAAAAGCTTGAAGCTGCCGAAGGAAGCACCGCGAAAGCGGTAAATGGCTTGATCGTTGTCGCCTACCGCGAAAATATTTTTCGTATCGTTGACGAGCAGCTCGAGCAAACGCAATTGCGCGATATTGGTGTCCTGAAATTCGTCGACCAGAATGTAACGATAGCGATTCTGCAGCGCAGTGCGCAGGTCGGCATCGCGCTCCAGCAGCCCAACGGCGCCGGTAATAAGGGTGCCGAACGACGAGCACCTCTTTTCGCGCAGCAGCTCCTCGCTTGCACGGTATGCGCGGGCGATCTCCTGTTCACGCGCTACGGTTTCCTCGCGCTCGGCCAGCGTGTCGGCATCGAGCTGGTCGCGCCCGGCTTCCACGTGGGCGGCAAGCTCATCGGCATATCGCTGGTAGTCCTCGCAGGAAATCAGCTCATCCTGGCAGCGCGAAAAGAACTCCACGAAATCGTTCAGAAACTGGCCGGGCTCAGCCAGCCTGCGATAACGGTCGAGCTGCAACCGCGAGAGATTCCGCCGCAGCAGAATCCAATGATCGACTTTATCGAGCATGCGGCTCTGCGGGTCGGTACCTTTCAGGAGCGACTCGCAAAACGCATGAAACGTTTTCAGGGTGACGTCCTTGGCGCGCTCCCCAACGGTTTTTACGACGCGAGCCTTCATCTCGCCGGCGGCTTTGTCGGTGAACGTCAGGCCCAGAATGTTTTCGCCGGAGAGGTTTGAGTCGGATTGCAGGAGGTGGCCGATGCGTTCGGTGATGACGCGTGTCTTCCCAGTGCCCGCGCCGGCAATCACCAGTAGCGGCCCTTCGCCGTGAGTGATCGCCCGTCGCTGCGCGTCATTGAGTTTCAGGCCGGGGTCGGTCAGCGGCTCGAGATCAAAAAGTGTGCGCATCTTTGAGAAGGGTAGCGGATTGCGAGGCGAAGGGGAAGCGAAACTTGCCTTCTGCGCTAATTCGCCGAGCCTGAGGGGCCTGCTGACGAGCCGGTGCTGTTGGCTTTGGCGAAATAGCCGCGACGGGCTCGCACCTGGTAGCCCTTGTGCTCGGGCACTTCGATGCGGATTTTGTGATACTTGCCGTCGAGCTGCGAATTTGTAGGGATGTAAGCGATGGAATACTGATTGCGCAGCTCGTCGCCGATGTCTTGGAACGATTGGTCAAGATCGTCGACGTGGTACGGGAAGAACGCACGGCCGCCCGTTTCCTCCGCCAGGTCTTGGAGGATCTTATCGCCCTCGGTGAGATGCATCTTGCGGTTGGCGGCTTTGTCGGGGTCGGTCTGCGAGAGCTGAATCCACTGCGTGCTGGTGCTAATCGTGTAAATGACCACGCTGTAGCGCTGGGCCATCTCAATGGCTTCTGAGCGGGTGTGATTGGAGAGATTGTCGTCGCCATCGCTGATGAGAATCATGACCCGGCGGACCACGTCCGGCTGGTCGCCTGGCGGCCGCGGCGGGTGGCTTAACTCCTTCTGGCAGGCTTCATAGATCGCGTCGTAGACCGCGGTGCCGCCGCCGGCGCGTGTCTTGACGATTTCATCGCGCAAGCGCCCGGCATCATCGGTGAACCCTTGCAGGATGGCGGGTTCGTCATCGAACGTCATCACAAAGGCCTGGTCCTTGTTGTGGCGCAGGACGCTAAAGAGAAATGAAGTGGCGGCGTCTTGCTCGAATTTGAGGCGATCGCGGATGCTGTTGGAGGTGTCCATGAGCAAGCCGATCCGCAGTGGCAGATCGGTTTGGCGGCTGAAATAACGAATGGTTTGCTGGCTCTTGTCGTCCCAGATCTTAAAGTCGTCCTTGTCCAGGTCAGGCACGAGCTTGTTGCGACGGCTGAGAACGGTGAAGAGGACGTCGACGAGAATGACGACCTGGGTGATCTTGCCCTGATCCTGGCGCGTCGGTGCTTGCTCTTGAGAAGCGGGCGGCTGCGGAGACGCTGGCTGCCGCGCGGCATCCTGCCGCTTGCCAGGCGCAGTGCCGGAAGATTGCTGGGCGTGACCGGTCGCGGCGGCGAAGAGCAGCGCCACTGTCAATGCCAGTGAAATGAAAATTCGACGCATGTGAATCGATTATAGGTAGGCAGCGACGGCAGCGTCAATTCGCTCGGGGGATTCGCCCGAGGCGGCGCTGAGGTGTCGCAGAAATTCGCGCAGCTCTTGCGGAAGCGGGGCGTGCAGTTCGATCCAGGCGCCCGTGCGAGGTTGCGCGAAGCCGAGCTTGGCGGCGTGGAGGAAATTGCGGCCTAGCGGCGGAAGCGTGGCTTTGCCGATGCGGAATTGCGAGGCGGCGCCGTAGAGCGTGTCACCCACCACGGGATGCCGCAGAGCCGAGAAATGCACGCGGATCTGGTGCGTGCGGCCGGTGTGGAGCTGCACTTCGAGGAGCGAAGTGGCATCGACGCGGGCGAGGACGCGCCAGTCGGTGCGAGCTTCGCGGGCGTGGCCGAGAACGATGCTGCGGCGAGCGGTCATGCGCACGCGACGCTTTGGGTCGCGGGCGATGGCGAAGTCGATGGTACCGCGATCCTGTTTCAGAAGGCCTTGCACCAGGGCGATGTAGGTTTTCTTGACCTCGCGCTGGCGGAAGGCTTCGCCGAGCTTGGCATGAGCGGCGTCATTTTTGGCGACGAGGATGATTCCAGAGGTGTCTTTATCGAGGCGGTGCACGATGCCGGGCCGGAGGGCGTCTTCACGTTGCGAGAGAGCTTGGCCGCGGCCGAGAAGAGCGTTGACCAGCGTGCCGCGTGTGGCGCCGGCGCCGGCGTGCACGATCATGCCGGCGGGCTTGTTTACGGCGATGACGTCGTCGTCCTCGTAGAGAATGTCGAGCGGAATGAATTCCGCTTCGGCGCGTAGCGGTGGGCGTGGCTGGATTTCGATTTGTATGCGCTCGCCGCCGCGAAGGCGGTGCGAACCCTTCACCACGCGGGAATTCACAAGCACATTGCCGGCTTCGATTAGTTCCTGGACGCGCGTGCGACTCAGCTCAGTGAGGCGCGCGGTCACTGCCTGATCGAGGCGTTGTCCTGCTTCGTTTTCTGCCGCGACAAATTCGCGCAGCGAAGATTCGTTCGTCTGGGTCACGCCGAGATTGTAGCAGCGCGAGTGCGCCGGGTCAGGTAAGGACGCCGGTGGAGGCCAGGTTGGCGTACCACTTGCCGGAATCCTTTATGGTGCGCTTCTGGGAGCGGAAATCGACGTAGGTTAGGCCGAAGCGCTGGGTGTAGCCTTCGGCCCACTCGAAATTGTCCAGCAAGCTCCAGCAGTGATAGCCGCGGATGTCGGCGCCGTCTTTCATAGCGCGGGCCATCGCGCCGAGGTAGCCGCGCAGGAAGGTGATGCGGCGGTCGTCGGGAACTCGGCCGTGCTCGTCGGGGCCGTCGAGATAGGAGCAGCCGTTTTCGGTAACTTCCATGATGGGATTGTTGTATTCACGGGTGATGCGCATGAGGAGTTCGTAGAAGCCGTCGGGCCAGACTTCCCAGGCGAAGTCGGTGAGCGGGCCTTCGTGGGCATCGAAATTATGGACGCCCGTGGCTTCCTCCCCTTGCCCTGGCGGGATTGCGGAGACGAGCTGGCGGCGGTAGTAGTTGATACCGAGAAAATCGAGCGGGGCGCGGATCAGGTCCATGTCACCTGGGCGAACGCCCATCAATTCGAGCGGGTTGGGACCGACGAAGGCGGCGGGATATTCGCCCCTAAGCGCAGGATGCAGAAACCAGACATTGCCGAGGGCATGGGCGCGGTCGGCGGCCTGACGATCCGCTTCGGAGGAAGTGGCGGGCTGGCAATGTGCGACGCTGAAGGCGGTGCCGACGGTGAGCTTGCTGCTCACGGCCTTGAGCGCGCGGAAGGCTTGGCCTTGGGCGATGTTGACGACGTGGCTGGCTTTCAGGAAGTCGGTAAAGCTTTTCCGCCCGGGCGCGTGGATGCCCCACGCATAGCCAAGCGCGGTGAAGACCCACGGTTCGTTGAAGATGCACCAGTTGGAAATCCGGTCGCCGAGAGTGCGGCCCATGATGTCCGCGTATTCGGCAAAACGAGCTGCGAGATCGCGATTGGGCCAGCCGCCAACATTTTCGAGGGCCTGCGGCAGATCCCAGTGATACAAGGTGACGAGCGGGCGGATTTTTGCTTCAAGAAGGGCATCGGTGAGGCGCTTGTAGTAGTCGATGCCTTTGGGATTGGGCTTGCCGCTGCCGGTAGCTTGAATGCGTGGCCAGGAAATCGAAAAGCGATAGCTCTTGAGGTTCATCTTTTTCGCGAAGTCGATGTCTTCCTTGTAGCGGTGATAGGAATCGCACGCGACGTCGCCGGTTTCGCCACCCTTCACGCGGCCTACGGTGTGCGCGAAATGATCCCAGATGGATTCACCTTTGCCATCCTCGTTCCAGGCGCCTTCGATCTGATAGGCCGCGGTCGCCACGCCCCAGAAGAATTCCTTGGGAAACGTGCGGGTGTTCGCGTCTGGGGTGAATTTTTCAGCGGCGAGGAGAAGATCGGCGTGAGGCTTCACTAAGGTGAACGAAGCCGCGATAGCGGCTCGCGCTGCTCCTGCCAAGAATTCGCGTCGACCAAAGCCGATGGATCCAGTCATATCCTCGACCTCCTGTTGAGGCTTATATCGCGTTGGGGAGAATTGCGCTACTGGATGCCGTCAGCTAGCTTGTCGTTTGGAGACTTCGGGAGCGCGGTGTTTGTGGAAGAAGAGGACGTCGATGATGATGAGGGCGGCGCCGATGGTGATGGCGGAGTCGGCGACGTTGAAGGCAGGCCAGTGATAGCTGCCGAGCCAGACTTCGAAGAAGTCCGTGACCGCACCGTGCACGATGCGATCGGTTACGTTGCCGGTGGCGCCGCCGAGTAGAAGCGCGAGGCCGGCAGCGGTGAGGGAGCCGCCGCTGTGACCCGCAACAAACAGCCAAGCGAGCGCGCCGATAACTGCAGCGGAGCCGACGATCAGCAGGATACGCATCGTGGACGGCGAATCGGCAAAGACGCCGAAGGCGATGCCGGGATTGCGGCTGCGCACCAGGTAGATGAAATTGTGGATGAGCTCGCGGTGCCAGCCTTCGGTTTGCGACTCAAACCAAGCCTTACTGGCGCGGTCCAGGAGAACGACCGCCAGGGTTAGCCAGAGCCAGCGGAGTCGAGCAGGGATCACGACAGCCTCGAATTAGGAAGACCGCGGCGTTGGTTGGCGACCGACTCGGAGCTCGGCCGTGAAAGCGGCGACACGGCCGTCGCATTCCAAAGAACTAGCGCAAGCGTGTTAAGTCGCAGCATGGCTGGCTCCGCCTTCGATTTCGGCGAGGGCTTGGCTGCAACGCTCGCAGATGGTGGGATAGCGCGGGTTCTCGCCGACGTGCGTTGAGTAGTTCCAGCAGCGCTCGCATTTCTTGCCATCGGCTTTCTCGATCTTGATTCCCATGTTCGACAGATCGGTTCCACCAGTCGCCCCAAGGACTGGATCATCCTGAACTTCTACCTGTGAGACGATGAACAACGCGGGCAACCCTTTCTCGTAGGATTTGAGAATGCTTTGAAGTTTTGGCAAGCCGGAGGCCAGAACGACCTTGGCCTCAAGCGACCCGCCGATTGACTTCGAATTGCGGGCCTCTTCTAACTTCATGAGCACGGCTGCACGAACCTTCGCGAGCTCTTCCCATGCTTCCCTTTTATGTACCTCCAGCCTGGTCATGAGGCCTTCGGCGTCAGGAAACACAGCCATATGCACACTGGGCTGGTCGCCTTTGGCCTTCGGGAGGTACTTCCAGATTTCTTCGGCAGTAAAGACGAGCACGGGGGCAATGAGACGCACCAACGCGCTGGTGATTTTCCAGACAGCCGTTTGCGCGGAGCGTCGCGCTTTGTTCCTGGCAGCTTTGGTGTAGAGCCGATCTTTCAGCACGTCGTAGTAGAAGGCACTGAGGTCGACGACGCAGAAATCGTGGATGGCGTGATAGACGCGATGGAAATCGTAGCCGGCATACCAGTCGCGACATTTGGCGACCAGATCGGCTGTGCGCTCGAGGATCCAGCGATCCATTTCCTCGAGTTCATCGTTGGGCAGCGCGTCGCGCGAGGGATCGAAATCCGCCAAATTGCCGAGGGCGAAGCGAAAGGTGTTGCGGATTTTGCGGTAGGCTTCGCTAAGCTGGGTCATCACCCGCTCGCTCATTTTCACATCGGCTTGATATTCGACGGAGGCGACCCACAGGCGGAGCAAATCAGCGCCCCAGCGCTCGCAAATCTCGATGGGATAGAGGGCGTTGCCAAGCGATTTGGACATGGGGCGCCCATGCTCGTCCAGGGTCCAGCCGTGGGTGACAACGCTTTTGTACGGGGCCTTGTGCTTGATTCCTACCGCCACGAGCAGCGAACTGTGAAACCAGCCGCGATATTGGTCGGGGCCTTCGAGGTAGACATCGGCGGGACGCCAGTCTTGTCCGGGCTCGACTAGACCATTTTTCGGCGTGAGAACAGCCAGGTTGGATGAGCCGGAATCGAACCAGACATCGAGAATATCATTTTCCTTGCGCCATTTTGTCGCGCCGCAGGAGCACTTGGTTCCGGCGGGCAAGAGCTCCTCGGCGGTGTGCTGGTACCAGGCGTCCGCGCCTTCTTTCTCGAACCAGCGCACGACGTTGCGCAGGGCGTTGAAATCTTCGAGGCGGGTGCCGCACGCATCGCAATAAAAAACGATGATCGGGACGCCCCAGAAGCGCTGGCGCGAAACGGTCCAGTCCGGGCGCTCCTTAATCATGTCGTACATGCGGTCTTCGCCCCAGGCGGGAATCCATTTCACATGGCGGATTTCGCCGAGCGCTTCCTGGCGCAGGCTTGCGCTGCGGCCGTGGGCTGCGGCGTCAATCTTGATGAACCACTGCTCGGTGGCTCGAAAAATTAAGGGATTGTGGCAGCGCCAGCAGTGCGGGTAGCTGTGCTTGTACTCGTGATTGCCCAACAATGCGCCGCGCTCCGCCAGCAAGTTGACGATGATGGGATTCGCGGTGAAAACATCCTTACCCTTGTATTCCGGCAAGCCCTCGAGATAAACGCCGCGATCATCGATCGGCGCGTAAATCTCCAAGCCATATTTTTGGCCAGAGTAAAAGTCATCGGCGCCGTGACCGGGCGCGGTGTGAACAATGCCGCTGCCCTGATCGAGCGTGACGTAGTCCGCAAGAATGCCGGGTACCTGGATTGCCAAAAAGGGATGCTGAAATTTCATCCCGGAAAAATCGGAACCTTTGAACTTTCCCCGAACGCTGACTTCCTTAATTCCGCATTCCGCCTGCAAAGCAGCAACGCGATCGGCTGCGAGCAACAGCGCGCCTTTTTCTGTATCGACCACGGCGTAGTCAAAGTCCGGATGAAACGCCAGGGCGCGGTTGTGCGGAAGCGTCCAGGGAGTGGTGGTCCAGATCACCGCCCTGACATCGTTGCCGATCTTCGCGGCTTCGCCCGAACCGCCGCCCACGACGCCAAATTTGACCCAGATCGAAGGGCTGGTGTGGTCCTCGTACTCAACTTCGGCTTCCGCCAGCGCGGTGGAATCGTAGATGCACCAATACACGGGCTTGCGCCCGCGATAGACGTAGCCGCTCTCCATGAAGTCGAGAAACGCGCTGGCGATGGTGGCTTCGTAGTCGAAGCTCATCGTCAGGTAAGGGTCGTTCCAGCGGCCGAAGATGCCGAGGCGTTTGAAGTCGCGCTTATGCTGCTCGACATAGCGGGCGGCAAACTCGCGGCACAGCTTGCGAAACTGCGCCGGCGGCACTTTGCCTTTGCCGCCCAATTCCTTTTCGACCTGCGTTTCGATGGGCAGTCCGTGACAGTCCCAGCCTGGCACGTACGGCGCGTAATGCCCGGCCATGCTCCTGGTCTTCACAACCAGGTCTTTCAGGATCTTGTTCAGACCCGTTCCCAGATGAATTTCGCCGGTGGGATACGGCGGGCCGTCATGCAAGACAAAGAGGGGCTTGCCCTTGCGGACGTCCAGAATGCGCTCGTAAAGGTTTGACTCCTGCCAGGCGGCGAGCTGTTTTGGCTCGTTCTGGGGCAAGCTCGCCTTCATGGGAAAGTCCGTCTTCGGCAGATTCAGTGTCTTTTTCAGTTCGAGCGGCTCGTCCATGGGGCGATTAGCGCAATTCCCTTCTGTGCCGTTATTTCCCTAGGGTGTTTGGCGGGAAACATCGGAAAGCAGCGTGAATAGCGTATGTTACAATGAATGGCAGTGGGTGTCAGCCGCAAGGCGCATGCAACCAAACCCAGGTAACGGGAATCGTATTTCCGGTGGACACCGAGTCGAGGGTTTCTTACGTCTAAACCTATGCCGCCCGGCGGCTGATCTTAGGGGACACAGGTGCCAGATTCACCTTTTATAAGTCTATTGCCCGCGAATATAAAACGAAAAACGCCTGCAGGCTCGAGCTCGCAGCAAGCGGTTGTGCCAGTGCCCCCAAATGCCGTGCCACGTTTCGGGGCCCCCGCGCACTTGGTATCCGATGATTTTTGGTCGAACCTAAAGCAGTTTCTCACCGAACGCCCGGTAAAGGTTGTGGAGCGTCCCGGTGCGCCGTTCACACGCAATAATTTTGGAGGCGGAGTCGGGGAGAACCTGAAAGAATTCTTGAGCTCGCGGCCCGTGCCCAAGGGGCCGCTCAACAGCCGCTTGGCAGTAAATTGGGGCGCGAATTTTGGCGGATTTTTCTACCGCATCAAGGAGTTTTTCTCGCCGTCCAAACAGCCACCTCTACCGCCCGGAGTTCGACCTGTAAAAGTAAAGGAGATTTGGTCGAAGGACGAAACCTTCGGCTGGACGCAAGTCATTTCCATGGGTCTTCACGCGGGAGTCTTCGCGCTGGTCATTTTGCTCCCGCTGATCTGGCCGGTTCCCCACACGACCGAAGCCAAGAGCAACCTGAACGTCACGCCGATCGATATTTCGCCTTATGTCACCAAGTTGCCCGCGGGCGCCACAAAGGCAGGGGGAGGCGGCGGCGCGAACGATCACACCATGACTCCGGTGAACAAGGGAAAATTGCCCAAGTTCAAATGGACGCAATTTACTCCACCGCAGGTGAAGATTCAGAACCTGAACCCCAAGCTGGCGATGGATCCGTCGCTGTTGGGTCCGCCGGACTTGAGAGTCGCGAGTCCCAATATGTCGACATTCGGTGATCCGCTGGCTTCCGCGTACTCCGATTCGCTCGGTCACGGCAATGGCACCGGAATAGGAAGCGGAACCGGCGGGGGCCTCGGTCCTGGCGAAGGCGGCGGCACCGGCGGCGGCGCGTTTCGCGCGGGAGTGAATGGCGTCGGCGTGCCGATCTGCTTGTACTGCCCGATCCCGCAGTATTCCGACGAAGCGCGCAAAGCCAAGTATCAAGGCACGGTTGTGTTGCAAGTGACGATCACCACCGACGGCCGTGCGGTCAACATCTCCGTTGTGAAAGGGCCTGGCCTCGGCTTGGAAGAAAAGGCCATCGAAGCCGTCAGGGGCTGGAAGTTCAAGCCTGCGGTGGGGCCGAACGGCAAGGTTGTGCCGACCATCGTACCCATCGAAGTTACGTTCCGACTGTACTAAGGCGGTCGGATCCTTTCCCGGCATTCCTGCATCGGTGCCGCTTCACATCCTTGACGGGATTTCTTCTCCTAGGCATTGCTATTGTCTTGCCGCGCGGTTAGCCGAGTCTGGTAACAGTCAATTCTTCTTCCCCCTTGCTCCGCGAGCAATCTGCTACGATGAAGTTCATGCGAAGAGCGTTTCCGGGCCTCATCTCGGTGCTGAGTTGCGCCGCTTTTCTTGTGTGCGCTGCGAGAGCGCAAAGCGCGGCCGGCTCGCTCGATTTTGCAGCACGCATTACGCCAACGGCGGCGCGACCGGAGCCGGTGCGGCAGTTCACATTTTATGTTCTGACGAAGAGTTATGTTGAGATTGTGAAGGAAGTGGAAGCGGGAAACGCAGTTGCGTCTCGAGATAAATTTATCGACGGCCTAAAGCTTTCTCCCGAACTGAAGGAATGGCTGAAGGCGCACGACGTTTTTGATTTGACCATGCCCGGCCTTGACCGCCTGGTCACACCGGACGAGATCATCCATGTGCCCGAATTTCTTTTGGCTTACCAGCGCTCCAATGGCGGCGGCGTGACCTCTGGCATTCCAAAGCCGAAATATACCGACGCGGACAAGACAGCTAACCCCGACCGCTACAACAAGCAACTGCAGGAATATTACTTCGCGCTGAAGAAATTCATACAGAACAATCCGTCGACTGTTAGTGGAATCGAACTGGAATTGGTCGGCGTGAATCCGCAGCAACAGTGGTCGCAAATTCAAGCCGACCACAGACGCCGCGTGCAACGGCTGGCGCCCGAATTCGCGCAGACGAAATACCTTACCGCAAAGGCAGATACCGACCTGGACGGACGCGCCTCGGTTTCCGGCCTCGCTCCCGGAGATTATTGGGTCAGCACGCTGAATCTGGACGCCAATGCCGGCGACACGAGGCTGGGTTGGGACGTGCCAATAGCGATCCGGGCGGGGCAAACCACGCGCATCGAGCTCACCAACCTGAATGCCCTCGAGAGGCAAGCTTCGGCTCCCTGAGGCGCCGCGCGCTCTGCTATGGGCACTCCTTTACTTTGGATTGGATTCAACCTTTTCGTCTTGGCGTCGATCGCCTTGGACTTGGGTGTCTTCAACCGGCGCTTGCACAAGGTCAGCTTGCGCGAAGCTGGTTTCTTTAGCTCGCTGTGGGTCGTGCTTTCGATTCTGTTTGGCTTGGGCATTCTGCACTACTCTGGGAAGCAAGCGGGCCTGGAGTTCTTTACCGGTTATCTTATCGAAAAGGCCCTTAGCGTCGACAATTTGTTTCTTTTTCTGGTGATCTTCCGCACCTTCGCAATCGACGAACGCCACCAGCACCGCATGCTGGAGTGGGGCATCCTAGGCGCACTGGTGATGCGCGGCGTAATGATTCTGGCGGGTGCGGAGCTGATTCAGCGCTTTTCCTGGGTGCTGTACGTTTTTGGCGCGTTCATTGTGTACGCCGGAATTCACATGCTATTCGAGAATAAGGAAAAAGTTCACCCTGAAAAAAGTTTTGTCTTTCGCTTTGCGAGCAAGCATCTCCGCGTAACACACGACTATGAAGGCGAGCATTTCTTCGTGCGCATCGGTGGAAAGCTCTTTGCGACGCCGCTTTTCCTGGTCCTGCTGGTCGTCGAAATTACAGACATAACGCTGGCGATCGACTCGATACCGGCGATCTTCGGGATCACTCAGGATCCGTTCATTGTGTACACTTCCAACGTCTTTGCGATTCTCGGGTTGCGGGCGATGTACTTCCTGTTGGCGGGAGTGTTGACTCGCTTGCGCTTCCTGACCGTGGGGCTCTCGTTCGTGCTGTCCTTCATTGGGCTGAAAATGATTGCTCACAATTGGATCGACATACCGGAGTACATCTCGCTGATAATCGTCGTCGGAATTCTGCTGCTCGCGCTTATCGCGTCTCTGGTCTATCCTGCCAATCCGAAAGCTGAGTCGGCCTGATCGCCGCCGTACCGCGGTACGGCTATTCCTGCTCGAACATCACTTCATCGACGTAGCACCAAAACCAGTTTTCGCCCGGCTCGATGGACTTCACGATGGGGTGTTTCGTCGCGCGAAAGTGCTTGGTCGCATGTTTGTTCATCGAGGAATCACAGCAACCCACATGACCGCAGCTCTCACAAAGCCGCAGATGCACCCAAGTGTCTCCCATCTTAAGGCACTCCTCGCAGCCTCGTGCTTTGGGCTTTGGGTTGCGAATCTGATCTGTATGGATGCAAGCATGGGCCATGGTCTCTCCTGGCGCTTCTATTCCGGGGCTTGAATCGGGATGCGCACAGCAAAGCGCGTGTCTCCTGGCACGGAATCTACGGAAACTTGGCCGTGCATGCCGGTGACGATGCGATAGACGAAGTCGAGCCCCAAACCTGAGCCTTCGCCCACGCCCTTTGTGGTGAAAAAGGGCTCAAAAATGCGTGACTTGACGTCGGGGGGAATGCCGGGGCCATTGTCGGCGATCTCCACGAGGATGAAATCGTTCTCGCGAGCGGTGCGGATGCGCAGCTTGCCGTTGTCACCCATGGCGTCGGCGGCGTTGTCGATCAGATTGGTCCACACCTGGTTGAGCTCGCTGCCATAGGCCATAATCTTTGGCAAGTCCGGAGCGTAGTTACGCGTCACGGCGATACCGCGCTTCAGTTTGTGATGCATGATGGTCAGCGTAGTCTCCAGGCTCTTGGTGATGTCCACCTCCTGGAGTCTGGCCTGGTCCATGTAGGAGTATTCCTTGATGGCCTTGATGAGATCGGAGATGCGCGCGGTGCTGTGCTCGAGCTCGTCTGCGATGCGTTCCATCTCGAGCAGCGTCGCAAATCGAGTCAACTCCGGTCCCAACGAAGCGCCCGCTACTGCGGCTAGTGCTTCCAATTGCGCGTCGGTTAGATTTGCTTCGGTCAAGAGAGGCGCAAGTTTCCACGACTCTGGAACTTTGCGGCCCTCCAACCAGCCTTGGATGGCTTCTTCGCGTTCGACACGCTCGAATTCATCTTTAAATTGCGGCGGCTTCAGCGCGGCGCGAATTTCTTCTTCACGCTTTGCTAGCAGCGCGCAATCGTCCGGGCCGATGGTGGAAGAGCGCCCCACCTGGCGCACGCGTGCGAGGCAATCGCGGAGCGCTCCCGCGGAGCGCTGGGCCGCAGCCGATGGATTATTCAATTCGTGCGCCAAGCCTGCGGAGAGTTTGCCCAGCGCCGCGAGCTTCTCCCGTTCCTGGCTAATCAGCGTGAAGCTTCTGACGCGATCTGTCAGCACGCCCACAAGGCGCTGAGCCAGCTCCGGCAGACGATGCAACATTTCCGGAAAATGGGAGGAGTGCAGCGTGAGGGCATGCATGGGCGTGACCGCTCGCGCGGTCATTGGCACTTTTTTCATTCGCGAAAAGGGCAGGAACCCGGAGACTGCCGGTGCTTGCACCGAATAGGTTTGGCTGTCCGGTCCATCGCTTTCGCGCCGACCGCGCATTTCGCCATCCAGCAGGACCAGCATGGTATCGGCCGGCGAATCTTCCACTGCCACGGCTTCACCCGGGTTTGCGCGGCGCTCTTGAGCGTGGCTGATGAACCATTCGAGGTCGTCTCGAGAGAGGTCCGCAAATGCGGGCACCTTACGCAGGTCAGCGATCAGCGCTTCCGTGCGGGCCTTGTCCGGCATTTCGGTCATGCGTTTCGCCGCCTTTCCGAGTTCGGCATGCAAAATTGCTGCGACCGGATCACTGCACTTTGGCCAGATATTGATGCATGAACTGCACGACCACGGCACCTTCGCCGACACCGGAGGCTACGCGCTTGACCGAGCCGTGCCGCACGTCGCCTACGACAAAAATTCCCGGAACGTTTGTCTCCAGCAGTCCGGGATCACGGTCGAGAGTCCAGCCTTCGGGCCTCTTTCCATCTTTGAGCAAATCCGGGCCAGACAACACGAAGCCGCGCTCGTCGCGCTTGATCAAAGCGTCGAGCCATTCGGTGCGCGGCTGCGCGCCGATAAAGATGAATAAGCTGCTAGCTGGCAGCTTTTCCACTTCCGCGGTCACCGCGCGCTGAATGGTAATCTCCGTCAGGTGCGTCTCACCATGCACTTCAATCACGCTGGTGTGCGTCCAGACCTCGATATTCGGTGTCTTTTCAATCTGCTCAATCAAATAATGCGACATGGTACTCGCTAGCGAACCACCGCGCACCAGCATGATCACCTTTTGCGCGAATTTCGAGAAATGCATCGCCGCTTGACCCGCCGAATTTGCCCCGCCCACGATATAAACCGTCTCACCTCTGCAGGCGATGGCTTCTGAAGCGCCGCCGCCATAATAAACGCCTGCGCCCTGCAACCGCTCCATGCCCGGTATAACCAGTGAGCGCCACTGCACACCCATGGCGAGCAGCAGCGCGTGACAGGAAATCTCCGATCCGTCTGACAACTTTATGTGCCGGTATGGCCCGTCTACGCGGAGGCCCTGGGCTTCTTGAGGCGAAAGAATCTCGACATCAAAGCGGCGAGCCTGCGCCACCGCACGCCGCGCCAGGTCGCCGCCGCTCAGACCGGAAGGAAAGCCCAGATAATTTTCTATGCGCGAGCTGAGCCCGGCCTGACCACCGGGCGCTTCACGCTCGATCATCACCGTGCGCAAGCCTTCCGATGCACCATAGACCGCCGCGGCCAAACCTGCAGGTCCACCGCCGATGATGGCAAGATCGTAGAAATTGGTCTGCGCTTTGGTGTGCAGGCCCAACTTGTTGGCCACGGCCGGAAACGGCGGCTCAGCCAGGCGCTCGCCGTCCGGGAAAAGGATGAGTGGCAAAGTTTCCGCTTCGGGCCCCAGCGACTCAAGCAGCCGGCGCACTTCGGGATCTGTGGCTGCAAGCTCGACGTCTATCCATTGATATGGGACTTGATTGCGACCCAAAAAATCGCGCAGCTCGTAGGAGCGCGATGACCAGCGCGTCCCCAAAACGCGGATACCCTCGTATAAGGGACGAAACTGCGCCGCCCAGTCGTGTAGCAGATCGTCCAGAGCCGGAAACAGCTTTTCCTCCGGGGGATCCCATGGTTTCATCAAATAGTAGTGCACGCGGGCCTCATTGATGGCGTCTATCGCTGCGTTGGTATCGGCATACGCGGTAAGCAACGCGCGCTTGGCCTGCGGATGAATGTCCATCGCTTGCGTGAGAAAGCCCACGCCGTCCATCTGCGGCATGCGCTGGTCCGCCAGAAGAAGCGCAACGGGATTGTTGCGAGCTTTGAGTTCGCGGAGGGTACTCAGCGCGGCGCTCCCGGAGTTGGCGCGCATCACGCGGTAGCGCTCGGCGTAATGCCCGCGCAGGTCGCGCTCGATCGCGCGCAACACTTCCGGATCGTCATCCACTGTCAACATCACCGGCTTTGGCATAGCACTTCGGATGAAAAACGCGGTGCTTTGGTTACTTTCTGTGGCCGCGCTTCGTTTTGGCCCGGCCCTCACGCTACAATTTCGGGTTATCCATGTCCAGCCCGCTCACCTCTGCCATCGCTGATCTCTCCTCGGGCGACCCCGTCATGCGCTCCGCGGCTGCGAAGGAGATTTATCGCCGTGGGCGCGCGCCGGCCGATCGAGCCGTCTATGCATGGTGGAGCAATCCGGAGTTCGCCCAACTTTTCGGCGCGAGTCCTTTCGTTACTGTCGGTCTAGCGGTAAGGCGCCCAACCTTCGCGCGTATTCGCGAAGCCAACGGCTTGCCGCCTCTGGCAGACGTGCCGCCGGATCAAGGCGCCGAAGAATTCGAGCTGCATTTCCCGAACGATATTTCTCTGGATGTGTTGACGACAGGCGATCCCGACGGGCAAGGCGCCATCGCGCGCTATCTGGCGAAATTTGGAGAAGGCGTGCAACAGGTAGAGTTTCGCTGCAGCAATGTGGATCGAGCCATGCAAATTCTCAGGGAAAACTTCGGCGTGCAGCCAATCTACGCGAAAACTCGACTAGGCGCGGACAACACGCGCATCAATTTTGTCTTGGTGCCTTCACCGTCAGGGGGTAAAGTACTGATCGAACTCTACCAGCGTGCTGGCGGTCCTTAGACCGGCGCTGCTGTCTTTTGAGCTGTCTTACTTTCCTCTTTGTTGATCGATTTCGGCGCTCCCGCCAACTCCGTCCACGCGCGCAGCACCTCTCCAACGGTCCAAGCCTGCGCGATGCAGCCTTGCGGCGTGAACGGCGTGTCGCCATCGTAAATTTCGGCGAGTGAGCCGATTCCATACGAACGGATTGCCGTCTCCACGGAATCAAGAAAGCGTACAGCCGCAGCACGATCTTGGTATACGCGAAAGTGCGCCAGTGCAAAGGGTCCCAGCAGCCAGCCCCACGCTGTGCCCTGGTGATACGCTGCGTCACGCTCGCGCGGGCCTCCGCTATAGTGCCCTTGATAGCCGGGCTCGCCTGGGGCCAAGCTGCGCAACCCGTTCGGCGTGAGCAAACGTTCCGCGCAAATATCGACCACAGCTTTCTGCTGCGCCGGCGTGAGCGGACTGACCGGCAATGCCACAGCAAAAATCTGGTTCGGCCGCAAAGAGGGGTCGCTGCCAAGCTCGGGCGCGTCGATGACGTCATAGCAGCACCCGCGCTGCGCGTTCCAAAATTTCTGGAACGAGCCTTTCGCCTCACGCGAAAGCGTTTCGTACGTTTTCCTCGGTTTCTTCAGCTGGCGCGCAAAGCCCGCCATCGTCTCGAGTGCATTGATCCACAGTGCGTTGATTTCGACAGCTTTGCCGGTGCGCGGCGTCACTACCCAATCGCCAACCTTTGCGTCCATCCAGGTGAGCTGTACGCCAGCTTCGCCTGCGTAGAGCAATCCATCCGATTCATCCACATGGATCCTGTAGCGCGTGCCTTTCACGTGCGCGTCGATCACTCCCGCCAGCACGGGAAAAAGTTCTTGCAGCGTCTGCATGTCTCGCGTCGCCGCGAAATATTGCCGCGCCGCTTCGAAATACCAGAGCGCCGCATCCACGGTGTTGTATTCCGGCTTGCCTCCAGCGTCTGGAAAATTATTCGGCAGCATGCCGCCGTCGATGTACTTTGCAAAAGCCAGCAGGATCTGCCGCGCCACATCTGCACGCCCGGTCGCTAGGGTCAATCCCGGCAGCGCGATCATCGTGTCGCGTCCCCAATCCCCAAACCACGGGTATCCCGCGATGACGGTGCGCCCGTCGGGCTCATCCGGCAGCGTGCGCTTCACGATGAACTGATCCGCCGCAAGCACAAGCTGCTGCAGCCACTCCGGCGACTCAGCGGAAATTGCTTTGCTTTGCGCGTTCCAGGCGGCTACGATTTTCGCTTCATGAGCAGCGCGCTCTACTCGCACCACTTCGCCATCCAACGCCGCGGATCCTTCAGTCGTCGAAACAATCGTGACGCTCTCGCCCGCGCGTAGCTTCGCTCGGAAGATCGCCGCAAACAGATGATCTTCGCGGTCATCCAACCCACGCGCTCGTTCCGCCGCAAGAAAACAATCGCGATACCACTCATGCCGTGCCTCGCAAGCTGCTTCCGCGCTCTTCAGATAAAACGGTGCTGCGCGGTCGAACGCCACCACCCTGACGCCGTTTTCCAACGGATCAACGCGCATCCTCCAGTCGCCCGCGTGCGTCGTTGCGTGAAAGTCCCGGTAGTTCACCAGTGCCTTCAGCTCCATCTCCAGCGGATTGCTTCCCTGCACCAACGTGTACTCCACGTAGGTTGTGTTCGCGCCCTGCCGCATCCAAATGCGCTTTTCCAGCCGCGCATCCTCAAGGGTATAGGTCCATACCGGTACTGTGCCTTCCAGGCGAAGCTCCTCAATGTGCTGAAATCCCTTGGGCTCGACCGCGCCACTCGCCCAGCGATGCGTGGCCAGCGCAAATTCCGCGCCGCCAGAACGAACGAACTCATCAATCCACGCGACCATCTGCGTGCGCCTCGCCGGCGGCTGCAGCGCCGCAACCAGTAGTCCGTGATACCGGCGGGTCATGCTGCCGGCGATCGTCCCCGAAGCGTACCCTCCAATGCCGTTGGTAACCAGCCACTCGCGCGACTCCGCCGCTTCTAGATTGCCGCAAACCTCGCGCCCGAATTGAATTGCCGCGGTCATTTCTATCTACCTCAACCACTTGGTCATCGAGCGCCGACCGTGATCGGCGTACCCTGCGCGCCGATAAAACTCCAGCGCAGCATCGTTGCCGCGATCAACTTCCAGGTGGAGCGCGTTCGGGCTAAACTGCCGTGCTTTTTCCTCCAAGAACTCCATCGCGCGCCGACATCATCCGCAGCAATGCCGGCAAATCCCGCTCCGTTGCTTCTCTGATTTCTGCCGTAACGGTGCTATTCACCACTTTGCTCAATTAATTTCGCCACCAGCCCCGTCCAGCCAGTCTGATGACTCGCGCCAATTCCCGCGCCGTTGTCTCCGTTAAAATATTCGTTAAACAAGACCAAATCCTTCCAATGAGGATCGTTGTTGAAAATCTCCGTGCCACCCGCCGCCGGCCGCCGGCCGTCTTTCCCGCGCAAGAAAATCCGAATTAGCCGCCGCGAGATCTCTCCCGCCACCTGCCACAAATCCGATTCCCTGCCCGAGCGCGTGGGAAACTCCACCTTGAAATCTTCGCCGAAGTAGTGATGGAACTTCTGCAACGCCTCGATCAGCAGGTAATTCACCGGAAACCAGATGGGGCCCCGCCAATTCGAATTGCCTCCGAATGCCCCTGTGCTCGACTCCGCTGGCTCGTAGTCCACGCGGTTCACGTGGCCATTCACCGCAACTTCATACGGGTGATCCGCGTGAAATCGCGATAACGCGCGTACGCCATACGGCGACAAAAATTCCGACTCATCCAACATCCGCTCCAGCACCCGCTTCAACTGCTGCCGACCGACCAGCGATAGCAGCCGCCGCACGCCGCGTGCCGAACGCTGCGTCGTTTCGATATGGTCCGGCATATCCGGGTGGTTGTCGATGAACCACTGCATGCGCCGTTTGAAGCCCGGCAAGCGGTCGACAATTTCCGGCTCCAGAGTCTCCACGGCGAACAGCGGAATCAACCCGACCATCGAGCGAATCTTCAGAAAATGTTCTTCGCCGTTAGGCAGGTGCAGCACGTCATAGTAAAAACCGTCTTCTTCATCCCACAACGACCGGCCATCCGTGCCCATATCGTTCATCGCGTGTGCGATGTGCACGAAATGCTCGAAAAACTTGCTGGCCACGTCCTCATATGCGGGATCTTCTTTCGCCAGTTCCAGCGCGATGGCCAGCATGTTCAGGCAATACACGCCCATCCAACTCGTGCCGTCGGATTGCTCCAGGTGACCGCCGGTGGGAAGGGGCGCGGAGCGGTCAAACACTCCGATGTTGTCGAGCCCCAAGAATCCTCCCTCAAAAATGTTCATGCCCTCTGGATCTTTGCGATTCACCCACCAAGTGAAATTCAGCAGCAGCTTGTGAAACACTTTTTCCAAAAACCCGCGATCTGCCACTCCCCGTAAGCGCCTCTCAATTTTATAAACGCGAAAAGCCGCCCATGCGTGTACGGGTGGATTCACATCGCCAAACGCCCACTCATAAGCCGGCAATTGTCCGTTCGGATGCATGTACCACTCGCGCAGCAACAGAACGAGCTGTTCCTTCGCAAAATCTGGATCGATCAGTGCGATGGGAATGGTGTGAAACGCCAAGTCCCATGCCGCATACCACGGATATTCCCACTTGTCTGGCATCGAAATCACATCGTCGTTGTACAGGTGCGTCCAGTCATGATTGCGCCCTAGCAATCGTTCCTTCGGAGGGGGCGGGCCTGCGGGATCGCCATCGAGCCACGTGCGCACGTCGTAGTGATAGAGCTGCTTGCTCCACATCATTCCAGCGAACGACTGCCGCATCACCAGCTTGGCGTCTTCCGACAATTCCTTGGGAACACGAGAAGCGTAGAACTCGTCAGCCTCTTTCTGCCGCCGCGCGAACAGATCGTCAAAGCCGACGCCAAAATCATTTGTTCTCAGAACGCCCCCCGCTCGCTCGGCGTGTCCCGGCGCGTTGATCGCTCCCACCATCGGTGAATTGCTGTCCATCGCTCCGAGTGGCTCCAAATCTGTCAACCTCAGTTTCAGGGTCACGGATTGGCCCGACGCCAGTTCCAGTCGATAGAGCGCCGCCATTTTTGTGCCCATTTGCTGCGGATTCACGGCCGCTTTATCGCCCTGAATCACGTAGGCGTGAAAGGCGTCCTTCACGAAGGATCGGTTCTTCCCTCCAAACAACCGCTGATTGTTCGTTTCGTTTTCGGTGAACAGCAGCTCCGGCTGGCCCTGGCATAACAACCAGCGTTTTTCGTACTGGTAGTGTTGCACCTCCACGCATATGCTTCCAGGGACGCAAGTCGCCACCCGCGCCGAAGGCCGCCGCGAATCTCTTCCCCACGACCAAGTATTGCGAAACCACAGAGAAGGCAGCAGCTGTAACTCAGCGCTCTGCGGCCCACGATTCACGGCGGTGATACGAATCAAAATGTCTTCGACATCGGCCTTTGCATACTCGACGAACACATCGAAGTACCGGTGCTCCGCAAACACGCCGCTGTCGAGCAGTTCAAATTCCGGCTGATCCTTGCCGCGGCGCTGATTTTCCTCCACCAGCTGCGCATACGGAAACGCCGCCTGCGGGTACTTGTAGAGCATGCGCATGTAGCTGTGCGTTGGCGTCGAATCCAGGTAAAAATATTGCTCCTTGACGTCCTCGCCGTGATTTCCTTCGTTCCCGGTAAGCCCAAACAGCCTTTCCTTCAAGATGGGATCGCGCCCATTCCACATCGCCAGGCCAAAGCAAATCATCTGGTGCCGGTCGCTAATGCCTCCGATGCCGTCTTCGCCCCATCGATATGCTCTTGAGCGCGCATCATCGTGAGGAAAGAACTCCCACGCGGTACCGCCCGCGCTGTAATCCTCGCGCACCGTGCCCCATTGCCGCTCCGAAATATACGGCCCCCAACGCTTCCAATGCCTCTTCCGGGTTCGGGCCTCTTCAAGCCTGCTGTCTTCGACGGTCTGTATTCGCGGCATGGGTTCTTAGATTCTCTTACTCGCAAAAAGCTACAAGCGATGTTGTCACTTTTTCGTCCTCGCATCCGCTCCACGCGCAACCGGCGTGCCCGCTCGGACATCAGGCATTGACCATTGGCTTAGCGAATACCGGCTCCCCTCAAAAAGAACCCCAAAAAGGGCTTGGCAACTACTACTGTATGCCATACAGTGTATGGCGCACAGTGGGTGATGCACAGTATGACCATCGAACCCAATCTTTTCGAGAACATTCGCATGGAGTTGCGCCGAGGCTCCTTGATCCTTGCCGTTCTCGCGCAGCTCCGCACCGAGCAATATGGTTACACACTTCGCAAAGCTCTGGCCGGGCATGGCATGGAAATCGACGAAGGCACTCTTTACCCCCTGTTGCGCCGACTCGAATCCCAGGGCCTGCTCGTGAGTGAATGGCGAGAAGAGGACAAGCGCAACAAGCGCTTTTACGTCTTGTCCGCCGACGGCAAGACCATCCTCAAACAACTGCTTGCCGAATGGAAAAGCATCGATTCTTCGTTGAACGGAATTGTCAGGAGGTAGGCTATGTACTCACACTTTCACCGCATTGCTTCGAGACTCTTGCCCCTGGTGGTGGGAGGCACTCTCGTGCTGAGTGCTGGCCCGGCCGCTTTGCGCACTGTCGCGCAAGCGAGCCTTCTCTTGGCTCAAATTTGCCTGGAACTTTGCCAAATGGGCCTCGCTGTTTTGCGCGTTTGTGGAATATAAGGAGTCGCTATGCAAATCGTCGATCGCTACCTCCAGTCCGTGAAAACCTGCCTCCCCGAAGCGCAGGCTGATGACATCATCAAAGAGCTCTCGGAAAACATCTCCTCGCAAATCGAGGACAAGGAAGGCGAGTTCAGACGGAGGCTTTCGGACGCTGAAATAGAGGCCATCCTTAAGCAGCATGGTCATCCACTGCTTGTGGCCAGCCGCTATCGCCAGGAGCAGCGCAATGTCTCGTTCGGCCGCCAGATTATTGGTCCCGCTTTGTTCCCCTTCTATATCAGGGTGCTGAAGTTCAACCTGGGACTTACCAGCGTGGTTTTAATTGTCATTTTCGCCGCATTGTTTGCCAGCGGACAACCCATAGGCACCTTTCCGCAAGTCTTCCTCTATCAACTGTTGATTCAGTTTGCCATCGTGACGCTAATCTTTTGGCTGGCGGATCAACACTTTACGAAGTTTCCGGATCGCTGGGATCCACGAAAACCATACGGAGTGCGCCACCCGGCGCTGATCGTGCCCGAGGACGGCCCGCGCATTCCCCGCGCAAAGCCACTATCGCAACTCATCGCGCTAGCTGTGGCGCTTTTGTGGCTTCGGGCCGTTCAGCATTCCCCATTCCTGATTTTTGGTCCGGCCGCCGCATTTCTGAGCCTTTCTCCAGCTTGGGCCCGCTTGTACGTGCCGATCGTGGCGATGATCCTGCTGGGGATGATCCACGCCGGCGTCAACTTGATTCGGCCCGACTGGATGCGCTTTCACTGGCTGATGAGCGTTGTCACGCGCGTGGGAGAATTAGTCGTCTGCTATTTTCTGATCAGGGCCGGAAGCCTGGTCGTGTCCACAAACGCGAGTGGACCCGTGGACTACCATCATGTGGCTCAAATCGTGAGTCAAGCCGTTTACTACGGCATTTGGATTACTGCCGCCATTTCCATCGTACAACTTGCAAAGGACCTACGCCGGCTCGCCTCTGGGGCACCGCGTCGCGCGCCTGTAGGCCAAGCGGAACAAGAATCCTAGCTATTTCATCACGCCTTCCGCGCGGTAGAGCATCGCGCTGCACCAGGCTTTGGCGACGGTCGCTTCCCGTTATATCCTCCAAATCAGCATAGGGAAGAGGCTTGTATGACTCACTCCTGCTCCAACCGCGCCCGAAGCGCGTTTTCTGCTGCAATCCTGGCGTTCTTCATATCATTTCACGGCACATCCGCTTCGGCTCAGGACCGCGGCGACAACACACTTCGCAAGCTCAACGAATCCGTCGGCGCGTTGATAAAGAAAGTCTCGCCTAGCGTCGTGCAGATATTGGTTACCGGCTATGGGCCCATCGAGTCTGGCGAGCACGGAAATACGGCGGTGGTGATTGGCCGGCAGCGCGCCATCGGCTCCGGCTTTGTAATCGATCCCGCTGGCTACATCGTCACCAACGCGCATGTTGTTGCGGGAGCGCAGCGCGTCCAGGTCGTCGTGCCCGAGGGCGCTTCCGACGGTTCGCTGCAAGCCATTCTTGCCACACGCACGAATATCGTTCCCGCTCGCGTGGTCGGCGTCGATCGGGAAATCGATCTCGCGCTGCTAAAGGTAGACAACGTGAAATTTGACGCACTTCCTTTAGCCCTCTATCGCAATATCCACCAAGGCGAAGTCGTACTGGCCTTCGGCAGCCCGCAAGGCCTGCGTAACACGGTCACGCTGGGCGTGGTCTCTTCCGTCGCGCGGCAGATCGATCCGGACTCTCCGATGGTCTACATTCAGACCGATGCGCCCATCAATCCCGGCAACTCCGGCGGGCCGCTGGTCAACGTCGACGGCGAAGTGATCGGCGTCAACACTTTCATCCTGTCGCAGTCCGGCGGGAACGAAGGACTCGGTTTCGCCATTCCAAGCAGCGTCGTGGGCGTCGCGTATCAACAGCTTCGCAAATTCGGCCACATTCACCGCGCGCAAATCGGCATTGGTCTGCAGACCATTTCACCGGTCCTCGCCGCGGCCCTGAATCTTCCGCGGAGCTATGGCGTGATTGTTTCCGACGTTCTCCCGGGAAGCCCCGCGCTAGCTGCGGGAGTGCGCATTGGAGATATCCTGCTCACCGTCGATGGCCGCGCGGCTGATAGTGTTCCTTACGTTTCCTTCCGGCTTATGTCCGTCGATGCAGGCTCCAAAGTGCATCTCGAAGTTCTGCGCGGCAAAGAAAAGCTGGCCTTCGATGTTCCCGTACTCGAGCTGCCTCACGAAATGGATCAGGTCGCTTCCCTCGCCGATCCCGAGAAGAACTTGGTGCGGCCTCTCGGCATCATTGGCGTTGAAATCGATCAGAAAATCGCCGGCGCAGTGGAAGAGCTTCGCGATCCGTTTGGAATCATCGTTGTGGCACGCTCCAGCGAAGGCGCGGAGATTCCCATTACCGCGGGTGATGTAATCCGAACGCTGAACGGCCAGCCCATGACCACGCTCGAGCGCTTGCGCGCCGCGCTAAAATCGCTGCAACCGGGAGCACCGGTAGTCCTGCAAATCCAACGCGAGCAGCGCCTTCTTTTCGTCGCTTTCACGCTGGACCAGCTATGACGTCCTGGCATGGCTTCACGCTAGGGGCGCAGCCAGCATAGTAAGGAGGTCACGATTCAGCCCCTGCGCCTCAATCCGATCCTCAATACGGACAGCTACAAGCTGACGCATTGGTGGCAATACCCAGCCAATACGCGCTTCATCTATTCCTACGTTTGCTCGCGCGGCGGTTTCTTCGATCACGCGCAAGTGGCCGGGCTGCAATACATCGTGAAAGCGAACTTTGCAGGAAAGGTCTTCACCGCGGAAGACATCGAAGAAGCGCGGCGATTCGCAGACAAACACTTTTCCGGAAATCCCAAGTGTTTCAATTATGCGGGCTGGAAAAGTCTGCACGCAAAATACGGCGGAGTTTTGCCGCTACGAATTAAGGCCGTCAAGGAAGGCTCGCTCGTTGCCGCGCAGAACGCCATCATTACCATCGAAAACACCGACCCGGAATTTTACTGGCTGACGAATTGGGCGGAAACCGTTTTGCTTCAGGTCTGGTATCCAGTCACGGTGGCCACACTCAGCCGCGCCATAAAACAGGCTATTGGCGAAGCGCTGGTGCGCACCGGTGATCCCTCTCTTTTGCCGTTCAAGCTGCACGACTTTGGTTTCCGTGGCGTAAGCAGCCGTGAATCCGCGGCCATCGGCGGCGCGGCGCATCTCTTTAATTTTCTGGGAACAGATAATCTCGCCGCAATCGAGTTGTTGCAACAATATTACGGCGCGGACATGCCCGGCGTTAGCATTCCGGCCTCTGAGCATTCGGCCATGACCGCGTGGGGCAAGGACCACGAGGTCGATGCCTTTGAAAATGTGCTAGCCAACGTCCCGGAGGGAATCGTCGCGTGCGTCAGCGATTCCTATGACATCTACAATGCGGTCCGTAATTTATGGGGCGGCAAGCTGCGCGACAAAGTGATGCAGCGCAAAGGCACGCTGGTCATTCGCCCCGATAGCGGCGAAGCTGTTGCTGTCCTCGAAGAGATTTTCAACATCGCCGCCGAAAAATTCGGGTATGAGGTGAACCGCAAAGGCTGGAAGGTTCTTGCCCCGCAGGTTCGCTTCATCCAGGGCGACGGCGTGAATTATCACACCATTCAAAATATGATTTTCCAGCTAACTCGGAAGGGCTGGTCCATGGATAACTGGAGCTTCGGCATGGGCGGCGCGCTTCTGCAACAGATCAATCGCGACACCCTGCGGTTCGCGCTGAAGTGCTCCGCGATCGACATCAATGGCCAATGGCACGACGTCTACAAACAGCCGGTCACCGACCCCGGCAAGGACTCGCGCGCCGGACGATTCATCTTGCGGAAGGAAGGCCAGGAATTCGTCACTATCAAGGTCGATGGCGCAACTCCCGCCCGTGTGGGGGATCAGCTCGAAACCGTGCTGGAAAATGGTGTTCTACGCCGCGACCAAACGCTGGAAGAAATTCGCGCCATCGCCGCAAGCTACGACACCTACCAGAAAACAGCGCCACACGCTTGAGCGATTCGAACGCTGGCTCGCTGCCTTACTTCAACCAAACTTTCGGCTCAACGGACATGCCCAGCCGCAGTCGATGGTCTGAATTCTCGCCGGCGTTCAGCCGAATCCGAACGGGCAGCCGCTGCACAACTTTTACGAAATTGCCGGTGGCATTTTCGGGAGGCAGCAGGCTCTGGACGGCGCCGGTTGCGCCCGGCATGCTTTCCACGTAGCCATGGAGCATGAGTCCATAAGCGTCCACGTGAATATCCGCCGGCTGGCCGGCATGCATCCTCTTCAGCTGTGTTTCCTTAAAATTGGCGGTGATCCAGATGTCTTCGAGCTGGCTGATGGCGAGCAATTGTTCGCTGGGTGGAACGTGCTGGCCAATCTCCGCGGTCTTTTCACTCACGATGCCGCTGACTGGCGCGAAGATTTTGGTGTATGACAAGTTCAGTACAGCTTGGTCCTCTTGCGCGCGCGCCGTCAGCACACCCGCTTCGCGTGTGGCCAATTGCGCCCGAGTGGCTGCTACCGTGTGCGGGGCGTTCTCATTGGCTTGAAAGAAGCGGCTCTGCGCCTGAAGCAATTGCGCTTTGCTTTGGTCGATCGCTTTCTGCGCGGCCTGCGCGGCGGCTTGTGCGGCTTCGAGGGCGGCGGCTTGCGTTTTGGCGATGGCGACGATGGTGTCGAACTGCTCATGTGAGATTTCCTGCCGTTGCACGAGAGGCTGATAGCGCTGCACGTCCCTCTGCGCTTTCGCGTTGTTCGCTTCGGCCTCGCGCACGGTAGCGACTCTTGCTTCGTAGTCCTGTTGTGCGCCTGCAACTGCTGCTTCGGCTGCGGCAACGTCGGCGCCGGACGTAGAAATTGCAGTTTTATTGGTGGTTTCGACGATGGGGATGTTCGGGTGCTCAGCGTGGAATTGCGCGAGGGCCTGAGCGTAGCGGGCCTTGGCTTGATCAAGAGCAACTTGATAGTCGCGGGGGTCGAGATCCACCAACAGCTGACCCGCGGTGACCAGGTAATTGTTTTCCACGTAAACCCCCGCGATGGTGCCGCTGATCCGCGGGCCAATAGAATTCAGATGGCCGTCGACCTGGGCGTCGTCGGTCGATTCGTAAGAGCGCAGGTAAAGAATCAGAAGGACTGAGAAAAAAACGGCGACAATGAAACCGACGGCCGCCAGCAAAGCGCCTTTGCGATGGGTGGCGACAAAATTGCGCGCGCGTGTTCTTAACGGCGGTTTCGGCCACTCGCCTTGCTGTTCTCTGCGGTCACCATTCTTCTGGTCATGTTTTCCTTCGCGTTTTTCCTTCTCGGCTGTCGAAGCGTCACGGCCGTTTTGAGCGTGGCCATTTTTGCCCTTTTCGGATGAGCCGCCGTCAGGATCACTGGCACCTTCGCGGCGCAGCTTTTCCTGTTCATCGCGCAAACGTTGCTGCTCATCCCGAAGGCGTTGTACTTCGTTTCGGAGCTGCTGGTATTCCTGTTCTTCAATCACGGCTAGCCTCAACCACGGTATCTTCTCTTTCTTCCAAGTTGTTTCGACTAATGACCCACAGCCAGCGCGCCTTTTCTGGCTCTCACACTACGAACAAAAAAGACGATGGGAACACACATAAGGCAAGCCACGGCCATGTAGCGGAGATCGTCGACATAGGAGTAGGCCAGCGCTTGTATGTCCAAACCGTTCGCGATCATAGCGAGCTTACGAAGGTGGGCCAGGTGCGGGCCGACGTGATAGAGCGTGGGCCCGTGGGGCAGTAAAAACGGATGGCGAAGCACGCGTTCCGGCGTCAGGTAGCGAACCAAGTCGACGCGGTGCACCTGCCAATGACGCGTCACGAGCGTGTTCACAACGGCAATGCCGATGCTGCCGCCGATGTTGCGCAGAAGGTTGTAGAGCCCAGTGGCGTTGCCGATCTGCTCATTGCGCAGCGTGCCCATGGCAACGGCGGAGAGCGGCACAAAGACAAGCCCGGCGGCGACGCCGCTCCAGATGATGGGCCATAGCAGCGACCACTGCGACATTTGGAGGGTGAGGCCGGACATCTTAAAGCTGGCGATGCCAAAAATGGCAAAGCCAGTCGCAATGATCCACCGGTTGTCGACTTTGCTCGTCAATACGCCAACAACAGGCATCACCAGGATGGCTCCGAGTCCGCGAGGGCTGACAGTAATCCCCGCAAGGCTGGCGGTGTAGCCCATTAAGTTTTGATAAAAAAGAGGAAGGATGCTGACGATGCCGTAGATTACGGCGCCGAACAAACCAATCAGCAAGCAGCCGAAGGCAAAATTGCGGTTCTTGAAAATCTGCAGCATTACGAGGGGGTGGCGTGCCGTTAGTTCGCGGACGAGAAAGGCTATGAATCCTGCGATGAGAATCGCGATTGCCCAGCGCACCCAGGTAGCGGAGAACCAGTCGTCCTCCTGGCCCTTGTCCAAGATGATCTGGAGTGCGCCAACCCAGACGGCGAGAAGGCCCAGGCCAATGGAATCGATGCCGCCCGGTTTGGCAGATTGAATGTAGGGCGGGTCCTTCACAAAGCGAGAGATCATGATGACAGCTATCACGCCAACAGGCACGTTGATGTAGTAGGCCCATCGCCAGGAATATTGATCGGTTAGCCAGCCGCCTAGCGTGGGGCCCAAGACCGGCGCAACGACGACGCCAAGACCGAAGACGGCCATGGCAATACCGCGCTTTGCCGGGGGAAAACTCTCCATGAGAATAGCCTGCGATAGTGGTTGGAGGGCTCCGCCTCCCGCGCCTTGAACCGCCCGGGAGACCAGAATCATCCCGAGGCTGGTTGCAGCGCCACAGGTGAAAGAAGAAACGGTGAACACCACAATGCAGAAGAGGAGGAAATTTCTGCGCCCGAACCGCAGCGAGAACCACCCGCTGGCGGGCAACACGATGGCATTGGCGACGAGATAGCTGGTCAGAACCCAAGTTGCTTCATCCGTGGTGGCAGAGAGGCTTCCGGCAATGTGCGGGAGAGCAACGGACGAGATCGCGGTGTCGAGCACCTCCATGAAGGTCGGCAGCATGACCGCCACCGCGATGAGCCACGGGTTGCAGTCCGGACACCAGCTCTGCAAGGGATCTGCATTGGGATCGTGTCCGGCCACGGGACCTCGGCACAGGAGTCCTCGCTGGCCGGAAAACGAGTGGACGGGTGCGTAGGTAAGATGCTCGATGGGCGATGAGGGACGCGTCTCCGAAGCTCTACGCGGGCCAACCTTCACTTATCCTATCGACTGGCACTAGATGCCGGAGTAGGTTTGGCGACGGAGGAATTGGCCGGAGCCAGGGCGGCCTACGAATTTGCCGGAGTCGATGACCGGGCGGCCGCGGGAGAGGACGGTGCGCGGAGCACCTTTGATGCGGATGCCTTCGAACATCGAATAGTCGACGCGCATGTGATGGGTTTTCGCGCTGATAGTCTCTTCCTGATTGGGATCAAAAATGACGAGGTCGGCGTCGGAGCCCACCGCGATGGTTCCCTTGCGGGGATACAGGCCGAAAAGCTTTGCCGGCGCCGTCGAAACGAGCTCAACGAAACGATTCGGCGAGAAACGTTTGCCGTGCACGCCCCCGGTGTAGATGAGGCTGAGGCGATGCTCGATGCCTGGGCCTCCGTTGGGAATCTTCGTGAAATCGTCCCTGCCGAGTTCCTTTTGTTCCTTGAAACAAAATGGGCAATGATCCGTGGAAACAACTTGCAGCGTGTCCCTGGCAAGGCCTTGCCAGAGTTTTTCCTGGTGCCATTTTTCACGGAGCGGTGGCGTGAAGACGTATTTCGCGCCTTCGAAACCAGGCGCGTCCATGTTGTCCAGCGAAAGATATAGATATTGTGGGCAAGTCTCGGCGTACGCGGGAAGGCCGCGGTCGCGCGCTTCGCGGACTTTTTCCAGCGCTTCGTTGCAGGAGAGATGCACGATGTAGACCGGCGCGCCGGCCATTTCCGCCAGAGCGATAGCGCGGCCCGTAGCCTCGGCTTCAGCGGTCGTGGGGCGCGTGAGCGCGTGATATTTCGGCGCGCGTTTGCCCTCCGCGAGGGCTTGCTGCACGATTACGTCGATGGCGCCGCCGTTTTCCGCGTGCATGCAGATCAAACCGGAATACTTCGCGGCTTGGCGCATGGCGCGGAAAATCGTCGCGTCATCGAGCATAAACACGCCGGGATAAGCCATGAAAAGCTTGAAGCTGGTAACGCCTTCGCGAACGAGTTGCCCCATTTCCTCGAGCTGCGCGCTTCCGAGGTCGGTGATGATGCAATGGAAGGCGTAGTCGGTGACCGCTTTGGGCTGCGCTTTTTTCATCCAGGTGTCAAAGGCCTGGCGCAGGGTTTGCCCTTTGTACTGGATGGCAAAATCGATGAGCGTAGTGGTGCCGCCAAACGCCGCGGCGATAGTGCCCGTTTCGAAATCGTCGGCGCTGGTGGTGCCGCCGAAGGGCATGTCCAGATGCGTGTGCACATCGATGCCGCCGGGAATCACCAAGTAATTTGCGGCGTCGATGACTCGGCCGGCGTTTTCGATGGGGAGCTCTGCGCCGATGGCAGAGATCTTGTCGCCAATGATGCCGATGTCGGCAACGGAAGTGTCAGTGGCGGTCACTACCGTGCCGTTCCGAATTACGGTGTCAAAACGCATTTTGCGGGCCTCGACCTAAGCCATGGATTTGGAGACAGCATTTTTGTAGTGCGGAAGGATTTCGCTGGCGTAGATTTCCAAGGTTTTTCCTTCGTCGCCGCACATGAGGTAGATATTGAATTGCGTTACGCCGACTTTCCGCAGAGCTTCCAGTTTTTCTCTGTGTTGGTCGATAGCGCCGACGATGCAGAAGCGGTCGACGATTTCGTCGGTGACAAAATCGGCGTTATCGCTCCCGACTTCGCAGTGGTGCAGGTAGTCGTACTTGCCGCGATTTTGCACGTAGGAGACTAGCGATTTCGGTAGCTCCTCGGGCTTGTACTTGGAAATCAAGTCCATCACGTGATTCGAAACGAGCGCAGGAAACCAGCGCACGCGCTCGCGTGCGAGCTTTAGATCCTCGGAAGCCCAGACCGGAGCGGCGGCCATCACTTCGATCGTGCTCGGATCGCGGCCGGCCTCGCGGGCGCCCTCTCGAACGAACCCGAGACACCATTCAATCAAATCCGGATCGGCAAATTGAAGGATGACGCCGTCGCCGATGCGTCCGGCGGTGCGCAGAGCTTTGGGTCCATAACCCGCGACCCAGACTGGCGGAACTCCAGCTGTCGCCCACGGAAAACGCGCGCTGACTCCGTCGACATCGACGGATTTTCCGGCGTTGAGCGCGCGGAAAGTGCGCACGAACTCCTCCAAGTTTTCCAGCGTGGTCGGCTTTTTGCCGAGGACGCGGCGCGAGCTGTCGCCGCGGCCGATGCCTAGTTGCATACGGCCGTGGGAAAGCGCGTTCAGCGTGGCGAACAGGCTGGACGATACGGTGACATCGCGTACGGCGGGATTGGTGACGCAGGTGCCGAGGCGCATGTTTCTTGTATTGCTGGCCATCAACGTGAGCAGCGGGAAGGGCTCCATCCAGATGACGTGAGAATCGAAGATCCAGCCGTAGGTGAACCCGGAGGACTCCGCCTGCTGCGTGAGGCTGACAATGCGGTCGATGGTGAGGTCGGGTTTTATTGTGATGCCAAAATCCATGACGCTCCTTCAGTCGGCGGCCTGGATCAGCGGCTGCGGACTCGCCGCTCTCATGAGCAGAAAATATGTGACGAAGCTGACCGCGAATCCTACAAACCAGGCGTAATTGTAAAGGATGCGCAGAGGTGGAAGGAGCAAGCCAATGAAGGCGACGGCGGCTCCGGCAGCGAGCGCGGCGATGGCTTGCCAATTGAAGCCACGCGAATATTCGTATTGCCCGCCGCGCCGATACAAATCCTCCGTCATCAACTTTTTCTTGCGCACGATGAAGTAATCGCAGATCAGAACGCCAGCGATGGGACCGAGAAATCCGGAATAGCCGACCAGCCAGCCAAAAATGTAGCTCCCGTAGTTGGCCATGAGCTTCCAGGGCTGCATGGCAATGCCCACCAGGCAGGTGATCAGACCGCCGGTGCGAAAGCTGATGCGCCGCGGCGAGAGATTGGAAAAATCGTTGGCGGGAGAGACAACGTTGGCGGCGACGTTGACGTTAAGCGTGGCCATCAGCAGAGCAAGCATGGCGATGACGACGGCGAAAGGATTGCCAAGGCGCGAGAGCACCGCCACCGGATCCCACAGCGCTTGGCCGTAGATGATGAGTGTCGCGGAGGTTACGGCGATGCCGATAAAGGAATAAAACGTCATCGTGGCCGGAAGGCCGAGGGCTTGACCGATCATCTGATCGCGTTGGCTGCGTGCGTAGCGGGTGAAGTCCGGGATGTTGAGCGAAACGGTGGCCCAGAAGCCCACGACTCCCGTCAACGACGGGATGAAGAAGCGGAAGAATTCGCCGAAAGTTTGGAATTTGGAGGGCGTGGCGAGCATAGGGCCGAACCCGCCGGCTTTGCTGCGCGCCCAGAGAAGCAGCGCAAGGCCGATGAGCAGCAGGAACGGCGCGGAAATGCCCTGCAGAAAGCGAATGGTTTCGATGCCACGCAAAATCACGAGCACGTTGAGTAGCCAAAACGCCACGAAGCACACCGCAGGCCCATACGCGAAGTGGCCCCAGCTAGGAGCGAGCGCGACGAGCATGGCGTTAATGGCTTCGCCGCCGATCCACGTCTGAATGCCGAACCAGCCACAGGCCACCAACGCGCGCAGTATGGCGGGAATGTTAGCGCCGAGCACTCCGAAGGAGGCGCGGGCGAAAACCGGAAAAGGAATGCCGTAGCGAGCTCCGGCGTGGGCATTGAGCAGCATGGGGATGAGCACGACGACGTTGCCGAGGAAAACCGTGAAGAGCGCCTGCTTCCAGTTCATGCCGCCGGCAATCATGCCGCTGGCCAGCATGTACGTGGGAATATTGACGCTCATGGAGATCCACAGCGCGGCGTAATTGTAGGTGCGCCACGTGCGGCGCTCAGGAGAAACGGGCGCGAGGTCTTTGTTGTACAGCGAGCTCTCGCGGATCGTTTCGGCGGCGAGAGTTGCGGTGTGGACGTCAGTCATTGCGGCTAGTAGATGTTGGATTCACGCTTCCGTCCAGTAAAATCGATATAAACAGCTTTCAGTTCGGTGAAGAAATCGATGGCTACGCGACCCATTTCGCGCATGCCGACGCCGGTGGCTTTCATTCCGCCGAAGGGCAGCTGGGCTTCGCCGCCAACCGTCGGGGAATTCACGTGAGTGATACCGGTCTCGATACGGTCGATGAACTCAAATATTTTCGCGGCATCGTTGGAATAAAGAGAGCTGGAAAGACCGTATCGCACGGAATTGGCCACGTGTAGGGCTTCGTCGAAATTGCGCACGCGGATTACGGAGAGGACCGGGCCGAAGATTTCGTCTTGCGCAATGGTGGAGTCCGCAGCAACGTGATCAAAAATTGTCGGTGGCACGAAATAGCCGTGATCGTACACTCCGCCGCTGAGGCGCTCACCACCGAGCAGGAGTCTGCCCTCTTTCTTGCCGATTTCGATGTAATGCAGATCGGTTTTCAGTTGCGATTCGTCGACGGCCGGGCCCATATCGATTACGGGTTCGAGGCCGTTGCCCGTGCGAAGCTTGGAAGCACGCTCGACGAGAAGCTGCACGAATTTGTCGGCAACGGATTCTTCAATGATAACGCGGCTGGTAGCGGTGCAGCGCTGGCCCGTGGAGGCAAAGGCACCGAACACAGTGGACTCCACGGCAAGCGCCAGATCGGCGTCTGCGAGAATGACCAACGGATTTTTGCCGCCCATTTCGCACTGGCACTTCTTCATGCGCCGCGCGCCCTGCGCATATAGTTCGCTGCCCACTTCATTCGAGCCGGTAAAGGAAACAGCGCGGACGTCCGGATGCTGGAGGAGTTCGTCTCCGACTTGGCTGCCGGAGCCGACCACCATGTTGAGCACGCCTGCGGGAACGCCCGCCTGCTCGAAAATCTGAATCACGCTTGCACCGGTGAACGGTGTAAGCGAGGCGGGCTTGAAGACGACAGTGTTTCCAGCAACCAACGCTGGAGCGATTTTCCAGACCGGTATAGAGACGGGGAAATTCCAGGGCGCAATCGCCGCGATCACGCCAAGCGGCTGCTTGAGCGTGTAAGCGAAATTTTTTGGCAGCTCGCTAGGCAGAGTCTCTCCGCCCATGCGACGGCCCTCTCCGGCCATGAACTCAAGGATGTTGACGGATTTCTGGACTTCGCCGAGCGCGTCCTTCAGCGTCTTGCCTTCTTCGCGGGTCATCAAGCGCGCGAGTTCGTCTCTTTGCTGCTCCATCAGCAGGGCGGCTTTGGCGACCACGCGGCTGCGCGCCGGAGCAGGAGTGTCGCGCCATGCGGAAAATGCCGCGCGCGCGGCAGCCACCGCTTCGCGCGTTTCTTCGCGGGTAGAGAGCGGCGCGAAGCCGATGATTTCGTCGAGGTTGGCAGGATTGCGGCGCTCGGAGGCGCGCGTCACGGAAGATTCAACCCACCGGCCGTTGATGAAATTGCGGCAGGTTTGCGACGTCGAGACGACGGTGGCGGCCATAGCTTGCTCCATTTTTGGGTGCGCGGTCAGTCCGCGGCCGCAGCGTTTTCCGCCGCGCGCGTGCGCGTGATTTCGCCGTACGATTCCGGCCGGCGATCACGATAGAACTGCCACGTATCGCGGACCTGCTGAATCTCATCCAGGTTTAAGTCGGCGACAAGGACTTCGTCCCTGTCGCGGCTAGCTTGCGCCACGATTTTCCCGCGCGGATTGCAGAAATAACTCTTGCCGTAAAACTCGCCGATCTTCCAGGGCTGTTCCGTGCCGACGCGATTGATGGCCGCGACGAAATACGCATTGGCCACAGCGTGCGCGGGCTGCTCGAGCTCCCAAAGATATTCGGAGAGTCCGGCGACCGTGGCGGAAGGATTGTAGACAATCTCGGCGCCGCTGAGGCCGAGAATGCGCGCGCCTTCGGGGAAATGGCGGTCGTAGCAGATGTATACGCCGACGCGCGCATAGCGCGTGTCGAATACGGGATAACCGGCGTTGCCCGGCGTGAAATAAAATTTTTCCCAGAAGCCCGGATGGCAGTGCGGGATGTGATGCTTGCGATATTTGCCGAGGTAGCGGCCGTCGGCATCGATCACTGCGGCGGTGTTGTAGTACACGCCGGCCATTTCGACTTCGTAGATCGGTACGACCATGACCATCTGGTGCTTTTTCGCCAACTTCTGCATGCGCGAGATTGTAGGCCCGTTGGGCACCCGCTCGGTTAGCTCATACCAGCGGGTTTGCTGTTCGGCACAAAAATAGGGACCGTAAAAAAGCTCCTGTAGGCCTAGCACCTGCACCTTTTGTTTCGCGGCGTCGGCGATCAAGCGCTCGTGCTTGGCAATCATTTGTTCTTTGATGTCGCCAAGCGACAGCTTTTCCGGCGACCATTCACAGTGAACTTGAATAAGTCCGCAGCGCACATTGCGAGCCATAGCCACCTCCCACAAAAGGATGGCGAAAAGTCTACTCCGTGGCCGCGCGGCTCACAAGGACCGGCGATCATCCATCAACCTGGAACTTATGCACTCCAGGGCAAAACATAATAAGATGCTCGGTCGTGTTTCGGGAGTCGGCGCGGATGAAGACGATTAAAGGACCGGCGATTTTTCTGGCGCAGTTTGCGGGCGACGCAGCACCGTTCAACAATCTGGAAAACATTGCACGCTGGGCCGCGGAGCTCGGCTACAAAGGCGTGCAGATTCCCTCATGGGATGCGCGATTGTTTGATTTGAAGCGCGCAGCAGAGAGTAAAACGTATTGCGACGAAGTGCGTGGAATTTTGTCGCGCAACCGGTTGGCCCTGACGGAGCTTTCGACCCATCTGCAAGGACAGCTCGTTGCAGTGCATCCCGCCTATGACATTGCCTTTGATGGATTCGCACCAGAATCGGTGAGGGGAAACCCGCGAGCCCGGCAAGCCTGGGCTGTCGAACAGTTGCAGTTCGCCGCCAGAGCCTCAGCGAATCTTGGTCTGCGCGCCCACGCCACGTTTTCCGGCGCGCTGGCTTGGCCGTACATCTATCCGTGGCCGCAGAGGCCAACAGGCCTGACAGAAACAGCATTCGATGAGTTGGCCGCGCGCTGGAAGCCAGTACTGAACGCGTTCGATACGGCGGGAGTCGACCTCTGCTTTGAGATTCATCCCGGCGAAGATCTACACGACGGCGTAACCTTTGAAATGTTCCTCGAGCGCACCGGCAATCATCCACGCTGCAACATCTTGTTCGATCCCAGCCATTTTGTTTTGCAGCAGCTCGATTACCTGGAGTACATCGATTTCTACCACCAGCGCATCAAGATGTTTCACGTGAAGGACGCGGAGTTTAATCCCACAGGACGCCAGGGCGTCTACGGCGGCTACCAGCCATGGATTAATCGTGCAGGGCGTTTTCGTTCGCCGGGCGACGGCCAGGTAAATTTCACGGGCATCTTCTCGAAGCTGACACAGTATGATTTCGACGGCTGGGCCGTGCTCGAATGGGAATGCTGCATCAAGGGCGCAGAGCAAGGCGCTGCGGAAGGCGCGCCGTTCATCGCACACCACATCATTCAAGCATCAAGCTCTTCTTTCGATGATTTTGCGAAGTCCGGCGCGGACCATGCAGCCAACCGCCGCATGCTCGGTCTGACCTAAATCCGAAACAATCAGGTGACGCGATGATCTCAGGCACAAGCGCAGGTGAAGGAAAGCGCCGCATCCGATTGGGCATGGTAGGAGGCGGGCCGGGCGCGTTTATCGGCGCGGTGCACCGCATCGCTGCGCGCATGGACGACTATTACGAACTGGTTGCGGCGGCATTGTCTTCCGATCCGGCACGCAGCCGCGCCGCAGCGCAAGACCTGCACATCGCGCCGGATCGCGCCTACGGCAACTACACCGAAATGGCCCGCGCCGAAGCCACGCGCCCGGATCGCATCGAGGCCGTAGCCATTGTCACGCCAAATAATCTTCACTACCCGATGGCGAAAACGTTTCTCGAGGCTGGATTTCATGTCATCTGCGACAAGCCGCTCACGACGACGGTCCAGGAAGCGCTCGACCTCGCCGCGATCGTGCGCCGCACCGGCCTGATTTTTGGTTTAACGCACAACTACACCGGCTACCCAATGGTCCGTCAAGCGCGCCAGATGATCGCCGATGGCCAGCTCGGAAAAATTCGCCTCGTGCAAGTCGAATACGCGCAAGACTGGCTGGCCACTCCGCTCGAGACCACCGGACAAAAACAAGCCGCATGGCGCACGGACCCAGCGCAAAGCGGCCCCGGCGGCAGCCTCGGCGACATCGGCACGCACGCATACAACATCGCTTGTTTTGTCACCGGCCTTCACTGCCGCGAAGTTGCCGCCGACGTTTCCATCTTCGTCCCAGGCCGCCGACTTGACGACAACGTGCAACTCCTGTTGCGGTTTGCCGAGGGAGCGAAAGGCGCCTTGTGGGCCAGCCAAGTGGCCACAGGAAACGCCAACAATTTGCGCTTGCGCGTATACGGCGAAAAGGCCGGCTTAGAGTGGCATCAAGAAGAACCGAATGACTTGCAATTCGCAAAGCTTGGCGAAGCTCCTGAAACGCTGCGCCGCCCGGGACCCGGCGGAAACTCACCCGCCGCGCACGCCAGCCGCATTCCCGCCGGCCATCCAGAGGGGTACCTCGAGGGCTTCGCGCAGCTCTACACCGATTTAGCGGAGCAAATTTATGCGCGTCGCGAAGGACGCAGCCCATCGCCGGCCTCGCTACTCGTACCCGGCGTGGAAGATGGTGTGGAAGGCATGCGCTTCATCGCCGCCACGCTCGAATCCGGGCGACGCAACGCCGCCTGGGTTGGCCTGCAATCTAATTCAAAGTGATTTGGCTGGGAGGCCTGGACTCGAACCAGGATAGCCAGATCCAGAGTCTGGAGTCCTACCAATTGGACGACCTCCCAGCAGGGAGGAACAAAAAGGAATCGCAGCACCTTCCCGGTGATCGGGACAGCCGCGATTCGACTCTTCTAATTTAATAGGGATTCATATCGTCGTCAACCGTAGCGGTTGCTTCCCGGCGGAGAAACCCGCTTCCTAGCGACGCGATTTGGTAGTCGTTCGGGTAGCAGACGCTTGCGCGGAAGCTGTCGGCACCAGATGCCCCTTCTCCATGGTGTACTCTTCTCCGCCCCAGCTTATGCGATTGGCAGCGAAGCTCGCCAGCCACACAACGAAATAGATGGCGTCCCGCAGCGGTACGAGCCAAAGTTTGCGTCGTAGCACGTCGTCTCGCACGCCCCAAACGCCGACCGTCCATGCCATTGTGAAGCGCAGAACGAGATAGGCAAGCACGTACGCGACGGCAACCCACGGCGCTGGCGCAATCAGCGCGGCGAGCAGAGCCCACGGCAACCCGTGTGTGAAAATCAGTCCCGCAAAGGAGATCGGGCGGCAAAGCCGCACAGTGCGCGACCACCGCACTTGATGCTGCCAGAAGCCTCGCGCGGTCTGCGCGGGATACATCGTCCACACCGCCTCCCGTGAAAGCAACACTTTGCCGCCCGCCTTGGCGATGCGATGACCAAGCTCGTAATCGTCGGAGTGCATGTCCGCGATCGCCGCAAAGTCGCCGATTTTTGCAACCCATTCCTTAGTCGTGACAATTGAAGCACCCAGCCCAAACGTGATTCCTTCCATCCAATTCGCCATCAGCACGCCTGCGAAGAAATCGCTCGCTGCGCCAACGGCCTCCAGCTCAGCGCCAAGGTTTTCCTCCGCAATAGCTCGATAAAATGAAGTCACTGCGCCAACTTTCCTGTCAGCGAGGGGCGCGACAACTTCTCGCAGATAAGCTGGACTGACGCGTATGTCGCCGTCGGTCAAGACCAGAATTTCGTGCCGCGCCTCACTGGCCAGCCGCGCCAGCACATTAACCTTGCGATTTGCGCCAATCCGCTCCGCGCCGACGAAAAGGCCGATCCGCCGGTGTGGAAATTCCGCGATGAGCCGCTGAATCAGTGGCACCGCGGGATCGGCATGGTCGCCCACGCCGAAAAGAATTTCGTACTCCGGATACTCCTGCACACAGAAGCTCGCAAAATTCTCGTGCGAGCCAAAATCCACGCCACGTACAGGCTTGAGCAAGCTAACCGCGGGGCCATAAGGAGCAAGCTCGCGTGCCCGCTCGCCGCTGAAAAATCGCAAAGCTGCAAATGTCGCCGATATGTAGTAAGCAAGCGGCGTGGCGGCAATGACCAGCACGAACAAACGCCAACTCGGCAATCCAAGCGCAAGAGCCACAAAAGCTAGGCGGTTCACTTGATTCCCCGTGCGCTACGCTCCTGCCCCGCTATTCTGGTGGCCCGCGCATCCCCGACAGGCTCCAGCAGCCGATTCCTCACACGATATTCCAAGCCGCGCCAGTGGATTCTGTCCGTAAAAAACCCGGCGAACCATACCGCAACGCTAACCGCGTCACGCACCGGCGCAAGCCACAGCTTCGAAGTAATGTTGTGATCGCGCAGTCCCCATACGCCTGCTGAATAGGCCAAGCCGATGCGCAAGATCAGATACGCGGCAACATAAAGCGCCGCCGTGACGGCCCAGCCAGAAGCGGCAGCCACGGACGCCGCCAAAATCGCCCACGGCAAGCCATGCGTGAAAATCATCCCTGCGTAACCCGCTGGCCGCACGTTGCGAAGCCCAATTGCCCAGCGCAACTCATGTCGCAAGAATTCGCTGAAGCTTTGCTCCGGAAAAACCATCCACACCGGCTCACGCATCAATTCCAGGCGATGTCCTTTGCCGGCGATTCGATTTCCCAGCTCGAAATCGTCGGAGTGATGATTAGCCATGGCTTCCCAGCCGCCGATTTCCGCCAGCCGCTCCTTGGTCGTTGCCATGGTCCAGCCAAACGCAAATTGCACCTTGCCTTCGAGCCGCCGTGCGACCAGCGCGCTCGGCACGGAGTCCATACACATCCCGAGCATGTTCAAATCGGCGGCAAACGTGCCCCCGCCCGCACAGCAATAAAACGACGTAACCGCACCCACGCGCGCGTCGGCAAAAGGCGCAACCACTTCACGCAAATAATCGCGCTCCACGCGAACGTCGCTGTCCGTCATCACCAGCAAATCGTGTCGCGCTTCTTTGACCAGTCTGCACAAGCTGTTCACTTTGTTGTTTTCGCCCACGCGCGGCACGTCGGTCACAAATCGAATCGACCGGCCGGGAAAATCCCGTTGCAATTTTTCAATCACCGGAATCACGGGATCGTGCGCGTCAGCCATTGCAAACACGAGTTCATATTCCGGATAGTCGAGCTGGCAGTAGCTCGCGAAGTTTTCATACGCTCCGCTATCGACGCCACGCACCGGCTTGAGAATGCTGACCGGCGGTGCGAACGAATCATCGTGAGGCGGCAATCTGCGAAGCGTTCGAAAATATTCTACGGTGCAGTAGAGCGAAAGCAGGTAATACACCAGCGGGCCGGCGGCAATCACTAGCACGGCCAAGCGCAGCATCGACAGCACTGTTTCGGTCATGACATCTATTGCGAAGCGGCCACGGTAGCGACCGGGTGATTAGCGTACACCGCTTTGCCACCGCTTTCGGCCAACAGAAATGTTTCCCCGGCCGGGAGCCGCTGCGCCGCGGCAGAACGATGTTCCGAAGGCACAAACAGAAGAACACGCTTCGGTCCTTGCCACACCGCCAGAAATTCCGGATCGGTCAAGAAAATCTGCGGCGCATCTGGATAAAACGACCCTGCGGCCAAATTGTTGTAACGCCCATTCCACAGAAGCAACTTCCGATCGGTGTAAAACGCCACGCCGGACATGGCGTCAAACTCGCCGTAAAGCGCCAGCGTGTCCGCAGGCTTGATCTGCGGCAAAACTTTGGTCGTCAATTGCCTCGAAGACAGATACGGCCCGAAAACGCCGAGCGCTATATTCGCTGCGAAGAAGAACACCGCCATCGTGATAGCCAGGCAGATTGCCGCAGCTTGATCACGCCGCTTGCGACGAAGCCACCATGCGACCGCCAATCCAAAAAGAAATGCGGCGGCAGCGAGCGCCGAAGGCAGGCGAAGCAGCGCGAAAGCCTGCGGCGTCAAATCCAGAATGTGCGCCATCGAGACGCGGTAAAAATCGTTTTCGTGCTCTTGCAGAAGCGAAGAAATATCGCCGTTCACCTCCACCTTTGCGGAGATCCACAACATCGCAATCAGTACTGCCACCAGCGCCGTACCCACCGCCGCCAGCGCCGCTTGCATACGCACGAGCCATCGCTTGCCCTGTTCCTCCGCTTTCGCCAAGCCGATTCCCAGCAGCATGGCAATGGCCGGCCACGCGCCAAAACTGTAATACTCCATCCGGGAGCCAAAGGTCAGCGAGAAAAACAGCAAAATAAACCCCGCCCACAAAACCAGCAGCAATCGCGCTTGCCCTTCCGCTGATAAATTCTTCCAAGTTTGCGGCCGCGGAATGCACCTCAGAACGCCCGGAAGGAAAATGCTCCACGGAAAGAACCAAACTAGATGCGCGCCCAGCCACAACCACAGCGGCACAGCTTCGTAATCGGGAGGATACCGCGTGCCGAGAGCTCGCTTTACGTGCTCGTTGATAAAGTAGGACCAGAAAAAAGTGTTAGCGCGCAAGCTCGCAAGAATGTGCCACGGCGCCGACACCAACAAGAAAATCGCCGCGCTCGAGAACGGGCGTAGCTCGCGCCACCTATTCCAGGATCGTGTCGCAGCGATGAACAAAAACAGGATGGCCGCCGGGAAAATTACACCGACTAGCCCGCGCGTCAGCATTGCCAGCCCCGTCACGGCGGCGGCGCCCCAGTACGCGACGCGGGGATCAAGCGACCCGGTCCACCCGCGCAGAAAGAGGTAAAAAATGGCCGTGAATTCCAGCGCGTAAATCGCCTCTGGAATCATGATGCGCGTAAATAGAAAAAATCCTGCGCTCGTGCACACAACCAGGCCGCTGTACAGTCCCGCGCGAACCCCAAAAAATCTCCGAGCGAATTCATTCACCAGCAGCACCAAGCCGATCATCGCCAGCGCAACCGGCAGGCGCGTTGAAAATTCATTCTGGCCCAGCGCCGCATAACTCATCGCCACCGCCCAATAATGCAGCGGCGCCTTCATCAAATAACGAACGCCGTTCATGTACAGGATGACCCAATCGTGCCGCTGCAGCATCTCGCGCGACACCATCGCATGCGAGGCGTCGGCATCGTCAAGCAGAGCGGGAAAACCGGCATTTCCGACGTATATAACAGCAGAGAGGACAATCAGCAGAAGAACCGCGGCAGCGCGACTCCATTCGGAATTGCCCGAGCCTCGTTCGCCCGAAGCGCTCTCCGCCTCCGAAGAGTTGTTCTCAACCTGCCGCAACAAGCGCAACTCCCGCGCACACCAGCACCACGCCGATCCAGCGCGCAGGGCTCACATCCTCGCGCAAAATGTATTTCGCGCCCAGCGTGCCCACCACGTAGCTAAGCGCCGAAGCCGGAATCACAAAGCTGATCGGCTGCCACGACAGCAACACCAGCAAAGAATAAAACGACAACGCCATCAGCGGCACGCCCATCCAGAACCATCCATTGCGCAGCGCCCGTGCGAGAAACGCCAGAATCTCACGAGGCCGCAACCGGGCCGGCTCGCCGGTGGCCTTCATTCCATAAGTAATCGCGATCTCGCCGAAAGTGCTGCCCAGTATCAGCACCGCGAGCAGCAGCGCCACACGTATCATGCGGCCACCTCTCGCGCCATCGCTTCGGTGGTACGCGGCCGCGTCTGCCCCACAAGCAAGACGCCAACGCAAATCAGCACCACGCCGACCCACCGTCGCGGCGAAACGTTCTCATGCAAGACCACCACCGCCAGCAGCGTCAGCAGCGCGTACCCAAAAGCGCCGGCCGGCATAACGTAACTGTAATCCGCCCAGCTCAGCACGGTCATGTAGCTGACCATGAATCCAACCAAAAACACGATCCCAATCCAAATCGTCCCGTTCGTGACCGTTGACACAAACGCGTGGCGTAATCCCGCCGCAGAAATCTCCACGGCGCCGATCTGCGTCATCCCGCGCTTGAGCATTAGGTCGCCGACGTTGGCGCACACCACCATCGCCAGGATCATGACCAGCGTCTTGATCCGAATCCGCAACTCGTGTCCCATGTTGTGAAGTTTAATCGTTTCCGGAGGCGGACGGTGTCTCCGGAACGGCAATCATCGGCTTTTGAACATCTCCACCCTCGCGCACCCACTTCCAGCGCTCCGAGCGGAGCTTCAGGAAATCGACCGCTTCGTGATACAGCCGCTTGCGTTCGTTGCTGTCCCACAGCGCTTCGCGGACGATGCGCCACACAACCTTCGGGCGGAAATAGTATTCGTCGTAAAAGCGGTTGACGCCCGCCATCATCTCCGGCTTGGACAAATGCGGATACTCGATGTGGGGCAACTGGTGCCCACCAGAATCCGCCAGCGCCTCCACTTTCAGGAAGCCTTGCTTGGCCATGGAGTCATGCAACTCCGTGCCCGGCATGGCGTGCGCGAGAGAAACCTGAATCGTCTCGCAATCCAGTTCCTTCGCGAAATCGATGGTCTTCTGAATCGTCTCGCGCGTTTCGCCCGGCAAGCCAATGATGAAGTCGCCGTGCACGCGAATGCCTACTTTCCGGCAATTCTTCATGAACGTACGCGCCATCTCCACCGTAGCGCCCTTCTTGATGTTCTTCAAGATCTGCGCGTCGCCGGACTCGAAGCCCACGATGAACAGCCGCGCGCCCGCGTCCGCCATGCCTTTCAACGTCTCATAGTCACTATGTACGCGCGCTGTTGACGACCAGCGGAACTTCAGCGGCTTGAACTTGCCGCACAGATCTAAAACACGATCCTTGCGAATATTAAACGTGTCGTCGTCGAAGAAAATTTCCTTCATCTGCGGAAAATGTTCGATGGCTTGCTTCACTTCACGGGCCACGTTTTCCGTGGAACGCGTGCGCCACGCATGCCCGGAAATGGTCTGCGGCCACATGCAGAAAGTGCACAGCGCCGGACAGCCCCGTGTGGTGTAGAACGACACGAACGGATGCAGCAAGAAAGGTACGTTGTAGTTTTCGATGGTCAGGTCGCGCTTGTAAATGTCCGTAGCAAAAGGCAGCGCGTCCAGTTCTTCGGTGTGCAACTGCGGCCGCTCGGCGTTGTGTACGATCTTGCCGTCCTTGCGATAGCTGACACTCAGAATGTCGCTGAGTGGTTTGCCGTGCGCGTACTCCACCACGGAATGATCGAACTCGCCGCGCGTCACAAAGTCGATGTCCTGGCTGGCGTTCAAAGTCTCATCCGGCTTGATGTGTCCATGCGGACCAACGAACGCAATCTTCAGGCTCGGATTGGCTTCCTTGATCTTGCGGATCAGCTTGACATCGCTCTCGAATCCCACGGTGGATGTGAACAGCACCAGAAACTCGTAGTCTTTGCAAATCTCAACCGTTTGCTGCCAATTGACCTTGGCCGGCGACGCATCCAGCAGCCGGCTCCCCGGAATCATTCCAGCCGGGTAGGTCAACCAGACGGGATACCAATACGATTCGATCTCGCGCGTCGCAGGCCATCGCGAACTCGCTCCGCCGTCAAAATTCTCAAAGCTCGGCGGATTCAACAGTAATGTCTTCATCACATCCGGCATTCTTCACCCTCAGTCTTCAGGAAATCGTTTGGCAGCTGTGCCGCAAAGGCCGTAACGGACAAATCTTAGCCGCTGAGACCCTTCTTGGATTGTCCCCGGAGCCCCTCAGTTACACAGAATAGTTTACCGGACTTGACGGTATGGCTCCAAACGTTTCTCTAAACGGTGTTTCCCTGCATTGAATGGCGAGATACTAGCATTGGTTGGATACCGGCGATTGTGGGCGGGTGGGCTGCGGTCTCTACTCCTTGTACTGTTGTACCACCTTTTGGGGCGGTCTCCAAGGGGTAAATGGAGACCGTGCGGGGGCGGTCTCCGTGGTGGAATGAATCGCGGTCCCGCGGGAGCGTGACCGCGCTTTGTGCTTGACAGGGTTTTGCGGCGCGGGCTTTCCTGCCTGCTGCGCTGCGCGCCTGGCGTGCTCGCGGGCGCTGCGGGTTTCGGTCGTGGGCGACACTGCCCGCGCCGGTTGCGTCAGGGACGGTGGTCCCTGTGGAGGCGCTTAGCCTTGCATCTCCGGGTCGATTCTAACGCTTTTCGATCTGCGTGTTGCGCATGGCGAGGCGGGCGATTAGGCGGAGCAGCGCGGGGCTCCCGGGTTTGCCCTTCACTCCGCGGGCTTGGCGGATGGCCTGCGGCAGGAGCTTTTTCGCTTCGCTGAGTAGCGCGCTGCGTAGCTCGATGGTGAGCACGAGGCGCTGCGCTTCGAGGATGTCAAGGCGCTCGCGTAGGGCTTTGGCTTTGGCCCTGCTGCGCGACGGTTGGTCCAGGAGTTTTTGCGCGACGGCGGAGACCGCGCTGCCGATGATGGTCTCTTCGAGGGTCATTGCTGGGCCTCGATGGTGCGGCGGGCTTCGGTCTCGAGCTGGGCCATGATGTAGTTGCGGCGGCGGCGGGCGTCGAGGTAGGTTCGTAGCACGGTCTCCTGGCGCGCGGCTTCGGTCTCGTCGTCGCTGGTGTGGAACTCCTCGAGGCCCGCGGCGGCGGCGGCCTTGTACGCCGCGATCAATTCGGCGTCGTTGCCGTGCTCGATGGCGGCGATGGTGGTGTGCAGTTCGGCTAGCTCCGTGGAGTGCTCGCCGTCGATGATGGCCATTTGCACGTGCATGTGGATGCGCGCGTTGGTCTCCTCGTCGGCGTCGTCCGTTTCTTCTGTGCCGTGGCCGCCCAGCAGTTCGCGGGCGGCTTCCGCGTCGATGGCGGGGCGGTGGTTTCTCTGCGATTTTGTGGGCTTTTTCATGCTGGGCCTGCCTCCTTGTGGGACCCCTTTTTTCTGGCGGTCTCCAGTCTGACGATCATCTGTTCGGCGCTCTCCCAGAATTCGGCGTGGATGGTGCCGCTGGCGTCTATGTAAGTGAAGCGCGGATTTCTGAGGTGCGCTGCGGAGACCGTGCGCATCCCGGCGATGACTATGGCCTCCTCGTGGGCCTTGGTTTGTTTGGTGTGGGCGAAGCGAAAGTGACGCTCCGCGAGCTGCGGGAGCTTCGCGTGCATGCGGCGGCGGCAGTCGGCGCGGTGCTTTTTCTTCCACGCGGGGTTGCGGATCTTCTTCGCGTAGTAGCGCGCGTTGCGAGCTGCGCGGGTGGTGTCCCTTTTGGTGCAGCGCGGGCTGCGCGCGGGGCGGTAGGTTGGCGTGCGTTCGTCGAGCATGCGGGCTTCTCGCATCGTCTCGGGCGGCGGATCGCGGTTGCACGCGGTTCGCCGCTTTTTGTTTTGGCCCGCGCCGGGTGCTGTGGTGCGGCAGGGCTGCCGCGGTGGGGCGTCCGGTCGCGGGCCGGTTCGCGCGTGGGGGGATTCTCTCACGGGTGGCCACCTGATGTACGGCGCGGGCCGCGCTGGGGGGTTTACTCTTGGGATTGCTCACTGGATGGCTTACAGCGTGGGTTGGCGGGCGCGGGCCGCTGGCTTTGCTCTTTCCTTTTCCTTCCGACGAGCCGACCGACGAGATTTGCTTTTCGCCGGCGGGCTGCCCCGGTAGCGGAGTGCGCGGTGGAGACCGCGCGTTTACGGAGCGATAGGGGCAGCCCGGCGGGCGCGGCGCGACCGAAAACGCCGGCGCTTTTGCTTTATGCCGGGGTTTTTGAGCGCCGCGCCTTCGCGCCTGTCGAGGCGTATGAACGTAGCAGGGCGATAGACGGGCGCGAACTGAAGACCGAGGGAGCGGCATTTTTCGGGGCCGCGCTGCCATGCCCGATGCGGCTTGGCGCGGAGGGCAGCGCGGCCCCGAAAATGCCAGCGACCGAAGCACCTTGTTTTAGCTTTCGCGCGAGGCGCGCGCGAGGAGACCGCGCGGGGAGCGCGTCCAAAATTCTTGGTTTGCGCGGTGCAGCTGGCGGGCGGGATGCGCGGTTTTCAGCGCCCTATGGTTTGCCCGCCCGCCAGCGGTTGCGTGTAGGAGACCGTGGCGACGTGGGCGGTCCTGGGCGCGTAGCGCGTGACCTTTCTTTCTGCGCCGCGCGCGCCCCCAACAAAACGCTCGGGCATGTAGGCCGCTCTTGGGCCGACCGACGCCGCGAACCACTTTCGCTCTGACGCGCGCGCGGCGTCGGTTTTTCTTTCGATCAGCGAGGACCGCGAAGCGGAACGACCTGACGGCGCAGGATAGAGCGCAGCGGGAAGAGGCGGACCGCCCCAGCTGGCGGATGCGTCCGGGAGTGAGGGGCTGGATTGGTCCGCGTGACGCGGCGGTCCGGTGCCTGCTGGTGTACACGCTGGCGGCCGCTTCCGGCGCCGCGTTGTGTACACCGCTCTCGAGGAGGCTAATAGTCCTGCGCTTTGAGGCAGGCTTTGAAGCTGCGCTTCGCCGCTGCGATGGCCTTCCGTCTCGCTTCTGCGTCCCAGTGGTCATGCTTTGGGATGGGCACCACGAAGCCGCGTAGCTCGGCCTCTTTGCGCACGTCGGTTGGGAGGCGGCAGAAATTGAGCGTGGTCCTTGCGCGTTTGTAGGCTTCATCGTCGGTCATGGGCGGCGGTCTCCTCTGACGATAGTCCCGCAGGCGTAGCTATGAAGCACGCGGAGGGCGTCGTGCTCCTCTGGTTTGACGATGTACACGTCTGCGGTGTGGTCCAGGTAGGTGTCGTCGGCGTCGAGCCTGCGGAGTAGCCGCGCGATGATCTGGCAGGCTCTCACTGGGGACATGGTTGGCATGGTGCGGTCTCCTTGGGTTTGGTTGCTCGCGGGCATCCGGGGTCGTGTGGACCTCGTAGGTCTCGCTCGCACTCGCTGCATTCTAGGCTCATGGCGGTCTCCTTCTTTTGACTTGCTCTCCCCAAATTTCTTCTCCACGCTCTCTTGACCGGACTCAGAGCGTGGAGAAGAAATTTGCTCTGCGGTTTGTTCCGATACGGTCGCTGATGCGCGGGACGGTCTCCACGGCCTTATCGTGGAGAGCGGCCTGCGGGGGGCGGCTTACGGTGCATGGCGCGGTCGATGATTTGCTGCTCGGTTAGGCCGGGCGTCAGATGCGGGGTGGCTTCGCGGGCTTGGCGTTGGCGCTTGGTCTCCTCGGCTTCGAGGGCGGGCCATGCCCAGAGGCAGACGGCGGCGGCGGCTAGAGCGATGGCGACGAAGATCATGTGGGTTCCTCGAATAGCGGCGGGTTGGCCGCCTCGCGATCGCGCTTTTTCCGGGCGGTCTCCTGGCGCTTGCTTTCGCCCTGGGCGTTGACCTTGGGGCCGTGTTCGAGGCATGGGCCGAGTATCCCGGCGACCCTGACGTGGCCCCCGTGGACGGTGGCGGTGACGTCCCTGGGGTCGACGCGGTGCTGGGTTGGCCTTCTGCAGACGTTGCACCAGTGAGTGACCTCGATGGTGCCTGCGGTGTAGTGCTCGCTCATGGGCGCAGTCTCCACGCTTCAACGCGGACGTGGGCGTGGGCGTCGCGGCGCTGGTCTCGTTTGTTCTTGTCCTTGAAGAAGGCGAGGAGTGCAGCATTCAGCGCGCGCCTGATGCTGCTGCCTTCTCCTGCGAGCTTCTCCGTCTGCGGTCCCCACTTGCGATGGGTCCAGTGCACTAGGATGCGGTACCTCTTGGTGGTCGGCAATGGCGGTCTCCTTTCCGGCGGTCTCCTCGAATAGGTCGAGGAACGATTTGCCTTTGCTCACTGCTTTACCTCGGAGTTGAAGTCGTGGAAGGCGAGGAGCTTCTGATATTCGCGGAGCTTCTCCTCCTTGAGTGGCGCGAGGTAGTGGATGGTGGAGGTCATGGCGCTGTGTCCGGCGTACTGCTGGACGGCGCGGAGGTCCTTCGAGATCGCGTAGAGCGTGGTGAGCGTCGTCCTTCGGAGATCGTGCGGGTTGACTCCGTGGACCCCGGCCTTTTTTGCGAGGCGCTCCCAACAGCCACGGAGACCGTCATAGGTGAGCGGTCTCCCGTTGAGGATATCGATGCAGCTGGTGGAGCGGTCTCCGTCGCGGCACACGCTTAGGAGATTGTCTATTTCCGGCGTCGAGGGGATGCAGCGGAGCTTTCCGCCTTTGACCTTTACGGTGATGGTGGGGCCGCTGTCGGCGTGCTCATCCCAGGATGCTGGCGTGACGGCGCGGGCTTCGTTGAAGCGCAGAGCGGTCTGCCAGCAAAGGAGGATGAAAAGCCGCATATGCGGTTTGGCGTTGGCGAGCAGGCTGGTGATTTGCTCTCGCGTGGCGGTGACCGCGCGGGGCTGCGGTCTCCTGATTTTCGGTAGCTCGGTCGGCGGTGCGCCGAAGGTCTCCAAGTGGCGGAGGATTCGGCGTAGGACGAAATAGCGCTGCCACACCGTGGCTGGTGCGAGGTGCTCGCGCCAGTCTGCGACGATGGCGGCGGGGATGATTGGCGTTAGTTGCCGGGGTTCTAGGTTGCCTGCGTGGTCGCGGAGTTCTTCCGCGACTTGGCGGTACGGGTGCCGACGCGGCCACGCGGACGCCCACGCCTCGGCGATTGCGCCGACGTTGCCGAGGCTGGGTCTTTTTTTTCTGCGCACTGCCGCTGCATCTTAAGTTGGAATCGCAGCGCGGCCTTTTTCGTGCGGAACGCTTTCGCGTGGCGCTTCCCATGCTCGTCTCGCCAATCCGCGTACCACTTGCCGTATTTTGTTTTCATTGGAGACTGTGCGGAGACCGTGTTGCCCCCGCCCCGTGTTTACGCCTTGATTCACTAATGCCGCGAGATACTAGCATTAAACGGCGGCAGTGGTTTAGCGGATTTCGCGTATTTTCCCTCTTTCTCCTCTTCAAATCTCCAAATGATCGCTTACTCGTGCTTGAAAAATTCGCGCGAGTGGTGCGGTTTCACCCCACACCCCCGGGCAATGCAGATGGTTGTGAAAGAAGGGAGTTGCGGGAAAAGCAATTCGTAAGATTGTGAAAACAAAGGACCGGGCAAATGAAGTTCGGAACACCGAGGATGCGTCTTTGCGCCCCCCCGAGTGTTTTGCGAAAAGAGTTTGGAAGTTGCTGATTTGATGGGGCTTGACTTTTTCGAGAGTGACAAAGAGTCTGCAACAGTATGTAAGCAAATGATTTAGCTTGGTGCGGAGGATACGGAGGAGGGTTATCCGTAGAGCCAACATGCGCTATGTTATTATATTAGTATACGCGATGTCAAGCGATTTCTACACTAAAAGTTCTTCAGATTGATTGGTGCGAAAGTGTTAAGCCTAGCCTAGAGAGCGGAGGCGCTTTTGGGCAGCTGCGATGTGCCGACGAGGGTGGCGAGGATTTGCCAGATGCCATCGATCCAGTCCAGGTGCTCTGGCTTCATAAGGACGGAGCGAAGGCACGTCAGGGTTTCGCGGTCGCGGCGGACAACGGCCTCTAGGGAGTTGAAGAAACTGACGGGGACCTCCGCGACGGCAAGATGCAAACCGCGCTGTGCAGCGGCGGAGAAGATGGAGCGTGACTTGGCTGAGATTTCGGTGATGCTGGCGGCTCGCGGCGCAAAAACGACGATGTCCAACTCTGGCGTGAACGCAGTGACAAAGCGATCGTCGGCTCTCACTTTTTCGTAGAGCGCAAGCGCCGCGCACCTGCTCCGCTCCAAGCGTTGCGCAAATTCGCCGCGCTTGACAAGCGGCAGAAGCTTTTGCGTTGCCCATAGCGCGGCGGCGGAAGCGCCGGGGCGCGAACACTCCAGGCTGATCTCGCCGAGGTGCAATTCCGCCGAACTGAAGTAGGTGTACGGCGAATCATGTTTGTACAAGCGTCCAACATTCGGATCGCGAAACAGGACGCAGCCGCAACCATAGGGTTGCAAGCCGTGCTTGTGCGGATCGATCACGATCGAATCGACTTCACTGATGCGGGAGAATGCAGACTTGGCGCTCTCGGCAAGATTGCCAACAAGACCGAAATATCCGCCGTAGGCGGCATCAGCGTGCACGCGAAAGCCGTGCTTCTCGCGCAACGTGAGAATCTCGGGCAGCGGATCGACGGAACCCGTGGCGGTCGTGCCCATGGTGGCGACAACGGCGCCGATATCGCCGCGTTCGACCCGCCGGCGCAGCGCGTCGATATCCATGCGCGCTTGAGAATTCACCGGCACGGATTCAAATTCGAGTTGCAAAACATTGCTGATGCGATGGTGCGTGTAATGAGCTTGCGCACTCGCCAAGATTTTCTTGCCAGGCTGAAGCTGCCCCGCGACCCAGAGCGCTTCGAGATTGGCCATCGTGCCGCCGCCGCAAAGATGCGCTAGAAAATTCGTCCAGCCAAACATTGCCGCGATTTCCGCGACGGCTTCCTTCTCCATTGCGGAAGTGGCGCGGCCGCCGTCGAGGGCGTGATTGTTGGGATTGATCCACATGGCCAGGGCGTACGCCAGACGCGCGATCGGATGCGGCGGCTTCAACATCTGGCCTGCATACAAGGGATGGAAGTAGGGATAATTGTCCTGCAGCCGCTCGGCAGTGGCGGTGAGGATGTCGCGAAGACGGTTTTCGTCGTAAGCGCTCGGCGAAAATTCTGGGAGCCCCGCGAATCCGCCGTCTAATCTCTTCACGGCTTCCAGGAAGGCATCCAGGCTTTTTTGTTCGAGCTGCACAGGTCACCAAGGGCCGATTGCGACGAGACTACGGTGGCACGCCACACGCGACTGGTTCTTACTGCCAGACTTTATCAAGCTGTCCGGCCGTTTGCAGCAAATCGAGTTGCGACTGCTGGCGCTGGAAATTCGCGTCGAGGTAGGCCATCCACTTGTCATTTTCTTCCAGCCGGGCTTTTTCGACTTCACGCAAGTTGATGCGCCCTTCGCCGAATTGCGATTGCAGCACGGTCACATTTTGCTGCGCGAGTTGCAGCTCCAGACGCGCCACTTCCTTTGCGGCATCGCGCTCGCGCAAACGCCGCGTCTTGACGCGCACCGCCGCACTCACTTCATTTTTCTTGTTCGCCAGTGCGGCTTTGGCCACGTCCAGATTAACTTGCGCCAATGCGATGTTGGCTTTTGTTTGCGCGCTGAAGATCGGCACTTGCACTTGAATTCCGGCATTGAAATTGTTGCGCTCAAAAGTTTTAAAGAATTGGTCGTAGTTGTTGAATTTCGCCAGCAAGCTGTACACGCTGACCAGCTCCAGCGTCGGATAGTATCCGCGCTTCTCGCCGGTCAAGCGAAATTCCCTGGCGCGCACATCGGATTGCGCGACGCGCAGCGCCACATTGTCCTGCAGCGCCATAGCAACCAAGTTCGCGCCTTCTTGCTCGGCGACACCAGGCAAATCTTCCGGTGTGACTTCAATCGAGGTGTTTTCCGCGAGCCCGGTCTGGCTGCGAAGCACAACTTCCAGCTCGTCCCCGCGCCCTTCGAGCTGCAAGATCCGCTGCACCACGCGCGCTTTCGTGAGCTGGTCTTTGGTGACGGCGACCGGCAGCTCGAAATTTTCTTTTTCGCGCTGCTGTGTAACCGCGAGAATTTTGTCCGCGCTTTCCTGTTCCTTGCGCAGCAACTCAAGCGAATGCCGCACCATGCCAAGCTCGAGATAAGTGGACGCGGTGCGCACGATGACGCCGTTTCTGGCGTCCTCCAGTAAAATCCTTTGCGACTTGGCTTGCTCTTGCTGCTCCTTGCCCTGCCCGCGCAGCGGCTCGTTGAAGACTTGCTCGGTATACGTGACATTGAACAGCGCCGGGGCGCGTCCGCCGGGAGTTTCGGGGATTCCAAAAGTGTAACCTGCCCCGGATCCGGCATAGAGGTTCGGCAGGAACTGCGCTCTCGTGATCATCGCGGAGCGGTCCGCGAGGCTCGCTTGCAGCTTGGCGATTTGAATGTCTTTGCTGTTCTGCAGGGCCAATTCGATGGCACGCTTCAGGGTGAGGGACACGGTGGTTGGACCGCTGGTTTGTGGTTGCGCTGTTTCTTGCGCGCGGGCGGGCAACGCGAGAGCAAGAAGTAAAGCGATACGGACGCCGCCACAGAAGGATTTAGCTTTCGAGCCTGCGCCCCTTATTTTTGTCATGAGAGCATCCTCTTTGCCGCCTTGACCTCAAAAGCGGAAGCAAGCCACGGCACTCCAAAGTTATTCGTAGCGCAGTGATTCAATTGGTTGCAGGCGCGCCGCCTGGTTTGCCGGCAGGTAGCCGAAAAAAAGCCCGGTGGAACAGGAAACTCCGAACGCGATCAGCACGCTTAGACCGGAGATCGGAACGCGAAGATTGCCCGGCAGCAGCGGCTGAATTAGAACTGGAATCGCAAGGCCGATCAGAATGCCGAGGACAGCGCCGCCTCCGCTGATTAAGAAGGCTTCGATCAAAAACTGATAAAGGATTTCGCGATGCGCCGCGCCGATGGCCTTTCGAATGCCGATTTCACGGGTACGTTCGGTGACGGTGACCAGCATGATGTTCATGATGCCGATGCCGCTGATCAGCAGCGCGATGAAGGCGATAACCAGCAGCACAATCGTGAGGGCAAGAGAAATATTTTGCGCGGCGCTCAAAATCGCCGCGAGCGTTTGCACATCGTACTCGGCTTCCATCGGATGGCGGCTTTGCAGCACCCGCGCCATTTGCCGTTCGACGCCAGGAACATCTTCCGGGCGCATGGCTTGCGCGTAGAGAACGCGCAGTACGTCCACGCCGGTGTAATACTTCATCAGCGTGTGCGGGATGATGACCGACTCTTTCTGGATTTCGGAGAGGCCGAAGGTGGCGACGCGCTCGCGAAAGACGCCGATGACCGTGAAGGTGAGCTCGCCCATGCGAATCGTTCCGCCTATAGGGTTTTCCAGCCCGAAAACGCGATCGGAAAGTTCTCTGGTAACCAGGCAAACTTTACTCCGAGTCTCCATGTCCGCAGAATCGAAGTACCGCCCACGGATAATCACCAGGCGCCGTATCGCTTGAAAACCTTCCGTGACACCAATCAGATTTACCCGGCGCTCGGCTCCCCCGACTATGACGGACATCGGCAACTCGCGCGTCCCGGCGACTTCCTGCACACCCGGAATGGAGGCTTTCACCGCATCCATATCGCTGACGGTGAGTTCGTAGCTGAGCGGCTGACCTTTCGAACCGGCATGGATCAGCTCGGCCCAAACGAGGTTCGAACCGATGCCTTCGATTTGGGAGATGACGAATTTGCGGCTGGTGAGAGCGACGGTGACGACAAGGACGATGGAGGCGCTGCCGATGATCACGCCCAATGATGTGAGAATCGCGCGCATCTTGTTGCCGCGCAAGGCGTCAATGGCCACCGACAAAGTTTCCCGCAGGTCCATCATGATGTGACTCTGGGCCGTAAGCCTTCAGCCTTTTTCAGACGCTTCAAAGCTTCGCGGGCGTTCTTGCTCTTGGGCTCCAATTTCAACGCGGCTTCGTATTCCTCGAGAGCTGCCTGGGTTTTCTGCTGATTCTCATACAGACGGCCGAGCCATTCGTGGACCCGCCACGGAGGCGGGAAACTGTTACGCAGGGGGGCGCGCTTCAAATATTCGCGGAGCAATCGTTCAGAGTCCTGGTAACGTTCGTTCTTTATCACCCATGCGACGCCGCGGTAAAACTCTGACCTCGGATCGGACGGAACAACTTTCTCGCCTTCGTCAGCAACGACCGCGAGCCGCTCGGCTTGATTGTGTTTCATGGCATAGTCGCCGATATCGTAGATGAGCTCGGCAGATTTTGGATGCAACTCTAGTGCTTTATCGAATTGCGCGTCCGCCGCGGCAAAGTCCTTCTTTTGCCGGCGGCAGTTCCCTGCCGCATAGTGACCTTCCGCGGCATCCAGGGCAGCGAGCCTGGCGATCTCCGGACCAGCTTTATCCTCACCGCCGCCGGCGATGGCGGGAGCGCTGCAATCAAATTCAATCAACGCCTGGTACGCAGAGAAGTTTTTCGCGTCGAGTTGGACGGCTCTTTCGAATTCCTTACGAGCCTTCTTGGCAAGCGACAGTGCGGAGAACATCCCCGCATGGTCGGCCTTTTCACCGTATACCTTGCCGAGCCACTCGTGATACACCGAGCTTTGCGGATCGAGGGCCACGGCTTGTTCGGCGCTGGCAATAGCGGCGTCATGCTGCTGGAATTCGTAGTAGGTCTTCGCAAGCAGCAAATGGATTTCGGCGTCGCGCGGATTTTGCTCGACAGCTAGTTGCAAGAGGCGCGCCGCTTTGGGATAGTCGCTGGCTTCGTAGGCTTCGTGAGCGGCCTTGAGGCTCTCATCATGCCGCAAGTCGTCCGCTGCCGCGCGGGTGTTCAGCAGAGCGAGTGGCAGCAGAAGAAGCGCGACAAATAAAGCGATCTTAATTGGATTCGCTTCGGCCACGGATGTAACTCGCATCGGTGTTCACGATTTTTACCGCCATCCCGTCCTTCAGGTCGACATCGCCGGGCAAGGCGACCATCTCGCCTTCTTGCAAACCGCTCAGAACTTCATAATTGGTCGCGTCGGCAATACCCACGCGGATTTCGCGCTTCTCCAGCGTCGCTTTCCCGACGCCCAGGGCGTTGCGCAAGACCACAAAGACGAACCTCTGACCGCCTTCCGCCTCGACCGCGCCGCGGGGCACCGTGAGCACGTTGATCCGCTCGTGGGAATTGATGCGCACGCTGACGTTTATGTTGGGCAGCAGCTCCAATTTATCGTTGTTGACCTCGCAGAGCAGCTCGCCGACGCTGCGCGCGCCACGCGCCACCACTTGCTTGGGAATGACCTGGGTTTTGCCTGTCCAGACCCGATTGGGGAGCGCGTCCCAGGTGATGCGCACGGGCTCGCCCGGTTCGAGGCCGCCGAGTTCGGGCTCGTCGATAAAGGCGCGCACGCGGACCTTGTGGAGGTCGGCCATCTCGGCAAGCAGTTCGCCGACTTTCACGTAGTCGCCTGCTTTGACGGGCAGAGAGTAGAGCGTGCCGTCGGCGGGAGCGGTGATGCGGCCATCGCGGACTTTTTCTTCAAGCGCCGCAACTTCGCTGCCTAGCTGCTCGACCTGCAGAGAGGCGCGATTTGCGTCAAGCTTGACCCCGCGCTCGAACTCCTGCTTGGCGGCGGTGAGCTGTTTGACCTGGGTGCCGGCCTTGGCGAGCTCCAGATCGTTGGCTGCCAGCTCGTCCTTGGTGGCGGCTTGCTGGGCGATGAGGCGCTCGAGGGAATCGTGATTGCGTTGCAGACGGTCGCGCTGCGCCACGGCGGCGGCTACTTGACCTTCGGTCTTGGCCGCCTCGTCCGAGCGGCCGCCGGCCTTGGCCGCTCGGAGATCATCTTCGGCGCGGAGAAGCTTGGAGCGCGCCTCGGCAAGCTGAGCGGTGGCGTCCTTGACGTTCAACTCCAGCAGCAATTGGCCTCTTTTTACGGCCTGACCTTCCACGGCGCTGATTCTTTCAATGAAGGTATCGAGCTGCGCGCGCATAACAAACGGGGCGATGGGCTCTACTTTCCCGTTGCTCGAGATGGAAGATACGAGGTTTTCGCGAACGGGCGAGACGGCGGAGATTTTGGCGACGGGCTGCCGGCCGCTGAGCCGCACAAGTGCGAAAGCCACGACGGCGGCCAACACGAGAAAAATCACGATGCGGTTTCTCAGCCTGCGATCCATTGCTCACTATTCCGGTTGCCCTGCCGGTCCGCCTGGGCTAGAGCCTGCGGGCACACGCGCACGAGGTGAAGTCCCATTGTATATGTGCGGCTTGCTGGCCCCAGCCCGGAGTAAACCAGAGTACTTGATTGTAACAACAGGTGCGGAGCTTCCACTAGGGATGATGTCAGTTCGCAAGGGTTCTCTTTCATGGATGCGTTGCGTTGGCGCGGGGATGCAAGTGTATCGATGCAAGTTGTGACGAAGCAGGGCTCCATGAAGATTTGATGTTCGCCGGCTGGCGCCGTCACAACCGTCGGGATTCGAACGCTGCAACTGCAATATTCGCGATACCCGGCGCGTAGTAGACTGTGACACGGTGTGTGTGTGACGGCCCGGGAAAGTCCGGTGCGAGGGTCTTTGATGATTGAAGCTCGTGGCCTGTCGAAACGCTTCCACGACAAGAAACGCGGAGAGATTCGCGCGGTCGATAACGTGAGCTTCCGATGCGAGCCTGGGCGCATCTATGGACTGCTGGGCGCGAATGGCGCCGGGAAGACCACGACGCTACGCATCCTGGCCACGATCCTGGAACCTAGCGATGGGACGGCATTGGTCTGTGGGCACGACGTGGTCGAGCAGCCGGAGAAAGTGCGAGCCAACGTGGGCTTTCTGTCCACAGCCACGGCGCTGTATCCGCGGCTGACCGCTCAAGAGTTGGTGGAATATTTCGGCCGCCTGAACGGGCTGGACGAGGTCACGCTGAAGAAGCGCGTTGATGATATTTTCAGCCGCCTCGACATGAACGGCTTCCGCGACCGGCGGTGCGATAAGCTGTCCACGGGAATGAAGCAGAAAACTTCGATTGCGCGGACGTTGGTGCATGACCCGCCGGTGATGATCTTCGACGAACCCACGCTCGGCCTGGACATCATGACCGCGCGGACGATCACCACGTTCATTCGCGAGTGCCGCGACCGCGGCAAGACCGTGATTTTCTCGACGCACATCATGAGCGAAGTCGAGAAGCTCTGCGACTTGATCGGAATCATTCATGACGGGAAGCTGCTGACTGAAGGGACGCTTGCGCAGTTGCGTGAGAGATACTCAGAACGGGACCTGGAGGAAATTTTCGTGAAGATTGTGGGCCCGCTGCAATCCAATGGAGAGGCATAGAACGCTATGAACCTAAACGCGGTTAGGATTGTGTACCGCAAGGAATTCACAGAATGGGTGCGCGACCGGCGCACGCTGATTTCTACTGTGCTCGTGCCGCTGTTTCTATTTCCGCTGATGATGGTGGGATTCAGCGCGCTGGCCGTCGTAATGGTCGGCAAAGCGGAGAAGGAAACACCCAAAGTCATGATTTTGGGCGGCGAGGATTCGCCGCAACTGATTGCCAATATCAAGAAGCTCGATTCCTTGGAAATCGTGCCCTATGCCGAAAACTGGAAGGACGAAATTTCCAACAAGGACATTCGTGCGGCGGTGGAAATCCCCAAAGGATTCGAGAAGTCGCTGGAAACCGGTCAATCCGAGACGGTGAAAATCTATTTTTATGATGGGGAGATGAAATCTTCGTTCGGCGCCAATCGCCTGGAAAAATTCCTGAAGGATTATCGCGATACAGTGGTGAAGGACCGTCTCGCGGCGAAGAATCTGCCGGCGTCGGTGCTGTCGCCGTTTTCGATCAAACAAGAGAATGTGGCGCCGCCTGAAAAGGTAAGCGGCGCAACGTTCGGCAGCTTCATCGGCTACACGGTAATCATTTTGTGCATGACGGGTGCGATGTATCCGGCCATCGATCTTACGGCCGGGGAAAAAGAGCGCGGAACGATGGAAACGATTCTTTCCAGCCCCATTTCGCGCATGGACCTGGTGCTCGGCAAATTCTTGCTGGTCTTCTCTGCTTCCTTGGCCACCGCCGTCCTGTCCGTCATCTCCATGGGGACGTCGTTCGCGATTTTGGGTCACAGCAACTTGATGAATTCCTCGAGCGGGCAGACCCTGGCACTGAACCTCGGGTTGCTCTCGGTGGTTTCCGTTTTTGTGATGGCTTTGCCCCTGGCCTTTCTTTTCTCCGCGGTGCTGATGACCATCGCGCTCTTCGCCAAGAGCTACAAGGAAGCGCAAAGCTACCTGACGCCGATGACATTTCTGATTGTGATTCCCGCCGTCGCGTCCGTGATGCCGGGCGTCGAGCTGACGCCGAAACTTGCGCTGATCCCTGTTCTAAACACCAGCCTGGTCTGCAAAGAGATCATCAGCGGCACCTATCACTGGAACTCCATCGCGCTCATTTTCGCTTCGACCTGCGTCTATGCCGCTGCGGCGCTATTTCTGGCGTTCAAGACATTCCAGCGCGAGTCTGTGCTGTTCCGATCTTGAGAGTTGCTGGTTCTAGATTCTTGGAAAGATTGGCCACAGGACTACGGAGGCACATAGAAGCGCAGAAGCATAAATGTGCTTGCACGCAAGTCGCATACTGGCACTGGAACTCACAACCGCTGGATCACGTACCTTCTAAGGAATGCGACGCCTAATTCGCATCTTGCTGATCATCCTGCTATTTCCGCCTAGCCTCGCGGCACTCGGTGGCTGGCTCGCGGGACCTTCTTTCCTACACCCGATCCGGCGCGACCTTTCGCCGGACCTGATTCGTGACGCAGACGCCACCTTTGAACAGATAGGCGTGCATCGCGAAACCTTCGACGTGCGCGCGCCCGACGCAGTACTGCTGCGGGGCTGGAAGGTGCGCGCCGCAAGACCCAATGGGAATTGGGTCTTGGTGTACCACGGCGTGGCGGACAATCGAATGGGCGTCCTCGAACATGCACGGATGCTCCTACTGGCCGGATACGGCGTCGTAATGATGGACTCGCGCGCGCACGGCGCCAGCGAAGGACCGATGGCCACTTACGGTTGGCTAGAGCGAAACGACAACTGCGCCATCGTCGATGCCGTCGAAACCAGTGAGCATCCCAAGCACCTGTTTGCTTTGGGAGAGTCGATGGGAGCAGGCATTGCGCTGCAGTCTGCTGCCGTCGAGCCGCGCATTGAGGCGGTGGTCGCCGAAGCGTCGTTTGCCAACATTCGCGAGGCTTCCTATGACTACGCCGGGCTCCGGCGCTATCCGTGGTTGGGAAAAACTTGGCTCGCCCCGGGAACCTGGACGATGATCTACCGCGGCGAATCGCTCGCCGGGTTTCCGGCTTCCCAAGTATCGCCAGAGAAGGCGGTTGCGGCCCGGCGCTTCCCGGTGTTGTTGATATGTGATGCAGACGATGTCGCTCTTCCCTGCAGGCACACAAAAAAGATTTACGATGCTGCCGTAGGGCCAAAGCAGATGTGGGTCGTGCCCCGCGCATTCCATTCAGCAGCACTGGGGTATGAGCCTGTGGAATTTCGGCGGCGCGTGCTGGAATTTTTCGCAACCTACGGCGGGATCTGATATCAGGTAAGCAACTGCCCATCGGTACTGCGCGGGTGCTGGCGCGTTTCGCACTCCTGGCTGAGGCGGCGAACGGTTTCGCGCAAGCGGACGGCGAGAGCGGCGATGGTTTCCAAGCGCTGCTGGCCGCCCTGCGGGAGTCGGCCGTCATTTTTGCGGCGTACTTCGGCGAGCAAAAGTTCGGCGTTGCCCAGGATTCCGGTGAGCGGATTGTTCATCTCATGTCGGAGAACCTCGCCGAAGGCTTCCCCGTTCGAGATATTCTTCGCGCCGGCAAACTGCTGCGCATCGCTGGCCATTTGCCCCGCCTCGCGCAAGCGCCGCTCCACCATCTCCAGCGCCACGGGGAGGCAACCGCCGGCGCGCTCGACGAAATCGGCGGCGCCGGCTGCAACCAGCGAGGCCAGCTCCGATTCCTGATCCGGCGCGCCAATCACCACCACGGGCGCATGAACGGCTAAAGCGGAAACCACGGAGTTCAAGCGTGGCATCTTCCCCACAAGCCCTTCGCTCTCCGGGGTAGCAGAGGTTTCCTCGAGCAAGATGACCGTAGGCGCAGCATCTTCGACGATGCGGCGGGCGGCGTCCACCGTGCGCACCTCAGCAACGCGCAACCCTCCTTCCTTGGCTTCGAATTCGCGGCGGGCGGCGGCGCACAGCTCGGCGTCATCGCTGATCAACAAGATGGTGCGTCGTCCCCTGGTTTGTATCATCATCTATTTCCTCGCTGCATTTTTCTTTGCCACCCGAGCGCGTAAAGGCTCGAGCGGCGACGTGGCTTCGAGAACGCTGCGGATCTTCTCCGTGAGTTCTTCGACGCGAAAAGGTTTTTCTACGTGGGGCAAGTGATAGCGCTCCAGAAAATCGCGGGTATGCGCGGCGAGAACGTCTCCGGTGACGAACAGGAAACGCTCGCGAAGAGGATTGTTGGCGCGGGCCAGCGCCTGGTAGAAGTGCTCGCCGTCGAGTTCGGGCATTTTCATATCGCAGACAGCCAGGGCGTAATCTTCGCGGGTCGCGCGATCGAGCGCTTCCCGGGCGTCGAGGAGGACATCGACGCGCAATCCTTCGTCCTCCAGCACGTCGGCTATGAGCCGCGCAACGGTGGGCTCGTCCTCCAACACTAGAACGCGGGTACCGGCCCAGGCACCGAGAGCGGCGCCGGCGTGCGCGGTTTCGAGCGATTCCGGAGCAGGCGAGGGTTCAAGTCGCGGGCGAGCGGGAGCGGCACCGCGTGTTGCAGGCAACGACATCTCCGAGGCGGCCATGGCCGGAAATTCGATCGAGAAGACCGCTCCCTGGCCGAGGTTGCTCGTCAAATGCAATCGACCGCCGTGCTCGCGCACGATGCCGAGGACGATTGCCAGCCCCAAGCCGGTGCCGACGCCGGCTGGCTTGGTGGTGAAAAATGGATCGAAAATACGCGCTTGAATGGCTTGCGGAATTCCCGGGCCGTCGTCGCTAACTTCCAGGAGCACGCGCTTTTCGGCGATTCGTTTTGTCTTCACGCGGATGGTGCCGCCCCTGCCTTGCTCCTCGATAGCCTGCCGCGCATTTCCGATGAGGTTCATCAGTACTTGCTGAAGCTGCCCGGCGTCGCCCTGCACGAACGGGAGCACGGGGTCGAGATCGAGTTGCACGTGGACATTGTCGGCTGCGAGGCTGAAGCGCTGTAGTTCGAGGGCGTGGGAGGCGACCTGATTGAGCGCGACGCGGCGGCGCTCTGGCCGCGAATCCCTGGCGGAAAGCAGCAGTTGACGCAGGATGGCACCGGCCCGGTCCGCTTCCTGAAAGATCTGGCGCGCTTCGTGGGAACCACCCATGGGGTCGCGTCGCAGGAGCAGGCGTTGCGCATAGCCGAGAATGCTTGTGAGCGGGTTACTGAGTTCGTGAGCGATGCCGGTGACCATTTGGCCGAGCTCAGCGAGCTTCTCGGTTTGCAGGAGCTTGGATTGAAAGACGCGCTGCGCGGTGAGGTCGCGGTAGATTTCGACACGGCCGAGCAGCGCACCTTTTTCATCAAGGATAGGGCGCGCGGCACGCTCCAGCAGGCGCGGAACCGGGCGGACCAGATGCAGTTCTTCGCGCACGGCACTTTCGGCGCTGAGATCCAAACTACGCCAGCTCCCGCCGAAATTACTGGCGTCGGCGGTGCGCGCACCGAGCGTGGCAACGAGGTCGTCGAGCGTCTTGATGCCCCCGAGCTCCTCAGGCGTTAGACCAACGATCTGGCCGAAGCGGCTGTTCAAGGCGCGAACTTCCCGGTTCGCGCCGAAGAGCACCACGCCTTCCTCGAGCCATTCAATGACGTTCATTATCTCGGTAATACTCTGGTCGGTCTGCACTTTCTCGCTGCGTTCGTGAAGGCGCTCGAGGAGGACGCCGACGCTTCCGTCTCTCATCGAGAAAAGGGACTGAAGTTGGACACGCGCCCCGTTGCGAAGCTCTGCTTCCAGCGGAACTTCCCTGGTTGTGGCGAGGCCGTTGGGAGGGGCCGAAATTTTTTGCAGCCAGGCTTTCACGCGCGGAGCATCGGCAATGGAAAATAGCTGAGCGAAATCCTCCGACGCGTTGGCGGCAGGAACTGCCTGGCGCGGCGATGTCCTGCTTGTGCCTAGCAGAGCTTGCGCGCCCTCGCTCAGCTGCGCGATGCTACCGTCGGCGCGCACCAGGATGGTAGCGGCGGCGACCGCTGCGAGCAGGGCTTGCTGCCGCAGTTCCTGTGCGACGGCTTCCTCGCTGTTCTTCTGCCGCAACAGCGCAGGAGTGGCCAGGGCGGCGCGCAGTTCCAAACGTTCGACCGCAGCAAGGGATGCACCGCTTCGGCACATGCCCGCGACAAGCACGCCAAGGCTCTTACCGCCGGCCTCCAACGGGAGGGCTACAACGCGTACGACTTCGCCGAGCGATGACGCAGTCCCGGGTTCGCTTCCCGCGACGCGATGGGATTCGAGCGCCCGGCGCCAGATCGCGCTCAGCGGCTCGCTATTCAGCGCGTGAATCCAGGCGGCGTCGCCGCTGTGCCAGGGAAAGCGCATGGTCTGGGCCGCGGGCTGCGGAGATTGTTCCCTCGTTTCCAGCGAGTCGAAGAGACGGCCAATTGCCGCGAAGACTGCGCCTGGGCCGCTCTTGCGCGCTCCCTTGTCCGTACAGTCCTTCACGATGTTCTCCAGGAGCTCGCTCGGTGATTCGGAACCGGCGAGAGCCGCTAGCACGCTACGCACGCTCCGGCAGTCCTCATGATGCTCGCGACCCCTACGCCGCTCGTCTTCGAGCTCCATCGCCAGAGCCAACTCAGCGGCCACGGACTCAAGCAGTGCTCGCGGCAAGTGAGCCTGTTTCTTCTCTTGGCCGGCGAACAACACACCGCGAAGATGTCCCTGAATCGCCACGGGAACCCAGAGGGCGCGCCGCATCTCGACCACGGCACCGATCACTGGCCTATCCGGTGTCTCGCCCACTTCCTGCTCGACGGTTTGCAAACCGACCAACAATTCGGCAGGCAAGGGAGGCTCGGGAGATAATCTGGACCACTCCGCGGGCGTCGCGCCTCCCTCTTTCTCCGCCACGATTCCCCGGAAACTGGAAACATCATCGGTGGACTCAACCCAAACACCAAACCGGTCTGCCTGGCCGCTCGTCAGCAATGTCCGCACCGCCTCTTTCACCAGGTCGTGACGCGCCTTGCCATCCACTGCAGCGCGGGCCACTGTCGCGGTTTCCCCGCCACCTTGGTGCGCCCTCCCCCACACCCACATGCACTTGCCTCCATCGACTAGGCGCTATCGTCCTGGCTTGGGCGGCTGTCTGCAAAACAGGATACCGCCCGCAGATTACACTGCACCGAAAGGCCCAACAGGGTGGTCTTATCTCATTGAAAATGGACTGTTAGGCCGGGCAGGGAGGGCTGGCCCGGAGGCGTAATATCCCATGTCGAGACGTGCCGCTGATTTTGGTTCCGAAGTGAAAAACCAAGGCTAGAGGGGAAAGTCGATTCAGGGCTGGTCATGACGCTGGTTCGGAGGTTAAAAGAGAGAGCTTAATGCACGGGACAGGGACACGCGAGGGGCCGCAATTCATGCTTGTTGCTAGCTGCTTTTAACTGTTGTCTTCCGACTCCAAATGGTACTGCTTCAGCTTCCGGTAGAGCGTAGTCTTGCCGATGCCCAGAATGCGGGCAGCCGCGAGCTTGTCGCCCGCCACTTCGCGCAACGTCCGCAAAATGGCGCGGCGCTCGAGTTCCTCAAGGGGCAGGAGTTCGTTCCTCTCAGGGAGGCGCTCCGTCTTCGGGTATTGCAGATTGCTCGGCAAATCCGCCACCTGAACGAGCGGACCGGAGCCGAGCGCCACGGCGCGCTCAATCGCATTTTCTAGCTCGCGTACATTTCCCGGCCAATCATAGGCGATCAACTGGCGCATGGCGTCTTCGGAGATGCTTCGCGAGGTCTGCTGCGAGACGGAGAATTTCTCCAAAAAGGACATCACCAGCAGCGGTATGTCGCTCTTGCGCTCGCGCAGAGGGGGCAGCTTGACTTGCACCACGTTCAGCCGGAAATACAGATCCTGGCGGAAGGCTCCGGCCTTGATTGCAGAATCGAGGTCGCGATTCGTCGCTGCGATGATGCGCACATCGATGCGGCGCCGCTCTGTAGCCCCGACGGGCTTTACCTCGCGCTCCTGCAAGGCACGCAGGAGCTTGGCTTGCATGTCCACGGGCATGTCGCCGATTTCATCAAGAAACAGAGTGCCGCCGTTTGCAGCCTCCAGCAGGCCCTGCTTGCCGTGCAGCGCTCCGGTGAACGCGCCCTTCACATAGCCGAACAGCTCGGACTCAATCAGCGTAGGAACAAGCGAAGAGCAATCAACGGGAACAAAAGGCCGATCCTTGCGTGGGCCGGAAAAATGCACGCTCTTGGCCACCAACTCCTTGCCAGTGCCACTCTCTCCCAGGATTAAAACCGGGTACTCGTGCAGGCTGACCTTCTGGACGATCTTATAGACACGCTGCATGCGCTCGGAAACACCAATCAGACCCCCGAAGCCTGGCCGCGTCCGCAACTGCTCGCGCAATAAATGATTTTCCTGCTGCAACTCGACGGCGCGCGCCGCCCGCTCCAGACGCGAGCGTAGCTCCTCGATACGGAAAGGTTTGGTTACATAGTCAACTGCGCCCAGCCGCGTCGCGGCCACAGCGGAATCGATCGTTCCATACTGCGTCAGCACGATCACCGGCAGACTCGGGCTGTTGTCGTGCAGGCGCTTCAGCAGATCCAGCCCGCTGGTTCGCTGCAGCATCAAGTCCGTCAGTACGATATCGACCACGGAGTTCTCCAGCACCTCGAGAGCCTCTTCCGCGCTGGCTACCGTAATGGCTTTCATGCCCGCCTGCTGAGCAACGTCGGCGCAAGTCTCCCGGATGGACGGCTCGTCGTCGACGATGAGGATACTCATTGAGACGCTTTCGCGCGGGGCTGCTGCTCCTTCGCTCATGCGTGAACTGACGGATTCCATCATTACTTTCCGAGCATTCTTATTTCCATTTCAGGAAACTGTGATTTTCCGCCGTGAGAGAGTATATACCTAAACTGTATATTTAAATGAAGTATCAATCCGGGAAATTTGTGCGCCCGTGCTAGGCAATGCGTCCCAAAATGGAACGGAGCCTTCGGTTTTGGTGCCATCCGCCGCTTCTTCTTCCAAAGAAAAATGGGCTCTTCGAAGCTATCTCGAAGAGCCCATTGCAGGTTTTGTGATTTATGCGAGCCGCGCCGCTTGCCGGATAGCGAATCGCCCTCAGTACGTCGCCCCTTCCGGAACGAACACCATCTCGATGCGGCGATTCTCCTTTTCCGACCCTTTCTCCTTGGAGGGTTCGCCGGTGCGCGTGGTGATGCGGGAAGCGTCGATGCCCTTTTCGCCGAGGAACTGCTTGGCCTGCTCTGCTCGTCTGGCTGCCAGCGTGGAAGGCTTGGGCTCCTTGGGATCAGCGTAACCGATGATTACCAATTTTGCGTTGGGCTCATTCTTTAAACGCAGAGAGACGTCGTCCAGCACGCGTTTGCACGCATTGTCGACGCGCGCGACACCCGCGGTAGTGTAGCCGCAATCGGCCACCTTAGTCGCCTGCGGCGGCGGTGGCGGCTGCTGCACATCCACCGTGGTGGAGCCTTCGGCTTTGTCGCCGCGCGAATCTGTGACTTCGCACTTCACTGTGACGCTGCCTAGCTGAACGCCCGTGGAATCAAACTGCGCTTGCGGACCATTGCCGCTGACTTGGCCAGCCGATGCCGAGTAGCTGTAAGTAAGGGCCAGATTGTCCGGGCTGCCGGCGTTGCAGGAAATCGTTGAACGTTCGCCCGGCATGATCGTCGTTGGATTGGCGGTAACGGAAACCGTCGGCGGATGGTGCGGCTTTTCCTCGACGCGAATCTCCGCGGTGCAAGAGGCCGTCCCTCCCTTGCCATCGTCGACTTTCACACTGACGGTGTACGAACCGGGGCTTACACCCGAAGGGTTCCAGCGTGCCTCAGGACCGTTGCCGTCAACCGTGCCGCCAGAGGCGGTGTAGCTATACGTCAGGGGAAGATTGTCGGGACTGTTGGCATTGACGTGTACGGTCACCGTCTCATTCGAGCCGGCATACGCGGAAGCAGGGCTCGCCGAACAAGACGCGGTAGGTGGGCCCTTTGGCGCCGGAGGCGGTGGCGGCGGGCTGGGCAAACCAAGACGTATTACGATTCCTGTGCCCAAGCGCAAATTGTCCTGTCGCGCGTTCCCGCCGAGGTTCACGCCAGAGAAATTGGTCATGAGGTAGTCGATTTGCGCAAAGCGCCAGGCAATGTGCTTGGAGAGCACCACATCCACGCCCCCGCCGGCCGCCAGCGCAAAGGCGTTCTGCGAGTTGTTGCCGGTCATCTGCACATCGCCGTGCGACCCGCCCACCAGGAATTCCGCAAAGGGAACAAAGTAATCAAACCGCCGCAGGTTCAGTCGCGGGCCAAAGAGCCAGGTGTTCCAACTCCCTTTGACATTCGTGCCGCTCAGGTTGCGTTCGAAGTTGTATCCGGTGAATTCGGCCACCAACCCCAAATAGCGCGAAGCATTGTATGCGAACGATCCACTGCCGCCGTGATTGCTGAACGACCCAAAGGGACTGCCGGGATTGAAGTTCACATAGCTGTACCCCGCAGCCACTTCATAGCGCGGCACCAAGCGTCCGGGCGCCTCGTTGGTGCTGCTAGCCGCGGCCGGAAAAGGAGTTGGGCGCGGTGCATCGGGCAGCGCCAAAATATTGCGCGTCCGAATGCGCACCGCAGCAGACAGGCTTGCCGATTCGCTTGTATTTTTCGCGATTACTTCTCGCCTAGTCGCCTCATTGTTCGCGCCGCTATCTTTCTCCTGAGCCGCCAGGGGCAGAGACAGGAGAGCGACCCCTGCCACGATCAGACCACACTTGCCTTTCATCACTTCCTCCCAAGACCTTCGTCCTTATAATCCAAAACCTTCGTTCTCAAGAAAGGGGCCATCTGTTGAAACCCTATCCAAATCCAGACTTAACCGGGTTAATTCCTGCCAGAAGTGCCAGTGTGTGGGTGCCTTAGCGTATGTGAGAATTCACGGTCTTCGCAAGCACTCATCCTCCAGCAAACTGGTCCAAATTTAGGAGCGGACTGCTCCAAGCTTCGTAGACACTTCGGCGTGCGCAGCGGCAAAGCGCAGCTTTCATCCTTGTTGAGACGCTGGGTGTATTACTGTGCGGAGCCGGGGTTCTGCGTTGCCGTGCTTTGCCCGATGTCCGCGCTGAAGACGGTCACTTCCACGCGGCGGTTCTTCTGCCGGGCGTCTCGGGTCTTTTCGTCGTTCACTGGCTTGTCTTGGCCTAGTCCCACGATTTGGATGCGGTACACGGGTATGTTGTGCTGCGATACCAGATAAGTCTGCACCGCTTCGGCGCGCCGCCGGCTGAGCTCGAGGTTGTATTCGGGAGTGCCCGTCTTGTCTGTGAAGCCTTGAATGGCCACGAAGTAGCGCTTCATGCTTCCGACTTTCCCGCTGCTGAGTTGGTCGAGCTGCTGCTTCGCTTCGTCGGTCAACTTCGCGGAATTGAATTTGAACAGCACGACGACATCGCCCGCCGGCTTGTAATCGTCAATGTTCGCAATGCGCTCATTCAGCTCGCTGTGAAACTGATTTTGTAATTCGTTACGCACCTGGTCGGTTTTCTTGGAGGCCGCGTCCGCACGCCCGAGGGCGTCACCCGCGCGCGCATCGGCGGAATCCGCCTTTTCAGCGGCCGCGCTGATCTTGGGCTCGTCACTCTCCAATTGTTTCTGAGTGTTCTGCGCCTGCTTTTCCACTTCGTTGACCTTCGCGGCGATAGGATCTGTTTGCTTGGCGACATACTTCTTCGTCGCGCAACCTCCCAACAGCAGCACCACGCTGGCCGCAATCGTTGCTTCGATGACCCGCTTCATGGGTATTCCTCCATTCGAATTTGAGCTGGGTTCCCGTTGGTACAGTTCGATTACTCTGGGCCGGGCAGAAGCGGGCTGGACACTTCGCGGAACTACCTGGTGCGGTAGCAGAGCCACCGGACCATTGCCCAAATCTTACTGTAAACCCAGGGAAGTTACCACTGCGCGTTGGCTGTGCGCGCTCTAATGCGGGTTCCGCTGTATGCGAAAGTAAGGTGCTCGACAAATCCTTCTAGGGTTTTTCATTGAGATGCGGTCGCGAGGCAGGAAAACTGAATGGCTCCAGCCTCATTCTCCCCAGCCCACTTCGAAGGACCCACTCCAACCCAAGGGGTGAAAACAATGAAGCCGTCTCGCGTTTCACGCATTTTTATTGCTGTTTTCTTCCTGTTCCTGACGGGATTCGAGTGCGGCCCAGAGATCGGCGACCTCTGCGAAAATCCGTTTGGCAAATACGGCGCGTTCTTATCTCCGGTAAGTCATACGCGATTCAGCCGGAATATTGCTTTAGTTGCCTAGGCACGGAAGCCTGGACATGAGCGGTTTTCTCAGAACTATTGCACCGTGGGGGTCGCGCCGGTGATGCGAAACTTGTACCAAGCGGTGCCGGTGGGATACAGCACATCGCGAATCTGCGTATTGCGTTCCTCTCCAGGAGCGAGATTGAACGGAATGGTGCCTTTGTTCACCAGTATCGCGGCGTTGTCCGGGCCCACGTAGGTGGTCTCGTACTGAATGCTGCTGTAGGTGTAAGCCTTCGATTTGTTGTCGATATCCACCAGCCAGACCGCCGTCGTGCCGGTGCGATCTTTTTCCATTCTCGCGCTCAGAATTTTCAGGTCATGCACCGGGTCTGCTTTTCCTGCTGCTGCAGGCGCAGCGGCCGCGGCGGTCAGCGGCGCCGCCGGTTTGCTGCCGCTTTTCGACATCGTGTAGAGCACGCCGCCTACGGCCGCCGCCGCAACGACTACGACAATTGTCACCAACATCCGGTTTGAACTCGATTGTTTCTGCTCTTGCGCTCCTTCAAACATTGCCGCCTCCTCTGCAACCCACATGCGCCCGCAAGATCCGGAATGCACGCAAATGGATTCTTCGATAGGGAGGGACTTCGTGGAAATTGAGGAAGGGTCGGGAAGCCCCTCAATGTCTAATGCTTATATCCCATCCTCCCGCAGGCGGCAAGCAATCTGCCTTCTCCCCGGCAAACAGTTGCTGCTGCGTTTCTTACGTATGCCTCGCGCATAATTGAATCCGCGGTGGCGTGCATATGGTGCATCAACTCGCAGGTAGATTGCGCCGGCCGCGCCGCCTGCATTCCGCCGCCGGTGATAAGTCGAGCACGGATTCAGTTTTTGGCGCTGTACCAAAACGGAACACGCGCTACGCTTCTCCTGAGGAACTACCCCGCGTGGAAGAACTCATCACGCCGCCGCCCCCGAAAACGGACCAGCGCCGAGGCAGCCGTTTTCCTGTAATCGTTCCAGTACAGGCCAAATGGCAAGAGGCCAGTGGGCGAATTGTCATCGAGAACGCCCAAGCCCGCGAAGTGAACGTACAGGGCGGCCTGCTGGACATGAAGATCTTTCCCAGCGTGGGAAGCCAACTGGAGCTAACCAATCTGCTGTCTGGGGAAACCTACCGCGCCCGCGTAGTCGCTATTCGCCGCAAAGATGGACACGTGCTTGGAGTAGCCGTCGAGCTCCTGATTCCCAGCGAATCGTTTTGGGGCGTGAACTTTCAGCTAAAGAGAACCAGTGCGGAGCTTTTGCAGCTTGAGCAGTCCATGCGCACCGGCGGCATCGATCAGCGCATTCTCATGGATTTCCGCGACGCAGTCGATCATGTCCGCAAGACCGCTTGGGCCGTGCAGGAGTGGCAGGAGCGCCAGATCACGCACCACGATACGCACACGCTGCTTCCGCTGCTCACCAGCGAGCGCATTCGCCGCGCCGCTCAACTTGGAAACGCCATCGTCTCCGATCTCACCACACATGAGGTCACTCGGGAGACTCCTGGCGTGGACCAACTGTTCGATGCCGTCCAACGCATGCACCAGCTTCTGGCGGACCTGCTCACTGAGAGCTAAACAACCGCTCCTTCGATTGGAGGACGCGAGGTTCGACAGTTCATTCGGCGGTGGCGGGAGGTTCGGTCAACGGTGTGGTGGTTGGGGCGGCTTCAGGCCTACCCGCCTCCGTCTTAGGCTCCAGAAGGCCCCGTACGCATTCGAGCAACTTGCTTACTCCGTCCGCCTTGGATATGACTGCTCTAGCCCCAACTGCCGAGGCCAGCGATAACCCTAACAATTCGTTGTACATAGTGTAGAGCACGATGGGCAGGTCGGGCATGGACCCGGCGAGCACCGAGGCCACTTCGACGCCGTTCAGCATGGGCATAGCAACGTCGAGGAGAATCAGGTCCGGCTTTAATTCAAGGGCTTTTTCCACGGCCTCCACCCCGTTGGCAGCCTCGCCGCAGATGTCGTAGTCAGTGCGAGCTTCAAAAATTGCCCGCACCACCTGCCGAACCTCTTCGCCGTCATCTGCGATCAGGAACCGCTTGCCCACTTTTTCCTCTTCCCAATACCGAAGGACGCTAGCATCGTGGCATCCCGGTGAAAATACCATCCTCTTTGTAGGGTAAAGAACGGAGGGGCACGTCCCGCTGTAAATCGAGTACAATGCACGGGTTAAAATCGAAACGTTCGCCCCCGAGCGGACCCGTGCCACGTCTATGAGAAATAACCGTCCCCAGCCCTGCAAGTGCGGCCATCCCAAGAGCATCCACGCGCGCATGTATTTCAAGATGAAGCCTGCCAAGCTGCCCAAGGTTTGCAACTTCCCGGAATGCAAATGCACCAGCTACCGGGCTGCACAAGTCGCTTCGCCGGCTCAAACAACGTAGATAATCCGGCTGCGGAAACAAGTGCCGCGCCTCAGGCAAACACACACGTCGAAAGCCGGTGCGGGCCGGAACGTGGGTGAGGTATGATAGAGTCTTCGGAAACCCTTCATTAGGATGATGATGCAGACAGATAATGGAAAAGTTTTGCTAAGAGTCCGCCCGCGCGGCTTCTGCGCCGGGGTGGTACGAGCGGTGGACATCGTCGAACTGGCGTTGGAAGCTTATGGCGCTCCGGTTTACGTGCACCATGAAATCGTGCACAACACGTATGTTGTGGAGCAGTTGCGCCGGCGCGGCGCGATTTTCGTTGAATCCATTGAAGACGTTCCTCACGGCGGCGTGCTCGTCTTCAGCGCTCATGGCGTCCCCCCAACTGTGCGACAGGAAGCCAAGGATCGCTCGTTGAAAGTGATCGACGCTACCTGCCCGCTGGTCACCAAGGTTCATTTGGAGGCGCTCAAGTTTGCGCGGGAAAAACGCACCATCATTTTGATCGGCCATCGTGACCATCAGGAGATCATTGGCACTTCCGGCGAAGCTCCGGATCGCACCATCGTTGTCGACTCGGTCGCAGCGGTAGACGCCCTTGAGGTTGATGAACCCGAAAAGCTGGCGTTTCTCACGCAAACTACTCTGAGCTTGTACGACACGCAGGAGATAGTGGCGCGCCTCCGCCAGAAATTCCCCGCCATTAAGGGCCCGGCGAGCGACGACATCTGCTATGCGACACAGAATCGCCAGGAAGCTGTCGAGCAGGTGGCCAAGGACGTCGACCTGATTCTCGTCGTAGGTTCTCCCAACAGCTCCAATTCCAATCGATTGGTTGAGGTTGCGCAGCGCAGCGGCGTTCGCGCGCAACTCATCGATTCCGCGCAAGATATCGACGTCAAATGGCTCGAAGGCGTGAAGCGCGTGGGCTTAACCGCGGGAGCTTCCGCGCCGGAAGTGCTCGTCGAGCAGGTCAGCGAGCGCCTGGCTGAGTTTGGCTTCACCGATCAGCGCGATCTGGATTTGATTCGTGAGGATGTGCGGTTCACTCTGCCGCCGGAGTTGGCGACTATCGCGGCCGCGCCGCGCCGCTGAAGAGTTTGCAGATAGGTCCGGCGGGGTAGGCCGGCAGGCAAGTCAACCCAGCATAGTAGGCGGAAACAAAAACAAGGAGCGCAACCTTGGCGGTCAAAATTGTCCGTCAGCCGAAGAAGATTGCTCTGATTGGCGCGCCTTCAAGCGCGGCGGCATTTTCGCCGGGGACCGAGAAAGCGCCCGCCGCTCTGCGCGCAGCCGGTCTGGTTGAACGTCTACAGAACGCCGGCTTTGAGGTGACCGATTACGGCGATTGCGCGCCGAGGCACTTTGCCGACGACGAGGAGCACCGCCGCGCCCGCAACCTGACGGAAATCGTCGCCGGACTTAATGATCTTAAGACCCGCGCGGAAATCGCGCTGAAAAGTGGCGCTTTAGTCCTTGTTCTCGGCGGAGAATGCGTGCAGGTCGTCGGATTACTGACTGGCGCTCGGCGCTACTACAAGCACGTCAATCTGTTGTGGTTCGATCGCGATGCCGACCTGAATACTCCGGCAACAACGCCGTCCGGCAGAATCGACGGCATGGTGCTTGCGCACATCATCGGCAAGGGCGCGCCGGAGTTAGTGCGGTTCTGGGGCGAGCCACCGCTGGTCCGCGAGCCCGACGTGACGCTCTTCGGTTTGGCGCGGCTTGATCCCCCCGAGCAGGATTTCCTCTCCCGGGCGCCGCTGCGCCACGTGCATGCGACCGATATACAAGCAAGAGGCGCCGCGGCAGCAGCCGCAGACGCGCTGAATCATTTGCATGCCGATACTCGCGAGTTTGTCCTGCATCTCGACCTGGATGTGATCGCGCAAGAGGAATTTCCCGCGGTGGTCGTGCCTGGAAGCGGCGGCCTTGGCTTTGAGGACGTGCGCGCGGCGCTAAAGGAAATCGTTCGTCACAAGAATTTGGTGGGTCTGGACGTGGCGCAATTCAATCCGGATAAGGATGCCAACGGCGATTGCGCCAAGAAAATTGTCGATTTGCTCGTCGAATCGCTCTCAGCGCGCCTCGAGACGCCCGCGCCCTCCAGCACCGAACCTGTCGCGCAGCCGGAAGAATCCTCGGCCGGGACCACTGCTTAGGTTCCGCTCGCAGATCACACCGGATTTCGTCAACGCATTACCGTCGTGGCCAGGAACGTCTGCGCCAAGTGATCGCCCCATGCTTCCCGTACTTCTAAAGCGATCGCGTACGGCAGATGTTCATCCAGCACCTGCGGAGTCTCGTCGGGGGAATTCAGCCTGTCCAAGCGGTCCTTCTCCACTTTCTCCAGAAACAGCCGCAACCCACTAATTTCATCGAGAACCTGCTGTCCCTGCGGCGTACGACGTTTCAACTGCGGTCCCCAACCCAAGTTCACCAGCAGCAGCGCAGCAATCATGATCGCGAAAGCCGGCGATACTCCCTCCGCCAGCTTGCGCAACATATATACAATCACCGCGGCAAAAACCGCGAGCGCTCCCGTTCCCGGCAGCAGTTTCACCCAGCCGCCCGAGCGCAGCGCCGTCTTGCAAGCAGGGAGAAAAGCAACTTCAAATAGGAGGCCGATCATCAAGCCGACAAACAAAACCCACATGGTAAAGAACAATGCGCCGGAAGTGTCGCGTCCCTGGGCGGTTGCCGCGAGCCATAGCGCGGCCATGACAGTTGCGAGCACGCCAAGCGCAATCACGCCCGCGTGCTTGGTGAAGTACAACCCGTCCATCCGCTTGCTCAGTTCCTGCTGGATCGCGAAGACGTACCGTGTGTTTTGCGCGGCGTTGCGCTCGTCCATCGACGGCGTGAGTACAATCTCGGGCCCGTCTTCAAACAGCATCGTGAGGACGCGCTTCTCTTCCGGCGCGAGCTTCGCTTCCGCGGCCCGATCGCTCATCAGGCGCGACAGCTTGTATTTCCCGTCCTGCGGCTCAACGCGCAAGCAGCCGCGTGTCGCCAACGCCGCGATCACCGCCGCGAACGTACGCCCATCGCTTCCGGTGGTCACGGCATACCGCACCGCCCCTGCGGATAATCCATCGGGAGACTCATAGCGCGTCACCACCGTACCAGGCTTGGGCTCCGGGCCAATGCGCAGCCAAGCGATCAGATAAAACAAAAACAATAAAACCGGCGCCGCCAGTAAACGCTGATTTTCGCTGCGAAACGAGAAGCTAGGCGGGTGCACGTACCCCGCAGGCCAGGTCACCGCTACACTCAAACTCTGCTTCTGCCCGACGTTCGTGGCTCGGTATGTAACCGTTCCCGCACTCTCGTCGACGCGCTCTAACTCCGTCTCGGCACGCCGCGGAGAGCTCACTCCGCGCCCCGCAACACGCGGCTCGGCAGTAGCATCCACGGCGGAAACTCCTGCGGGCAGATGCACGCAAAGGATCGCCTCTGCGACCGGCACGTCCCGCTCGTGGCCGTTCGCATTCCAATAGAGCGTGTCGGCACTCGCGCCAACCTTGAGCGCTCCATTCACTGAGTAGCGAATCACATATCGATGCTCTCCCGCCGCCAGCGGCACGTCTTTTTCGCCGATCCGCAATTGCGAATACCCACACCCTTGCCCCTGCTCGTATTTGATCGGCTGCCCATCCTCGGTGACTTCGAGGGCCCTGACTCGAAGTCCGTTGTCTCTCTTGTATTCGCCGACATACTTCGGGTCCCAGCGGTCTTCCGAGCCAATGGGCAGGTGGCGCACAAATCCATAGCGGTAATACTTGCCGCCGCTGTTGAGCGTGATCTCCTCGCGCACTTCGAGTGTCGCGTCCTGTTTCACCGTAACGTCGGAGCGAAAGGCGCTAATGCCACCCTGCTCAGCCGTGTCCGCGCAAATCGTGCTGCAAACGCAAAGCAGCGCGAGGCTAATGCCGCCAAGAGCCGCGCTCCGCCATGTGTGTTTGTCGCTGGTCACAGCGCCATATCAACCTATTCTAGGACCAGCACTAACTCAATGATGTTGGATCGCTGCAGGATGGAACGTGCCAGTAACGATGCGGCTAAGGAGAGAAGACAATAGGCAGCAGAACTAACGTCTCAGGCCGTTGCTTCAGCCCGTTTGCGGAGATAGCGCGCGAGTCCCAGGAAGGACAAATCCAGCCCTGCGGTGAACGCATGGTGGTCCGCTTCGTCAGCCCCCAGACGCTCTTGCATTTCGGATTGGGCGCGGGCCACGAAGGCTTCCTTCGCCTCTGCTTCGCTCGAGGCGGACCGCAAAATTTCAGCAGCGAGCTCCGCCCAACGATGCAGCCGCCTTCGAAATTCGGCGATGTGCTCCGCGGGATTCTCCGCATAGCCAAAGTGCGTGAGAAACAGGCGTGACGGCCGCCGCGCGAGAATGGTCGCGAACGAGTTCTCCCAAATCTCGAGACTGATGTCCGGCGGCGGCGTGGCCGGCAGGATGTACGGCCCGTTGTCGATGCGAATGCCCGTGGTGTCTCCCACAAAAGCGACACCTCCCGTAGCGTCAAAGTAGCTGACATGGTGCGAAGCATGACCGGGCGTGTACGCGACCTCCAGTTTCCGCGCACCCAGAGTCAGCGTCTCGCCCCCCTCGAGGATACGCAAATTTTCCTTCGGCACCGGCAGCGTTTCGCCAAAGAGCTGATGCAAATTGTCTGGCCAAAGCCGCGCGGCGCTGGCCAGCAGCTTCGCTGGATCAATCATATGTGGCGCTCCCAACGTGTGCACATAAACCGCCAGTCGCGGATTGTCACGCACCAGCGAGCCGGAAGCGCCGGCATGATCCAGATGAATGTGCGTCAGAAGAATGGCGTCGAGTTGCGCCACTGATACCCCGCGCGACTGCAGGCGTTCGCGAAGCGTCGCATACGTCGACTCAGGTCCAGGGTCAATGATGGCGCGATGCCCGGCGGACTCCAGCAGCGCCGCCGCCACCGAATGCGGCCGTCCCACCCAGTTTGTATCGAGTATCGTGATATCGTCCATGGTCGCGATTAGTATAGCTTGAGTGCCAAAGCGGCCTGATAGCGTGCTCGTTCACAGCAAGCGCGGAGCTTTTTGAAGTGGCGAATCCGCGGCACAATGCTGTTTATATGACCGAGCAAATGGTGGTTGCGCCCGTGATTTTGGAGGGCCGGCACGTACAACTGGAACCGCTTACTCTGGAACATACCGCGCGGCTGGCGGAAGTAGGACTCGATGACGACCTCTGGAAGTGGATTCCGACTGCGGTGCGCACGCCGGAGGAGATGAGCGCCTATGTTCAGACCGCGCTCAACGAGCAGGCGACCGGATCCGCGTTGCCTTTCGCGCTGATCGAAAAATCCAGCGGCTGCGCGGTTGGCAGCACACGCTACGCAAATATCGATCGTCATCACCATCGCGTCGAAATCGGATGGACCTGGGTCGCACGCCAATGGCAGCGCACCGCCATCAACACCGAGGCCAAGTACCTGTTGCTGAGCCACGCCTTCGAAACTCTGAAGTGTATTCGCGTTGAGCTGAAGACCGACTCCCTCAACGATCGCTCCCGCGCCGCAATCTTGCGCATTGGCGCTCGCCAGGAAGGCATTTTTCGCAATCACTTGATCACCGCAAGCGGTCGCATCCGCCACACCGTGTATTTCAGCATCGTCGACTCCGAATGGCCGGAAGTAAAGGCGCGGCTCGAGGCCAAGCTCCGCTAGTAACGAAATCGCACTACGCTTCCGCTCGTCGCAAATCTTTCCTGATCTCGTGAGGTATATTGATGGGAAGTATGTCGAGACTCTAAAGTGACGACGGCTCCCAATCCAGCAAATCGGCGCCGCAGCGAGCGTGTAATGCTGCAAATTCCCGTGACCGTGCAGGCCAGGACTCGCGACGGCATGGATCTGCGCGAAGATACGCAAACCGAGGTGGTAAATGCTCACGGCGGCCTGCTCAAGCTGAAGATGAAAGTAAAGGTCGGCCAGCCCATCCTGCTCATCAACGGAAAAACCAAAGTCCAGCAAGGCTGCCGAGTGGTCCGCGTGCAGACTTCCGAGGCTGGGCACTCCGCAGTCGCCTTCGAGTTTGATCAACCGGCTCCGCAGTTTTGGCCCATCGTGTTTCCTCCCGCCGATTGGGGCGCGCGTTCCTGATTCGCAAAACCCATAGCCACCGCGACTATCTCAGACATCCCGTGTTAAATAAGCGGAATCCTATTTCCTGAGGCTTTGGGAGGACGTGCAGATGCTATCTCAGAGGCTTGTAAGAGCCAGAGCCCCTCTTTTCGCAGCCGCCATCATGGCGTGCGGCGTTTTGCTCGTCGGATGCGATGAATACGTCCACATCACGCGAGACCCAGACGTTCATATCCCCCGCCATGCGACCTGGGCATGGCGACCCGCTCAGGAGGAGAGCAGCCGCCGTGGTTCGCGCCCGGTCACATCCCGCGACGTGATCACACGCGGCGAAACCGTGACCCGCGAAAATAATGCAGACAACGAAGTCCTCCGCGCCAAAGTAAAGTCCGCCATCGAGCGGAACCTGGCGGAAAAGGGTTTGAAGGAAGTCAGCGATCCCGATGCTGCGGACTTCCTAGTCGATTTTCACATTGCCGTCCGCCGCCGCAACATGACCGTCGAGCGCGTATACCCCGGCGCCTACCCAGGACTGGTGTGCGGTCCGTTTGGCTGCTATTCAGGATGGGGCTTGGGCCCTGCGGCGGTGGGCTATGAACACATTCGCTTCCGCGAGGGCACCATCGTCCTTGATATAGTGCAGAACCCGACCAATCACTTGGTCTATCGCGCCGTTGGAGAAAAGCCCGTCCGCCGCGACACATTCTCTTTCTCCCAGGATGAAGTAAACGGGCTCCTGCGTCACTTGCTCAAGGATCTGAAACCCGGCAAATAATCCATAAGTGGAGGTTCTTCCTAGGGCCGACACTTCCCAGCGTCGCATCTATTTGTGGGGTACCACTTGCCTCCTCGTCACGTTACATCTATTCTCCTCGTCCAATGTTGCTTGAAAATCGGGTAGCGCTCATCACTGGCTCCGGCCGCGGCATCGGACGCGCCATTGCACTGCTCTTTGCCCAGGAAGGCGCCTCCGTTTTTCTGACCGCGCGCACGCACGCCGAACTCGTCGCCACAAACACGGAGATCAATAAGTCGGGTAAAGCTGCGTACGTGACCGCGGATCTCGCGAGCGCTCTGGACTGTGCTCGGGTTGTGGGCGCCGTACGCAAAAAATTCCGCCGTGTCGATATCCTGGTGAACAACGCCGGCCACTACGGCCCGGTAGTTCCGGTAGAAGAGTATCCGCTCGCGGAGTTCGACAATGTGATTGCCGTCCATCTGCGCGCAGCCTTTCTACTGAGCAAGCTGGTTCTCCCCGAAATGTACGCTCGCGGCTTCGGTGTCATCCTCAATATTTCCAGCTTGTCGGCAAAGTCGGCGTTCGCCTGGGGTTCCGCATATGCCGCCGCAAAAGCGGGAATGCTGGGCTTGACACGAGTTACCGCAGCCGAAGCTGCCCGCAAGGGCGTGCGCGTCAACGCACTCTGCCCCGGCCCAGTGATTGAGACCGTGATGTCCCAGCAGCTTGGCGCGACGTTGGCCAAGAAAATGGGCGTAAGCCCGAAGGATCAGTTGGAAGGATTTCTGAGCACGCTTCTGCAGGGCCGCGCGCAAACTGCCGACGAAATCGCCAACGCCGCGCTCTTCTTATGCTCCGACCAATCCAGCGCCATCACCGGTCAATCGATCAACGTCGACGGCGGCGCCGCGTTTTTCTGATAGCTCTGCGCCTACGCGAAACGCAGCAGCACTATGCTCAAAAGCATCTCCAAACACACTGTGAAAGAGAGCGTGCCAATCCGTGCAGTTATATTTCGCAATCAATGGCTTTGCTTTGCCGGATGATGCCGCGCTCGTCGGTTACCGCGGCGTAACCGCAGGTCTGATCGGTTGTATCTTCCAACAGAACGTCGTATCCCTTACCGTCCGAACTTACGTTGAGGCGGAGCGTCCATCCCGGCAATATCGGCCGCTTCGAAAAATGGGCATCCGCGAGTGCGGTGCATTCTGGGCAGCAAAGTGCATACGTCGACCACTGAATATCTCGCTGGCGACGAGCACATCCCACCTGGCAAACGTGCCGTGCATGGACCTGTATACATATTCGGCCGTATTGATGGCACGCAACGTATTGACCGCCGCGCTGCGCCTCGCGTGCTCCTTGTCGGAGGACTGCGCCGGAGCGGTCTGTCCCCGCTGAGGGGCTGCCATAATCAGAATCAAGCCGGCTAGGGCCAAAGCAACCCAAACAGTTCGTTTGCGCATAACCGCACTTCCATTTCAAAAGGCACAAGCTATCAATAACGTATTACCCGCTCGCGTTTCAGTCCATAGTTCGCTGTCAATCACAAATCAGTGAGCGTCGTTCTTATAGACCGCTCCACCCTTCATCACGAATTTCACGCGTTCGAGTTCAGTGATGTCCTTCAGCGGATCCCCACTCACCGCCACCAAGTCCGCCCACTTCCCCGCTTCAATCGTGCCCATTTTGTCGGACCAGCCGAGCAGTTCCGCGGGCACCACTGTCCCCGAGCGAATGGCCTGCATCGGCGTCATCCCATAGTTCACGTAATACGCAAACTCCTTTGCCTGGTTCACTTCTTTCCAGTCGAAGCCCCCGGCATCCGTCCCCAGCGCAATCTTCACATTTTTCTTCAGCGCCTTCTGAAACGCGGCCTTTTCCAGATCCACCATCTTCGTCCAATTCCCACCGCGCCCCGGCGCAACGTACGCGCCGACGGTGATCGTCGGCACCCAGTACACGCCTTTCCGAACCATCTCATCCATCAGCGCATCGGTCAGCCCGTCGCCATGCTCGATGGTGTCCACGCCCGCTCGCAACGCCGCAGCAATCCCATCGCTTCCAATCGCGTGCGCCGCCACTTTCTTCCCCAGCCGGTGCGTTTCCTCAACAATCGCCTTCGCTTCCTCGTCCGTGAAGTTCACCATGCTGTGCAGCACGCCGTCCGCCTCGAAGTGATACCGCCGGTCCGAGTAATATTTGATCCAGTCCGCGCCGTACATCACCTGCTCGCGAACTGCCTTCCGCGCGCCATCCACTCCGTCGACGTACTGCACGCCCTTGGGCACTTGCAGCTCCCATGAATACCCCAGCAGCGGATACATCCCCGTCGGCGTCATGGCCCGTGTCGCCACCTGCATCCGCGGGCCTGGCACTTCCCCGTTCGCGATCGCGTTTTTGATGTCCACGTCCGCATACATCGCGCCTTCCGTCTCCAGGTCGCGCATCGCCGTGAATCCATGCTCTACCGCAATCCGCGCATTCCGCGCGCTCAAAATCGCCCGGTACGGAATCGATTGCTTCAATAACTGCACATCATAATCTTCTGCAGTGATATCCCCATTCAGCAGCAAATGCGTGTGCGTATCGACGAATCCCGGCAGCACCGTCGTCTTCGACAAATCGATCACCTCAACGCCGGCGGGCGCCGTCCCGCCCGCGCTCACCGAAACTATTCGCTCGCCCTCAACCAAAATCAGCGCGTTCGAAATCGGAGTGTCGCTTTTCCCATCGATCAGCCGCCCGGCTCGAATCGCGACTTTCTTAGCCGCGGCCTTCTCTTTCTCCTGCGCCTGCCCTGTCTCCCTCACGCAAAGCAAAATCCCAGTCACCGCAACGGCCGCGATCAACAGTTTTCCTCGCATCAGCTCCTCCTCACGCTGCAGAGAGTAGCACAGAAGAAAAAGGGCCAACCGGTCTCAAGTCCGGTTGGCCCTTGTGCTCTGGCCGAAGCCAGAAGTTGTTTAGATCGACCGCGCCGTCGCGGAACCCGGCCGACGCAGCGGTCGCCGCGCCATCTCTTCCACCGCCGATACTCCGCGCCGCGCGAAATTGACCAGCGGGTGGTTGCTATCCGCAACTCGTCCCACCGCAACTTCCCAGCCCTTTTGCAGCATGTATAAGCTGACAATCACAAAAGCGATAGCCGCAAACGCCAGCGCAAACAACGCAAACGCCGCCAGCAACTCCCGCACAAAATAGAGCTGCAGCGCGACCAACACCCCCAGGAACCGCCACATCCACTTCCGTCCGTTGTCCTTGGTCTTCATTCTGTCCTCTGCGCCTATTCCCTCTGCCAACACCTGCCGGCTTCTTTTGCTACTCCGTTCAACGTGTACTTAGATGCGCGACCCTGTACTTAGGGTCCACTCCCCAATTACCTGTACCATTTGACACCAAGAGTGGTCCCAAACGCGATGGTACACAAGGCACATTTTCGATTTTAAACTAGTCTCCTAGTACACCCTCGCAAATCTCGAATTCTGACTAAGCCATGTAATTTCAGTATTTTACGTGCTCACACGTTCCGCGTTAATTTTCGCTGATCATTCACCCTGTACCGCCTGTGGAAAACCTGACCCTCCGTACAGGCCTCCGTTGAGCATGCCGCGACCGCCAGGATCCCATTTGCACGCGTTCGCGCTGCTCCCCTGAGGGGCGCTACGCGAACTGCGTAGCACTTATATTCGTCTTTTATTCGCCATGTCAAGCCTTTTTTTATGGAGCCTCGGCAGGAAAGGCCTGTCCTCAGAGTTCTGAATTTTAGACGTGCCCAGCAGCACGCCGCCAAGGAAGGACGGACGGAAACCTCGTGATCGACCGTGGAACCTGTAGCCTTAATTCCCCTTCAGCGCATACCCCACATCAAACGGCAGCTTCCCATCGACCCGCAACACCTTCACCGCGCTGTTGATGGCATACACATCCAAAATTCCGACCGCTCCCGGCGTCGCTTCCACCGTCCGTAGCAAGTCCTCGTCGCTGTCCACGATGCGCACCACCGCGCGCGTCTCATTCAGCTTGGCAATCACGCTCTTAACCTCGCTCGCCGGCACACCGAACAGCTTCTGCACCGCCACGCGCAAGTCCGGCGATTCCGGATCCCTCATCACCAGCGTAAAACTTCGCCCGTCCGCCCACGTTTTCTGCGTGCCCTTGCAGAGCTTCGTCAACTCCGCCAGCGGCACATCCTGCAGCTTGCTTCCCGCCGCCGCCACTACCGCCATGTTCTTGACTGCCGGCGCAGCATTCACCGCCAACAACACTACGGCGCATAGCAGCGCCGCCATATGGAGCCAAGTGCCCGATCGATTCGCTTTCATAGAGCGCAAGCACCCCTTGGAACGATCTACTTGAAATGTTCGCACCCTCCCCAATCAGCACAAGAAAACATTGCTCCTCTTGTGTCTAACCGTGCGACTCCCGCGCAATCGTAACCTTCCCGCAAAGCCTGTCCCTCGGGCCAGTATGCGGTCGTGCGCGCGCCAAGCTAACGTGATCCTGCAAGGGTTGTCACGCGTTCTCACAAAAGAGGTGTGTGCTCATGAACCGCTTCTCAGCGCGCGTTCTTCTTCTGATTTTCCCCTCCTTATGGGGATGCCCGGCCTGGGCGCAAAGCCCCGCGCCGCGCGTCGAAGTGACCAAGGCGCGCAAAACCAGCTCCGCCGCACGCATCGCTCCCGTCGCCAGGCAGCAACTCTTTGGCAGCATCCCGGTTTCGACCCGCTCGCAAGAAGCGCGCAAATTCGTCGAGCTCTCGCTGGACAAATATGAGAACCACATTGTGGACGGCGCCCTCGCAAATGCTCGCAAGGCCATCAATAAAGATCCGCAGTTTGCTCTCGGCTACGCTGCGCTTTCGCTAGCTTCGCTTGCCAGCATCCCAGATTCTGCCGCCCTTGCGCGCGCGAAGTCTCTTCTCCCCCGCGCCACTCCCGACGAGCAGCTCCTTATCCGCTGGATGACCAGCATTAGCGATCGCGACCTGCTTCCCGCCATCAGCGCCATGAACGATCTTCTAAAGCGCTATCCCGACAACAAGCACGTCCTCTACATCATCGCCGATTGGCTCTATTCCCAGCAGGATTACGACCGCTCCCGCCAAATGCTCGAGACCGTGCAGCGCCTCGATCCTGATTTCCCGCCGGCGCTCAACCTTCTCGGCTACACGTACATCGAAACCGGCACACCCGATCCCGCGAAGGCCATTGCCTCGCTCCAGCGTTACGCCGAAGTGCTACCCAACTCCCCGAACCCGCAAGACTCTCTCGGTGAAGTCCTGCGCTTGTCCGGCGACGATCAAGGCTCTCTCGAACACTATTCCGCCGCTCTGAACATTGATCCCACCTACATTTCCTCGCACTACGGCCTCGGAGACACATCCGCCCTAATGGGCAATTACGTCCGCGCCCGCGCCGAATATGACCAGGCCATCGCCGTCGCCAACAATCCGCGCGATCGCTCTCACTCCGAGTTTCAGAAAGCGCTCGTCTATTTCTGGGAAGGCCAGCCCGCTGAGGGACGCAAAGCTCTCGATGCTCTTAACGAAAAAGCGCGCCGGCAAAAAGAGCCTTACTCGCAATTCGAAATTGGCCTCGGCCGAGCCATGCTCGCCGCCGACCCCTCCGTGGAACTGGAGCAACTCCGCGGGGTGGAAACCTGGTTGCAAGATCCTGTCGATGGCTTGAGTGAAGTCGACCGCGACAATTCTCGCGCTCAGGTTCTTCGCGAACGCGTCCGCGTTTCGGCGCGGCGCGGTGAATTCGCCCTCGCGGAAGCCAGCGTCCGTAAGCTCGAGCGCCTCGCCGAGCAGTCGCGCGGGCTCCTCGTTGCTAACAGCTACGAATCCGCTCGCGGCTATTTGCTCTTGGCGAAAGGTGATCTCGCCAGCGCCGTCGACGAGCTAGCCGCCGATCCGCGTTCCCTGCTCGCCCTCGAGCAACTCGCTGCCGCTCAGGAAAAGCTCGGAAACGCCTTCGCCGCCGACGCCACGCGCACCCGCATCAAGTACCTGCGCGCCCCCACCGTCGAGTGGTATCTTCTGACAACCACTCCCGCCGCAAATTAAGGCCGCCAGCCGGTCTTCTTCAAGCAGCCAGGAACCACATTCCTATTCACTATATATAGGCTGGTCCGCGTGCAGCTACGCGATGTAATAGATCAACGCATCTTCAATGAAAACGTCCAGAACCCGCGTGAAAGTGATTTTTTTCCAGGTCCTGACCGTCGACGATGGTCTCGGTCCGGGCGGCAGTTCATGAATCTGGAAATGACCGAGCGAGCGTAGAGCTCTCACCAGCGAGTGATTGGAGCGAAGAACGGATATTGAATATAGAGGTATGTCTAAATAGCTCGGCCTATCGTCGCCAACTATTCCCTGAATCATCTGATAGGCGTGAATGGGCCCTGAGCTGTCTACTATGGGAGTGGCTACCACCAACTTCCAGCGGTTCGACTCAGTTGTGTACAGCCATAATGAACAGATTAGGCCGAAGTCAGAATAATTGAGTAGGCGATTTGTAAGCTCACCACCCGCCGCGATCATGTCCGAACTCAGTTGTTCCTTTACCAGCACTTCCTCAGCCACTGGAGGACTCCATTCGTAGGATCCGCAATTGCCTCACAAAGGTCCTTGGCCTCTTTTTCCGTGACACCGAGTTCATATCGCTGGCCTTCTTCCCAGTCTACTACGCAAGCCCAGTAAGCCTCTAACTGCTTGTTTGATTTCATATCGTTATCAAGTTGGTCCTTTAACTTGGCCAGCTGTACAAGCACGTCGAGATTGTGGGTGTAGCTCTTGTTTACCTCGTCTTTGTCTGGGAAATCATACTCCTTCGTCTGCTTTGCGATGCAGGACTTGAGCGCGCATTCAATCGCGTAACCTGCTAAGTAAAAAGCGCCTGGGTACGAGGCGGCGGCAAGAAGCATGTGCGCCTCTTTAATACGGAGTTCCGCTAGTTTTTGGAGCTCGGCCCTATTCACGGCTTTCTCGCTTCGGGCCGATTGTACTACATGATTATCGACTCAAGCGCCCGCGGCGCTGGCTACTGCAGCTCCTCGCCCTATCGAGGGTTTCCCGCTTTCCGAATATAAATTTGCCCCTGGAAATTTCTGAATTGGATTTCCGGGCCGCCGCCATTGATGGTCCCGTGCACCGTCTTATCAATCTTCACCCGGTACTTGCCGCCGTGTCCGCGCCCGTCTTCCACCACCGGCTGCGAAGACGCCGCTTTAAGCTGCACTTCAAAATCGCTGAACACGTCCCCCTGATCCGAACGAATGCTGACGTTCGCCTTCAAATCAGCAGGAAACGTTATGTCAATATCGCCATTCAGCGAGCTGAAGGCCATCGCCTTCTGCGGGTCAACCCGCGTAAAGGTTGCGTGCAGGTGCCCATTCAACGCATGCGCCACCGCGCTGCCCGAAACGTTGTTCAGCGTAACCGATCCGTTCACGTCATCCACGTCCAGGTCGCCGTCCACGCCCGTAACCACGATATCCCCGTCATTCACCGCGCGCAGCTTCAGCGAAGTGTGCGCGGGAACTGAAACCGTCACGTCGATCGGATGCATGTATGAATCCGTGTTGATGTTGACCTCGTTGTTTTCTTCCTCCACGGAAAGGCCGGTCGTCGAGATCGACAGCCGCTTCGGCCCGCCTTCGTTGCGCGAATTCTCGCGGTTGCGCACGCGCGCTTCCACCACGACTTCCTTGCCCTCGTACGCTTTCACTGTGATTCCGCCATTCACCATGCCGACCTTCACCCGCGCCGGCCGCGAGGGATCGCTCAGCGCCACTGGAATGCGGTCGCCGCCCGATTGCGTCTGCCCCTGCGCGAGCGTCGTCACGGCTCCCGGACTCAATGTCACCGCCACAATCGTCGCCAATGCCAACCGCGCCGAAATCAATAAGAACTGCCTTGTTTGCTTATTCATGGTTTTCCAGAATTCGAATGTCTCCATTTAAATTTTCCACCTTGATCTGCGGACCTCCGGAATTAATTCGCGCTCCCGTGTACCGGTCCGCACGAAAAATCACTTTGCTGCCGTGATGCTCCTCCTGCATTCCCTGCACCGGCAGCGCCGTAACCGGAAAATCGCTGTAAATCCCGCCGTTGAACGTCTTGAATCGAAAATCAGCCGAAAGATCGCGAGCGAACTGCAGCTCGATACTTCCATTGACCGTTTCGAAGCCGGATGCCTCCCGCGGATTCTGCCGGAACGACACCTTCACTGGCCCATTCACTGTGTGCGCCGTCCCTGATCCCGCGATATTGCGGATCTCTATGTCGCCGTTCACATTGCGCACCAGAAAGCTGCCGTTGATATCGCGCACCAAAACCCGCCCTTCATTTACGGTTTTTATCTTGATGTCGATGTCGCGAGGCACCTGCACCTGAAAATCCATCTTCACGATGTACCCTTCATCATCGCGAGAACGGGCGCAGTCGTGGCAATTGCAGCGAAATGGCCCGTTGACGTACAGCTTCAGAGAATCAGCCTGCTGCGTGATATCCAGCGTGACGTCCTTGCGTGCTTGCTCGATCTTCCCCTTCGATTCAGCACGGATGCTCTTGTTCACCGTGAGTTGCGCTCGATCCGACGCCGTGCCCACCACCTCAATCGAACCCCAAACATTGTCGATCTCCAGCGTCCGCCGCCCTGCTCCGGCAGGCATCGCAAATGATTTCTCGATTTTCTCCTGCTGATGCTCCGTAAAGCTGTAGTCCTCGTGGTCGATCTCCTCGCGGTCAACGTCCTCCAGCTCGGAATCGCCGTCCATTTCAGGCTCGTCTCGATCAACATCCCTATCGACCTGCGGTTCATCAATGTCCATGTCCACTTCCACGTTCATGTTCATGTTCCTGTCCACGTCCATATCCATGTCCGGCTCGTCTCTATCGATGTCGATGTGAACACTAGGGGCCTCCTCCTGCTGCGCGGACCAAGCCGCATGCTTCTCCGGAGCATTGCGTGCCGCTTGCGCCGGAAACAGAAGCAATGCCATTCCGGACGCCAGCACCGAAAGAAAATATGTCCTGTTCATGTGCAGCTCCTCAATTCAGCTTGCTGATTGCCCAATCCGCTCGCTGCCGTACCGTCGGATTCAGATTCGGCGATTGCCGCAGCTTCTCAATCCGCGGAGCGGCCTCGGCATCGCTCCATTCCACCAACTGATCGATCAGCGCAACTTGCACCAGCGGTGATTGCTGCTCCTGCAAAGCGTCCACTACCGTCTTCTTCACCTGCGGTTGTCCTGCGTGGCGGCTCAGCGCGTCCAGCGCCGCCAGCCGTACGTCTACGCTCTGGTCGTGCCGCAGCGTATGCATCAGCGCCGAAAGCACCTGCGGATCGAGCTGCCCCTCGCGCCGCGTCCACGTGACACCTTCCAGCCGCTGGCTCGCCGACTGCTGCTGTAACATGGACAGCGCAACTATCTGCCGCATGTTGGTCAGCTCCGTGTGCATGGCCGCCAACTCCTGCGAATTCGTTTTTGCGTTCCCGAGTTGCAGTCCCAGGTACGCTCCTAGCGCGACCAGCGCGATGCTCCACGCAACCGCACCCACCGGTGAACGCAGCCACTGGAACACGCTCCAAATGGATGCTCCCTTATCCGGCGCGCGCCGCGTCAACCCTTCATCTCCTCGGCCCGTCTGGTAAGCCTGTAGCATCGCTTCGAAACGTTGCCGCCCCGCCGCGCTCGGCTGCTCGTCCGGAATCAACGCAAGCTTCTTCCACAGGCCGGCCACCTCGCTGCACTCGACGCAGCTCTCCAAATGTCGCTCCACGGTTTTCTTCTGCTCTGCGCTCAAGCCTTCTTGCAAATAATCCGGCAAGAGCCCTGCGATCTCTTCACACTTCATGTCCCAGCCTCCGCGGTGGAATATTTTGCCGCGCATTCCGCTGCGCGGAATTAGCCGGCGCAGCCTGCAATTGATGAAAAACTTGCCGCAATTCCTGCAGCGCCCGGTGGATACGCACCTTCACCGTCGACACGCCGCAACCCACCAGTCGCGCCACTTCCTCATACGGAAGTTCCTGAAAGCGGCAGAGCACCAGCAGCTCGCGCTTTTCCTCCGGCAGCTCCATCAGCGCCCGGTGCAACAGTTCCGACTCCTGCTGTTTCTGCGCGGGATCCCCCGGCGCCACCGTTGGCGCCATCTCCGGTTCGAACGGCACCTGCGGCCGGCTCTTGCGAAAATGATCGATGCGCGCGTTCCGCGCGATCTGGTAGATCCATGCGCGAAACGGAGTCCCCGGCCTAAAGGTTTGCCGGTGCCGCAGAATCCGCAAAAACACTTCCTGCACAAGGTCTTCGCTCAGCGCCCGGTCTCCGGTCAGCTTCGTATAAAAGTTGTAGATCGGCGCGTGGTAGCGTTCGAATAACACCCCTAGCGTTTCACCATCGCCATCGCGCACTTGCAGCATCAAATCCTCGTCGGTTACCGAGTGCATTCTCGGATCGTTTTCTCTGCGCCTTGCCTCTTGCCCCTGCATACAGGAATACCGCCCAACCGCGAAAAGGTTCCACCGGCCGGTAGACACCGGCTCCGTGGACGCCCGCTATGGTACGCATTTTCAGTAGATTTGGACGGATTTGCGGGAATTGCGACGTTTGGCGCCCCTGCCCCGGCTTACCTTCGGCTGAGCGGGGTGCCCTTTCGCGGAACAAAGATTTTTGCCGGTGGCGCGATACTGAATTTTCTCGAGTAGCTGTCTTGGTTCAACGCAATGCCCACGCGACCTCGCGAATCAACGTACAAAAGAGCTTCCCCCACGGGAACATCCATAAACGTCTTCGCGTACGGTAGGGCGACCACCTTCTTGTTGATTTGCACAAACACTTTATCCCCGAAGTTGTAACCCAACTGCTTGAAATCCTCCCCCGGAATGTCCGTAATCAGCGATCCGTAAGGATCATCAAGCCCAATAACTTCTCCGTCGATCCCCTTTGCGGACATCACGGAAGTTTTCGGCGACAGCCGCACAAGCTGCTGTACCGGCGGCCCAACCAGATCGAACTCCCAGCCTGCCGCCAGATGCGCCGCAGCGGGAGAAAAAATATCCCGCCCATGAAAAGTCGATGACAGCGGCGCGTGAATCATCCAGTGTTGGTTGGTGATTTCCCGCGCGGACTCCAGCCCGTCGCGGTCCACCACCGGCGTGATCAACCCATTGTCCGGAAGAATAAAATACTGGCCCTTCTTCGATTTCACCGCGATCGCTTTCCGCGAAGTGCCCACTCCCGGGTCGACCACGACAAGAAAAACCGTCCCCTCCGGATAGTAAGGTGTCACCCCGAAGAGAAAACGCGAAGCTTCTTCGATCGAAAACGGCGTCACCTGGTGCGTGATGTCCGTGATTCGAACGTCCGGCGCGATTCCATAAATCACCGCGCGGCAAATCGCCACTGCATCGTTCGCCGTACCGAAATCCGTCATGAACACAATCGCAGGCCGCGCCGCGGACGCCGGCGCAGCCGACTGCCGCGAGCACGCAGCCAGCGGCAGAGAAAGCAGCAAACCTACCAGTCCATACGGGCGCAATCTGCGCGAACGCATCGTGCCTCCCACGGGCAAAAAGTATACCCGAACCGCAAGTGAAAACTGGCCAGCGGAGTGGCCGCGCTCTTGCCGCGCGAATGCTGCCGTGGCCGCATCCCTCACTGCCGTGGCAAAGTCGCGCTTCCGTTCGCACACCGAACTCGCTTTCGCTACGAGCGCTTGCCTTCTTTTGTAACTTGTCCAGCATCCAATAACCGCTTAGCGCAGAACCAGCTACGGCCCGGCCAGCCTCCTGCCTAGGGAAAGACAAAAGGAGAAAGAAAGTGCGTCGAAGTGTGATTTTGGCTGCGTCGTGGTGTGTCTTGGTGTCGTGCGCGAGGGCCGATCAGGTGACTTTGAAAAATGGCGACCGGCTCACCGGAACCATTGTGAAGTCGGACGGTACGACCCTGCTGCTGAAGACAGATTCGGCCGGAGATGTAAGTCTTAAAACGAACACGTGAAGTGACAAGGCACGCCGTCCTTTGCATCTGCTGCTTTACGTTGTGCCTTCCGATTTTGCTCTGATCATGGCGAGGGCGGCGCGATAGAACGGCTTCAAGAACTCAGCCGCGGCCGCGGGGCTCTTGGTGGCCTGTTCGCCTAGAATGCCCTGCAAGTGACCGTCTTTGAGAAAAATGGTTTGCACCAGAATTGCCGCCGCTGTTTCGTCGCCTGCTTCCATTTTCTGTGCTCCTTCTTACGGGCTCTTTGTAATCATTGCACGATGGAGTGTAGCATCTGCAGCAGCGGTCGTCCTCAGGGGCTAAAGCCGGACGGAAGGGGTGTATGTCGGAGCTAAGGTTCCGACCCCCACTTTTGGAGCGAGCCTGCTAAATGCGCTAGAATAGAGATATGAAGCCCATGAAATCCCAATCCGCCGGGATTCTGAAAAAGATCGTTGGTTTTCACATGGATGAAAACCGCGACTGGGTGGCGGAACTCGAGTGCGGCCATCAGAAGCACGTAAGGAATGATCCGCCGTACACCGATCATCACTGGGTAACCACAGCGCAAGGCCGGCTTGACCACATGGGCCAGGAATTAAGCTGCTCCGCCTGCCGCCCCGGCGGATAACTCTCCCCACGGTGACACGCGTAGCGCGCGGGCGTAGACTGCGGGCGGGAGCCCTTTGGAGCCCTTGGGGGATCAACATGTCCATTCGACCCGTAAAGCGGCTAATCCGCAGCAAACCCACGACGGAAGGCGCAGGAGTTCACCTCCGCCGCGCATTCGGCTTCGGCAACACAACCGAGTTCGATCCCTTCCTCCTGCTCGACGATTTTCGCAATGACGTCCCAGAAGATTATCTCGCCGGATTTCCCTGGCATCCGCACCGCGGCATCGAAACCATCACCTACGTTCTGGCCGGAACCGTCGAGCACGGCGACAGCATCGGCAACCACGGCGCCATCGCCCCCGGCGACGTCCAGTGGATGACCGCCGGCAGCGGCATCATCCATCAAGAAATGCCCAAGGGCGATCACGCCGGCCGCATGCACGGCTTTCAGTTGTGGGCGAATTTGCCCGCGTCGCTGAAGATGACCCCGCCGCGCTATCAAGAAGTGAGAGCCACCGACATTCCCGAAATTACCGACGACGACGGCACGCACGTTCGCCTGGTGTGCGGCAGTTTCTGGGGCAAGCGCGGCCCGGTCGATGGCATCGCCGCCGATCCCGTCTACGTGGATGTGTCGGTAGCCCCCGGCCGTCGCAAAACTCTCCCCGTCGAGACCACCCGCCATGCCTTCGCCTACGTCTTCGCAGGCTCCGGCAAATTTTGCAACGCCAGCGAGCCCCTTTCCGTCCCCACCGAGCCAGTAGGCTGGCTAGACACCGCCCCACCCGCCGCCGCCGACAATCGCTCGCTAGTCCTCTTCGATCGCGGCGACGAAGTAGTCGTGCAAGCCGGCGACGAAGGCATCCGCTTCCTCCTCGTCTCCGGCAAGCCCCTCGAAGAGCCCGTAGCCTGGTACGGCCCCATCGTAATGAACACCCAAGACCAGCTCCGCCAAGCCTTCACCGAACTAGAAAAAGGCACCTTCCTGAAAGAAGGCCGAACGAAGAAAGCGGGCGCGGAGTAAGGGGGAGTGTTCGTTGGGGTACACCCCCGTGGCGACGGGAAGTATGCGCAAGCGAATGAGGCCACAGGGAATAGAGGCGTTACGTGGCGCATATGATGGGCGTTGCCTGAGTTGCAAAAAGGGAAGTCGGTGATTGCAGACCGGCGGTTTGTCGTGGTACCCCCCTCCCCCTATGTTTTTCATAAGTGTTGATTCTAAAGAGGGTTAAAGTCCTTTGTTTTGATACACTTTTGCAAGTATTGATTCTAAAGGAGATGGAGGAGCGGTCAGGTAGCAGCGAGAGGCGGGACGAGATAGGCTCACCAAGCGGGATGGCGAGCGCGCGATGGTGGAGTCGTCGAGCTAACATGGGGGAGTTTACCACAACGACAGCTACTTTGTCAAGATATTTTATAAAACCAGCAAGATCAGTGGAATAGAGGGAGCTTCCTTTTGCGGCAGAGCAAGCGAGAATGGTGGGGAGGAAAGCCGAATCCGTGCTTACCTCTGCTAAATTAGACCCTGCACCTCGGAGAAACGATGAACGCCCACCCTCGCGCCACAGCCATCTTCATCATTGCAACCTGCGTATGCATTGCAATCGGGTTTCGCACGCATGCCCAAACTCCGTCCGCGCCGCAAAAGGAGACCGTCGTGAGCAATGTTGCTAGTGGGCACGCGACCGGAACGTTTGAAGTAAAGCTCACCCCGCAAACGGCAGAGGACAGCTCCCAGGACGCTACGCTCGGCCGGATGTCCCTCGACAAACAATTTCACGGCGATCTGCAAGGGGCCAGCAAAGGCCAGATGCTCACGGCCGGCACGACGGTCAAAGGCTCAGCGGGCTACGTGGCCATCGAGCGAGTCAGCGGCGTGCTGCATGGCCGCAGCGGAACTTTCATCCTCCAGCACACCGGCACGATGACCCGCGGCGCACTGCAGCTATCCATCACGGTCGTGCCCGACTCCGGCACGGATCAACTCGCCGGCCTGGCAGGCACAATGAACATCATCATCGCCGAGGGCAAGCATTCCTACGACTTCGCTTACACCTTGCCCAAACCCGGTAAATGACGCAGCTCAGATTTTCTCAGGAGGGAACAATGGGAAACGTCGTCTACGTATCCAAGTCGCGGCTGGAGCGGAGGCAGGGGCCGGTGCGGGTGGCGCATTTGCCGGGGGAGGCGCAGCCGGTTGTTTATAGCGTGCATGGGGCGATTGCCGAGCACTACAAGGTCGATCCGGCGAAGATTGGGGAATCGCACGCGGCGACTATTGATTACGTTATTTCCGCGACCGCGGGTTGAATGCTGGGGACATTTGGAGGTGCGCTGGAAGCGCGCCAAATCGATGCCAGCAACGGGAAGCTGACCGCGGAAGTTACCGGCGAGGTGGAGACCGAGGACAATGTGCTGGTCATCCGGCGGATCCATGTGGCGATGCGCCTGGTTGCCGCGCCGGACCTGAAGGACAAAATCGAGCGCGTCCATGGCATCTACGCCATGAACTGCCCCCTCTATCGCACGTTGCACAACGCCATCCATCTGACGTCTTCCTACGAGCTCGTGCCCAACCGGGCCTCACGCTAGCCTCCCTTAGCATTCCGCACCTCACGTTTTACGCGGGAAACTTGCGGGTAGCTTATCTCTCTCTCCTGCTAGTCACGGCCCCAACAATTGACGAAGTGTTTTGATTTCCATAGAGTGGGCAGCATTCCGCATTTGGCGAGGGAAACCGCATGGCGACAAGGTGAGCGAGTCGGACAAGCTTCTCCTTCCCTTAAAGCCCGTTTATTACCTCGCGCCGCAAATGGAGTAGCCCAATGGCCTTGCCCGAAACAATACCTTTGGAGATTGTGATCCGCGGCACAGAGGGAAAGGATCTGCGGGTTGAGGACTTCGCAAATTTCCTTCGCGATCTGGTCTTTCTACATGATCGTCTGTGGATGATGGGTTCAGAGGAGTACTCTGAATCGGTACTCGCAAAAAGCTTCTTCTTTACGCGACACGGACGGCCAATTCCCAAGGAACAACAGCTTAAATTGGTGTCGCTTCGTAAAGAATCCCCGTTTGAATTGGTGGTGCTGATCGGGTCCGCAATTGTCGGTGCGCCTGCAGCGTGGATCTACTTCCGCATTCTGCGAGGCGCCTTGCTCTTGCCAGGCGAGGTCGAGAAGCAGGACGTCGAAATCGAGAAAGGAAAGAGTGAAACTCAAAAATTGAGGTTGGAGTCGATCAAACTTTCCCGCGAAATTGCGGAAACAGAAACACCGCAAGTGAATGAAGGACTAGCGATAGAGGATTTTCGCGAAAGAAGGAGGCGGTTGCAGAGTCAGGGATCAAGGCTGGCCCCCGACTTGGCGAGCGATCTGCGAGACCTTCCACAATCGCACGCGGAATCCTTTGAAGAGCGCGTGCGCCTTGTTGAGAGGGATGTGAAACGAATAAGTGACCATGAGATTGTGATTACGGAGATCACGGTTCGCCGATATACGAAAGTGAAACAGGACGCGAGGTAGAGGGCCGAAAAGTCATGACTCCTGTCACCAGGCCCGTGGGGATGAGGCAAATTGACCGGTTTTCCCTAATTGACAAGATCGGGCGCGAGCTCCAGTCGCGGATGACTTACGGTGATATTGACACCTATCTGGCGGGCTTTGGCGTCGAGGTCAAGCCAAAGAGTTCCAGCTACGGCAGTAAATGGGTTTACAGCAAGGAGCTGCTTGCGAATACTCCCGCGCAAACTTTGGTTCAGATTGCAAACGAACTTGGAGTGCCACACGGCTACGCGGTCGTAGGTAACCTTCAGGTTGGGGAAAGCAGATTCTGGGAAGCAAATCACTTTCGATTATTCGTGAGCCATCTTTCGTCTTTCAAAGAGAGGACGGGTCGTCTTCAGATCTCCTTACGACGGTTCAGCATCTCTGCTTTCGTAGCACACGTGGATATTGAGCCAACAAAGGAGTGGCAGGATGAAATTGAAGCTGCTCTGTTCTCGATGGATGCTCTCGCTGCGATTTTGATGCCGGGCTTCAAGGAGAGCAGTTGGACTGATCAGGAGGTTGGTGTCGCGATTGGAAGGGATGTTTTGATCGTTCCTATAATGCGCGGTTCGACGCCACATGGGTTTATCGGTAAATTTCAGGGATTGAACGCGATGGGGAAGACAGTCGACCAGGTCGCAGGCGGGCTCTTCCAGATACTAACTGCGTCGCCCAAGACCAGAAGCCGAATGCTTACCTGCCTTGTGGACACAACTACGCAGGCGACCTCCGAGACCGACGGGTTGGCGAGGTTGGCCGTCTTGAAATCAGTCAAGGATTTGCCCGTTGGATATGTCGAGCGTCTGCGCGAAGGCGCTGTCCGGTCCCAGGTTTTCGGAGGCTCGCCTAGCTTATCTACCGCACTTAACGAACTTCTGAGAAGTCGAGATGTGCCGGAGTTCTCGCCGGAGGCTGGAGTCGGGTCAGGTTCGGACGACGAGATCCCTTTCTAGCAGTGTTAAGGGGAGTGGGGCGCGGAAGAGAGATTCCTCACTTCACGACCCGGCGCACGTCGCCGGAAATATTTTTGGATGCCAAGAACAAAAGGGCGTGCGTAGGAAAAAGCCGGGTCGCTGCGTTCGGAATGACGTGTGGGGTGGGGCGGCTTTATGTCGGACCTGAAGGTCCGACCCCCATTTGGCGAAAAAGCAGGTTCCTCGGGCCAACACCGCCCTCGGAATGACCAGTTGCTCCTTTGCCGGCAAGGATTTCGGAGAGCCGATACGGGAGGTGACGGTGAAGGCGTCAGCGGGTGAGCCAGTGGGCGAAGGCGAGCCAGGCGCTGGTGCCGCCAAGGGCGAGGCGCGCCGGATGCGACACGATGAGCAGTAATCCCGACCACAAATAGGCGGGATGGAGCCGGCGGTGCTCAACGGTGTCATAGGCAATGCAAGCGAGAAGGAGCAAATCGTTCACACCGAAGAACACCAATGGTCCGGCGTTCTGGATAAACCCGAGAGGCAGCCGGGAGACCGCGGCGGGCAGAAGGGCGAAGGTAGCGACCAGCATGAGCCGCTTATGCGTTTGGGGCTGAGTGCGGTAATAGAGGCCCGCTCCAACCACGATCGCAAACACGAGAATGTCAAACAGAGGCACCACCAGGAAGCGCAGGGGGTCAGGCGCATTCGGCGTGAATTCGCCCCGTGCCGAGTGGATGGCGGTGATCGGGCCGACCACGATCATGAGCGACGCAAGCACCCCACCTGCAACCCCCAGGCGGCGATGCAGGTCGGTGCGTTTGGCGGCGACCAAGGTGACTTGTACAAGCAGGAGAATGAGCCAAGATGTGAACAGGAAGCCATGGAGATGGAGTAGCGGCTTTAGTGAAGCGTTTGTGAAGAAATGCCGGAGATAGTACGTCCGCGCGAAACCCGCGAAGACCAGGGAGGCGGCCACGACGGCCATCGCGACGTAGAAGAAACGATCGCGCAGCTTGATGGTGGCAGGTGGGTGGGTTGCCATTCTTCTTCGACCGGACGGATTTGGCGCGATTCTATCATTGGGAAATGGAGATTAGAAGGTTGTGCTAGAGGAAATCAGAAGAGGCGCGCGATGTATTCGCGCATCTGGTGCTTCCAATACGGCCAGTCGTGGCCGCCTTCCGGGCCCCAGTTGTCGAGGGAATGGCGAATGCCTTTACTAGCCAGAATTTCGGAGAGGCGGTAGGAGGGGCCGGAATTTTCCCACTGGCCGGTGCCGGTTGCGATATGAATGTCGCAGGAGGCGAGCTGCTCGTACGTCCACGGATCGCTGAGGTTGGCCAGGTAGTCGACGGGATTGTTGAAATAAAAATTGTCGTCGTACATCCCGTCCATGAAATTTTTCAGGTCATAGACGCCGGACATCGCGAAGCAGCGCTTGATGACGTCGGGATGCTTGAAGAGCGAGTTGGCCGCGTGATACGCGCCGAAGGACATGCCCATGGTGGAGATGCCGATTTGCGATTGGCAATTGCTCCAGATGAAGGGCACGACTTCTTCGCGCAAGTAGGAGTCGAAGACGGACTGCACGTAGCTGCGATGGAAGGGATGCGCGGACTTGTCGTAGAAAGAAAGGCCGTTGATGGAATTGATGCTGAAGAATTTCACTTTGCCGGCATCGATGAAGTCGGCGAGCGCGCCGATCATGCTTTGGCTTTCGAGCTCGAACTCGTCACCTGCCGAGGTGGGAAAGCCGAGGAGTGGCGGTCCCCAGTGGCCGTGGACGACGACGCCCAGTTCGATGCCCAGGCGCGGCGAATGCCAGCGGTGATATTCGCGCTTCATGGTTGTGAGCCTCGTCCAGGCACCGGCAAGGCGCCTACATATAAAGCGTGCGGGGTGAGGAAGTATGCCAGTTGTGGCGCGACGGGAGCAATAATTTTCGGCGGACTACGCGACGAGACCGGAGTAGGCAGTCCGTCGACGATTGAGCTTCGTACTTGGAGTTTCGGTCGTCGGAGCATAGCCAAAATTGGCTGTGCCAAGTGTAGAATAGGCGGACTCAGGCACGACGGAGGAATCTTATGGCTACAACATCGACCGCGGGACGTCCGACGCCGGAACGAATTTTTAATACGCTGAATGCGTATCAGCAGACCGCGGCGCTGAAGACCGCGATTGAACTCGACGTGTTCACGGCGATTGGAGCCGGCGCGAATACTTCGGCGGCGATCGCGGCGAAAACGGGTGCGGCAGAGAAAGGTGTTCGGATTCTTTGCGACTATTTGACGATTCAAGGATTTCTGACGAAAGAACAGGGGCGGTACGCGTTGACGCAGGAATCGGCGATTTTTCTGGACCGCAAATCGCCGGCATGCCTGGCGACCATGGCTGGATTTTTGGGCAACGAGCAGTCGCGGGCCAAATTCGATTCGCTGACGCAAGCGGTGCGCAACGGCGGTTCGGTTTCTTCGGGCCGCGACAACACCAAGCCTAACGATGAATTCTGGGTGGCGTTTGCGCGGTCGATGGCGCCGCTGACAGTGCCATCCTCGGAATTTATTGCCGGGCTGCTGCGCGCGGAAGAGGGGAAGCCCGCGAAGGTGCTGGATATCGCGGCGGGGCACGGGATGTATGGAATCACCGTGGCGCGGAAAAATCCGAAGGTGGAAGTTGTTGCGCTGGATTGGCCGGCGGTGCTGCAAGTGGCGCAGGAGAATGCGCGGAAATTTGGCGTGGCGGAGCGCTACAGCGTGCGTGCAGGAAGCGCGTTTGAGACGGAGATGGGCAGCGGGTACGATTACGTGCTGTTGACAAATATTTTCCATCACTTTGATGCCGCGGGGTGCGAGAAGCTGATGCGGCGCGTGCATGCGGCGCTGAAGCCGGGGGGCAAGGCCATCACGCTGGAATTTGTGCCGAATGAGGATCGTGTGTCGCCGCCGACTGCGGCATCCTTCAGCCTGATAATGCTGGCGAATACGGATACGGGCGATGCGTACACGTTCGCGGAGTATGAGAAAATGTTTCGTAACGCGGGATTTGCGAAGACGTCGCTGCATCCCGTGCCAGAAATGCCGCAGCACGTT
>DATNMD010000022.1:0-101819 GCA_035602505.1 Candidatus Acidiferrum sp.
CCTTCCAGCAAACGGGCGACAAAACGAAGACGTTCCTCCATAACCGAACACTCCTTCCAAGGCATCACTTCCTCCCCTCGGGGAGGAAGTGTCACCTATGTGTCCGGTACAAACTGTCACCCATGTGTCAGGCCGCTCACCCGGCGCCAAAATCCTCGGCATGAAAAACTCCAGGAACCGATCCGAACTCGAACGCAAGCAAACTTGTGCATTCGGCGCTCCAGCTTCCACGCGGGTATACCCCTGCTCATCGACGCGCAGTCTCATCGGCTCTGTTGGGCACAGCTCCGGATGCATGGCATAGGCCACCGCAACCGCATCGAACAGCGTAGGAGTTTGCGCCGCGCCGCGCGACCACTGCGTATAAAGAACAAGCAGCGCATCCGTCAAAGCTGTTCCAGCTTTGAAAATCTCCGCTCGTTCGAGCTCCTGCAGTTTGATCTGTGTGGAATCGAGCGGCATGACGTACAGAGGAACGCCGGAGCTGAAAACCTTCTGCGCGGCCTGAATGTCGCAAAGGATATTCCACTCGGGATCGGGCCCGTGGGTCTTGCCGTAATTAAATTGACTGTACCCGCGATATACCGACCCTCCCATGAGGACGACTCGTTTCAACCTGCGGAATGTCGCTGCGTCGCGGTCAATCGCTGCACCCAAATTCGTTTCAGGGCCAATGGCGATCAGAGTGATCTCGCCTGGGTGCCGTCGTATTTGATCAAGAAGGAAGTCCACGGCATTCGGGTAGTTCTGCTCCGCAGGCCCGCCTTCTGCGTAACGGGCCTGGCTCAGCGTGTCCAGTTTGCCCGCCGGATGCTTAGCAATACCCATGGCGACGGAAATGTCCGTCCGGCCGGTTTCCTTCAGGAGACGGCTCAGCAAACGAGCCCGTAGATGCGTGTCGCCCCAAGCGCTGGAAATTCCTAGAATTTTGAACTCAGGACTTCGCAGGGCAAGCCCCACGGCGAAGGCATCATCAATATCGCCGCCGATGTCGGTGTCGATGATAATTTTTTCAGTTGCATTTGATCGCGACCCAGACGTCTCAGTCTGAGCGAATACGGAAGGACTCAACAGGATACAGACAGCGAACACTCCGGCAACTAAGCGCACGCTAACTCCTTGACTCCGCCAACTCCGCCACCGCCCTATGCGCTTGATCAATCGCCACATCGGTGTACGCGCTAGCCCCCGCGTCCGAATTTGCAATTGCAATGCTTCCGAAACACTTCCGTCCGATGACCCACGGCTTCTCTTCCTCTTTCCAGTCCGCATCAAACAGCGCATTGGGCGTGAAGGCATAGCCGTGCGCCCAGCGATTCACGGTAATCCCTTCAATGTCGCGAGCGGCATCAAATCCAGCTCCACCCAACATCCGCGCCAACTGGTCCCGGATGTTGCGCTCGAACGTCGCCAACGGCGTCTGCATCAATTCCATGCGCCCAGCGCGATGCTGATCGCGAGGCGGAAGTCCCGGCCGGCACGGCGTGCGCAACATAAACAGCACCATCGGCTCTTCGGGATTGCCCGGAAACCGATATTGCCCCACGCTCACCGGAAAATCGAGCGCGGTGTACGTGTGATAGCCGGCAGGTGCAACGATGTGATGCACTCCAAGTTTGTGGAATGCCGTCCAGTTATGTAGCGCCACATGCGTGTACACCAGTGGCGCCTTCACCAGGTAAGCCAGCGCATCTTTCTGCTTCTCCGGCAGCTCCGGGCAAAGATATGGGATCATCCCGTTGTAGCACGCGAGTACGCATTTCTTCGCCTGAACACTCGCCAGCTTCCCGCCCCGCACGTACGCGACCTCCACTTCCTCAGCGGCCTTCCCACCCTTCCCGTGCTGCACGTGTACAACGGTGCTGTTCAGCCGGATTCGCACGGCCGAGTTCGCCTCCTCGAGCTTGCTGTAATCCGCGCGCGCCGTGACTACGTCATCCATCGTCTTGCCAGGCACAGCGCCCGGAATCAAAGCGCGAACTAGCAGGCGAGCGACCGTCGCGTTGCCGTCCGGAAAATGAAAAATGTACGGTTCCTCTTTCTCACGTTCCGGAAATCCCAAGCCATCAAAGCCCGGATACCTGAATGACTGATAGTCGTCGCCGGCCTCATAGCAGGCCGCCGCCGAAACAGCATCGATGCCCACGCAAAACAAATCATGTGTAAACGTCTGAAAAAAGGGCAATGCCTCCGGAGTGAGTTTGCAATACTTCACCAAATAATCCGCGTAGCTAATTTTTCCCAACTTCGCGAGCTTCTCATCTTTCGAAAGGCCGGGAAGATAGTCGACTCTCTCTGTGTAGACGCGTGCGATGTCGAGCCGCGCTATGTCGGAAAGCGGCGCCTGCGCCAGGAACTCCGGCCAAGGCGTGGCATTCATTTTGGCGCCCGCGAAAACTACTGCGTATGCGAACGGATGAGAGTAACATCCGTGCACCACAAATCACACGGAGGCTCGGATGCAAATCGCCATTCCAAGTTCCCTTCGCTGGCTCGTTGTTCCCATGCTCGCAACAGTTGCCGTCCTCGCGTTCCCGGTTTCGAGTGACCAGCAAGCGCAAGCCAGCGCGTCGCAGCAGCAAAATGCCAGCGATAAGCCGTACGTCATTGAGTACTACTACAAGGCCAAGTGGGGCCACGCCGACGAATTTATCGCGCTTTTCAAAAAGAACCACTATCCCGTTCTGAAAAAAGAAATCGAGCTGGGCCGCATCCTCAAGGTCTTCGCCCAAGTCCCCCGCTACCACGCCACGGAGGATGGCCGCTGGGATTTTCGCACGACCATCGTCTTCAAGAACGCCCAAATCGCCAACGACAATTTTGACTCCGCGCCCCTGCTAAAGCAACTGTTCCCCGACCAGGATTCCTACAAAAAGGAAGAACAGCGCCGCTTCGAAATCCTCGACGCCCACTGGGATCTTCCCATCAAGGACTTCGACCTCGACGCCCGCTAATCCGCCAACGGAACGGAGGCTGGGCAACGGCGCGGCTCCCGCAAGCGTCGTACAATATTCGCCTGGAGCGATCATGGCCGATTACACCGAAGCGCACGCCCGCGCGGGCATCGACGCAAAACTCCCGCCGCTCGAAACATGGCCCAACCAGTTCCCGGGCTACATCATCACCACAAAATTTCCGGAGTATTCCTCCGTTTGCCCCAAGACGGGACTCCCCGACTATGGCACCATCACCATCCAATATATGCCCCGCAAAGATTGCATCGAGCTGAAATCCCTCAAAATGTACCTGCTCGCCTATCGCGACCTCGGCATCTTCTACGAGAACGCCGTCAACAAGATCCTGCGCGACATCGCCGCCGCCGTGCAGCCCGAATGGTGCGTCGTCCGCGGCGAATTCACTCCCCGCGGCGGCCTCACCACTACCGTCTTCTCTCGTTGGCCGGCTCCTCCATCTAAAGGCAAGGCGCAACCAAGATCCCGCGCCCGACGCACCAGCCGCTAGCCCGATATGGACATACGCGCATGTTGCGAGAGATAATTTGAAATTACACGCTCAACCCTTTCAGGAGGCTGAATGAGCATTTCGCCAAACGTACCTAGCCCGCAGGAGTCCTATCATTACGAAGGCACCACCGGCACTCCTCGTTGGATTGCTGTCGTGTTTATCGTACTGTTCCTCGCGCTCGCCGGACTCGGCTACGCCGGTTACTCCGTACAGTCGCGCCTGGAATCCAGCCTCGCCAAGACCCAGGATCAGAACAAGCTGCTCACCGCCCAACTCGATCAGGCCAACTCCCGCGTCGCCGACCTCAAGGGCCACATCGACGTCACCGAGCAGAAGATGCACATGACGCAAGCGGAGCTCGCCAACGCCCGCAGCCGCGCCGAATCTTTCCGCAAGGAGCAGATGGCCGCGGACCAAAAGTTTGCCGAGCAGTTCAATGCCGCGCAGCAGGAAAACAATCAGAAAATTAACGCCGTTGCCAGCGAAGTCGGCGGCGCCAAGAAAGACATCGAAGCTACGCGCTCCGATCTCGAAGCCACCAAGGGCCGCCTCGAGCGCGCCACTGGCGACATGGGCGTTATGAGCGGTCTCATCGCGCACAATCGCGACGACCTCGAGGATCTCAAGCGCCGTGGCGACCGCAACTACTACGAGTTCAAAATCGCCAAGGGCAAGACCGCGCAAAAAGTCGGCCCCGTTCAAATCACGCTGAACAAGGTCGACCAGAAAAAATCCAAGTACACTGTGACCGTGTTCGTCGACGACCGCTCCATTGAAAAGAAAGACAAGACTGCCGGAGAGCCCGTGCAGTTTTATGTGCGCGGCGGTTCGCGCATGCCGCCCTATGAATTTGTCGTCTTCGAAGTCGGGAAAAATCAAATCACCGGCTATCTCGCGACTCCCAAAGACTCTGGCGCTCCAGCCGCCACTCCCGCGGCTGCGGCCACCAAGCCGTCATAAAGCAACGCGCCCGCAAAGTTTCGACACAGCCTTGTTCTGCGTTCTGGAAACCAGCCGCACGACAGGGCTTCTGTCTTTTCCGCCACAACGCTAGCATTTACGTGTACGCCCTTTTCGGAAACCGACTCGCCGGAGAGCCCCATGAAGGCCATTCGCCCACAAATCATCGCGTTCCTTATTCTTGTCTTCACGCTCCTCTCTTCCGACCACACCTGGGCGCAAGCTCCCCTCGAGCCCGCGCAGATGCCCGCACGCACCACGTTCTACGTCGTGTGGCGCGGCACGCCCGCCGGCGACGCCAGAAAATCCAATTCCCTTCTCGCTCTGTGGGATGATCCCGATCTCGGGCCCCTACGCGCCGCCGCATTGCAAAATATGCAGAGCAGCTCCGCCAAAGATCCATCGAAGCCGCAGCTCACCCGGGAAGAAGTCGAGCAAACCTCTTCCCTCCTCGAAAACTCCTTCGTGCTCGGCTATCTCCGCAAGCCCGAATCAAAATCGGCGGCCGCAAAATCCACCGACCATCCCTGGAACGGCATGTTTTTCGTCTACGACCGCACCGGCAAGGAACTCCTGCTCGCAAAAACCATTCTCCGCTTCCGCTCGCAGGAAAAAGAGCCGCCGCAAATTTCATCCATCACCGTAGCGGGCGCCCCAGCACTGAAAATCGAGCGAAAAAATGACGTCACCTACTGGACCGAGCGCGGCAAGTACGCCGTAGGCTCCGCCGAACTGAGCGTCCTCGAAGAAATTCTCGCCGACCTCGACGGCAAATCCCCAAGCTCTTCCCTCGCGCAGACCGCCGCCTACCAAGAGGCCCAGCCCCTTCTCCGTGGAGGCTTGCTGGAATTTTTCCTGCGCGTTCCGCAACTAAAGGATTTCGCGCCGGACGCGCCCGCCAACTCTCCCGTCAAAATCGAGCCCGTGCTTGACGCCCTCAAGCTCGAGTCCATCCATTCCCTGTCTGGCCATCTCACTCTCGAGGGCGCGAGGGCCCGCGTGCAAGGCGCCGTTCTCGGCGACGTCGCCCCCGGCACGCTCTTCGATCTCTGGACCGCCGGCCAGCAAGCTCCCGCGTCTCTCTCCTTCATTTCGCCTGACGTTGTCTCCTACAGCGAAACGCAATTCAATCTTTCCGCATTTTACGATTTGCTGAAGCGCGCCCTTCGCGTCTCGCTCCCACAACAGCAGCAAGGTGGCGCCGAAATGATCGAAGGCCTCGCCGCCGCGCGCATCGGCATGCCCCTCCCAGACGCCCTGGCTCTGTTCAGCGGCGAGTTCGCCTCTATCCAAACAAATCCCGCCATGGATCCCCAGAAAGCCGTCTACTACCTCGGCATTCGCAATAAACAAGACACCCTAAGGCTACTCCGCACCATCTTCAGCGACCAGCTAGGCTCCGAGCGCAATGAAGGCGACACCACATTCCTCAAAGTCTCTCTCAGCGGCGGCCAAAACAGCACCGGCATGGCGCAGTGGAATTTTTATCACCTCGCCGTAACGCCCGCGTTTGTCATTGCCTCCAGCCGCAGCGACACCCTGCGCGAATTTCTCGCCAAGCGTTCACTTGCAAATACCGCGGCACAAGCAAGCCTGCCGCCTGCATTCCAGTCCGCCCGCGCACAATTCCCCGCCACTGTCGATGGTCTCGCCTTCATGAATTTTCAAAAGATCGATTACTTTGCCCTGAAAACGCGTTGGATCGAACAAGCTAAAAAAGCCTCCGCAACTCCCGCGAAAAAAGCCGTCGACGTGACACCGCAATCTCCGGATGTCCAAGCTCCCGAATGGCTAATCAACATCCATCCCGAAGTCTTCCCGCGCCACCTCCATTTCTTGGCCGGCGCCTCCTGGAAAGATTCCAAAGGCATCCACTTCGACGAATGGCTCGAATAATTTTTGGAGTGCGGCGGTCTTGTTTACCCAGAGCCTCGAAGGGCCGCCGCTTTGACGCACTAAGACTCAGCCAACCCACCAGCAATGGAGGAACGGAAGAAGCCTCGGTGGGACAGCCAGTCCTGGCTGTCCTGCTCTTTCTGCTCTTCGCAACCTCTCTGCCCAGTGCTCAATCTCAGGAACCCACTCCGCCCATCCGCGTCACCGTCAATCGCGTAAACGTCGGCGCCACCGTCACCAACTCTGCCGGTCATTTCATCTCCGGCCTCCGCCGCGAAGATTTCCACATCTTCGACAACGGTGTCGAGCAAACCATCACCGACTTCCTGCCCATCGAAGAACCTGCTCAGCTCGTGCTCCTGATGGAATCCGGTCCCGCCGTCCTCTTTCTCGGCAAGAACCACATACGTGCCGCGGACGCTCTTCTTGCCAGCATCTCTCCTGCCGATCGCGTCGCCATCGCGACCTATTCGAAAGCCCCTGAACTCCTCCTCGATTTCACGCCGAACAAATCCGAGGCACGGCTTGTCCTGCGAGGCGTGAATTTCACGCTTGGCTTCGGTGACCTCAATCTCTCCTCCAGCCTCGCCGCTACGATAGATTGGCTCGCGCCGCTCCCTGGAAAAAAGGCCATCGTTCTTCTCTCCACCGGCGTCGACACGTCTCCCGCGCAAAACTGGCAGCTCATTCAACAAAAGTTGTCCACCTCCGACGTGCGCATCCTCGCCGTCTCCCTCGTCGGCGATTTTCGCAAGCCTGCCAAGCGCAAAAAACCGTCTGCCCAAGAGCGCGAGGATCGCGCCTCCGTTAAACAGGTTTTTGGGGAAGCCGATCAGTGGCTGCGCGAGCTCTCCCATTCCACCGGCGGCCGCGCCTATTTCCCAAAGAACACGAAAGAGTTCGAACGCGCCTACGCCGAAATCGCCCAGCTAGTCCGCCACGAATACAGCCTAGCCTTCGTCCCGCCCACCGCCGACGGCCAACTCCACTCCCTCAAAGTCAAAGCAAAACACTCCTGGTATCAGGTAGACCACCGTCAAGCCTACCTCGCACCAACCGCGAACTGATGCAATCGCATCGTAGGGGCGCAGCACTGCTGCGCCCCATCTCGGCACGATTTGGTGTGCCTCAGTGGCACAGGCTTTAGCCTGTACTCTTACATTTCTCTTACGTGTATTTTCCCGGCTGCCAGCGAATAAGTGATCAGTAGGAGAGGACTTTCGACTTTCGACTTTCGACTTTCGACTTTCGATTACTCAAACCCTTTCATCATCTGCGCCATCTTGCTCAACCGATCATTCACCTTCGCAAAGACCGTCCCACTCTGAAAACTCCCATCCCCGTTGCAACACCCCGCCGTCATCCCCGTCAAAACCTCAATCCCCTCTTCCACCTTCGCCACCGGCCAGATGTGAAACTTCCCCGCTGCCACCGCTTCCAGCACATCGTCGCGCAACATCAAATCCTCGACGTTCGCCGCCGGAATCATCACCCCTTGCGTCCCGCTCAGTCCCGCAATCCGGCACACATCGAAAAATCCCTCGATCTTCTCGTTCACTCCGCCTATCGCCTGAATATCCCCCTGCTGATTCATCGAGCCGGTCACCGCAATGTCTTGCCGCAGCGGCAGCTCCGCCAGCGCGGAAATCAGCGCATAAATCTCCGTCGAGCTCGCGCTGTCCCCATCCACCCCCGAATACGACTGCTCGAAGCAGATGCTCGCCGCCAGCGACAGCGGCTTATCCTGCGCGAACCGGCTGCGTAAATATCCCGAAATAATGTGCACGCCCTTGTCGTGAAAGCGGCCGCTTAAATTCGACTCGCGCTCGATATTGATGACTCCCAATTTCCCCAGCGCCGCCGTCGCAGTAATCCGCACCGGCTTGCCGAACGAATATCCGCCAATCTCCAGCACGCTCAGCCCATTCAACTGCCCAACCCGCTTCCCTTCTAGGTCCACCAGCAGCGTTCCCTCTTCGATCATCTCCCGTATGCGCGTCTCAATCAGGTTGTGCCGCTCCATCTTCGCCGAAAGCGCCAAGCGCACATGCGCCGCGCGCACCACGTTTTCCCCCGCCGCCGCTGCCGCGTAATGCGCCTCGCGCGCCAAATCCGCAATATCCACAAACCGCGCCGTAACTTTGTTGCGCCTCCCCGCCTGCCTAACTCCGTACTCCAAAATCGCCGCAAACGCCCCGCGGTCGAGCGGCGAAAGCCCTTCCTTCTCGCACAGCGCGCGCAGTCGGCCCGCGTACTCCGCAATCACGCCGTCGCTCATGCGCATCTCTTCGTCGAACTCCACGCGCACCTTGAAAATTTTCTGGAAATCCTCCTCATACTCGTACAGCAACTCGTACAATTGCCGGTCGCCGATCAAAATCACTTTCACATTGATTTCGACCGCCTCGGGCTTCAATGCGCTTCCCCCAAATGGGTAAAACATCTCCAGCGGTTGAATCTCCAACCGGTTGTGATTCAGGGTGCGTTTCAGCGCACGCCACACTCCTACCTCGGACAATGCCTCCAGCGAATACATGATCAAAAATCCGCCGTCCGCCCGCAGCAGCGACCCCGCGCGCAAATCCATGAAGTCGCTCGTCCACCCGCCCCGCGCGTCGTACGCGCGTTGGATGGTCCCAAACAAATTCGCGTACGTCGGCGTCGTCTCGAAAATCACCGGCGAGCCATCCTCGTCCCCATGTGCCAAAATCACATTGACGCCATACAGCCGGAATGGATCGCGGTCCTGCGCACCCGGCGGTTTCGGCGTGCCGTCCGGTGGCGGCTCAGGTCCCTCCTGCTCCCCCTCGCCTTCGCGCTCCTTGAAAGGATCGAGATTGTCCAGCAGGTGGTGCCGTACCTCTTCCAAATATTCCGCCACCCCCGGGCCCGGATATTTTTCCTTCAGCTCCTCGATCACTCCATCCACAAGAACCGACGCCGCTTCCTGCTCCAGGTAGCTCAGCTCGCTCGCGAGCTCGCGCGAGAGCGTCAGCGTCTTCCGGTAAACAACCGTGAACTCCTGCCGGAATTGTTCGTACTTCCGCTCGATCTCCTCCGCCACCGGCGAATCCAGTTTGCCCTCGTGCACCATCTTCGAAATATCTTCAATCGGCACCATTTGCCCTTCGAGCACAGGAAAAATCTCCGGCAGTGCCACCGCGCCCACTTGCATGTGTCCCAGCGCAAACTGCTCGCGCGCAATCCGCCGCGTGAAATCGTCCATCAACTCTTTTTCCCGCACCGTGAACCGCTCAACAATCCTTCCTTTCTGCCGCTGGAACGGTTCGCCTTCGAACACCTGCGGAATCCGCCGCCGCAAGAAATCAATCCCCGCCTGCATATCTTTCTTGAACGAATTCGCCTGCCCGCGCGGCAGCGAAAGCAGTCTCGGCCGGTCCGTAATCTTGAAATTGTTGACGTAGCAGCGGTCCAGCGAGGGCTTGGTCTGCGGGTGCAGCTCCTCAATCATGTGCGCAATCGTTCCACCGCGGCTCGTCCCCGCCAGTCCGCACACAAACACGTTGTATCCCGGCGCGGAAAGCTCCACGCCCATCTTCAGCGCCCGCAGCGCCCGTTCCTGCCCGATGAACCCTTCGCGCAGTTCCGCCTGCGCCGTCGTTTCGAACGGCAAGCGCGATGGCTCGCACCTCCACCGCAATTTCTCCGGCGGCAATTCCGGATGCACCACAGCAGGTTTGTAGCCGTTCGTACTCATCTGAGCCGGGTACTCTAGCACACGGGTATGCTACCGTACGCAAATTCCCAGCTACAGTTTCGCTTTTAGTCGATTTCCATCACAGAATCAAGCTGCCACCAGCGTGGCGCTGTTATTCCACACGCAGAGCCTGCACCGGGTCCAACCGCGACGCCCGCCACGCCGGCAGCACGCATGCCAGAATCGCCACTCCTAACAGTAGCGCCGCGACACCCACAAAAACGCTCACATCCAATGGCTGAATTCCATACAGCAAGTCGCGAATCATCTTTGCAGCCACCGCCCCTCCCGCCAGCCCAAGCACCAATCCCAAGCCCGCAGGTCGTAATCCATCGGCTAAGGTTAGCCGCAGCACCTCGCCCCGCTGCGCGCCGAGCGCCATCCGCACCCCAATCTCGTTCGTTCGTTGCGCCACCAAGTACGACAGCACTCCATAGAGTCCCACTGAGGCCAGCACGAGTGAGAGCACCGCAAACGCTAGCGTCAATTCGGCATTGAAGCTTGCATCCGTGGTGGACCTGCCAACGACCTGCTCCATGGTCAAGACATGGAATACCGCCAGATCTTCATCGATCTGCGCTATTAGCTTTTGAATGGGCAGAGCGATGGTGATAGCGTCCTGGGACGACCGCACAGTCAAGGCAGCACGCTCGAACACGCCCTTGTAAAGTGGAAAATACATCATCGGTTCAGGGGGCCTCGAAATCGTAGAACGCGAGTCTCCTACGATTCCCACGATCGCATAGTCTTTCTGGCCGGTACCGTCAACGTTCACCCGCACATGTTTTCCAATCGGATCTTCGCCGGGCAGGAATCTCCGCGCAAACAAATCGCTGACGATCACGGAAGTCGCCCGCTCCAGTCGCTCACCCTCAAGAAACGTGCGGCCATGCAAAAGGGGAATGCCTATCGCCTCGAAATAGCCGGGCTCCGCTGCACGCCGCGCGGCATACTGCATATCACCCTTAGGCAACGGTGGATGCTCAATAATCGTGATCAGGTTGTCCCCACCGTGTCCTTCTCCCGGCAACACCGTCACCAGTCCAGCTTTCTGCACACCGGGCAAATGCCGCGCTTCTCTGATCAGTCGCTCAAAAAATGCCGCTTTTTGCACCGGCGTCTGATACCGCGCATCTGGCAGCGCCAAGTGCATCGTCAAAACATTTTGCGTGATGCAGCCCAGGTCCACACTTCTCAGCGTTTTGTAGCTCTTCAGCAACAAGCCCGCTGCAATCAGCAGAACCACAGTCAGTCCCACTTCCACCGAAAGCAGAACCTTGCGCAGCCGCGCTTTCCCCTGGCCTCCACTGTGGGTGCGTGAGGATTCCCGCAAGGCATTTAACACTTGGCCGTCCCCGGAAGAGAATGTGGAGACTGCGCCTGCAAACGCCCCGCCCAGCAACGTAATTCCAACAGCAAATAGAAGGACCACGGTATCGACGTGAATCGTGTCAACCCGTGCCATGTCCTGCCTTGTTCGAATTACCCACTCCAATGCGGCAGACGCGAGCGCCAGCCCTACCGCGCCGCCGACGGCCGAAAGCACCAGGCTTTCCATTACCTGCTCGCGAATCAGCCGCCAGCGGCTTCCTCCCAGTGCGCTGCGGATAGCGAGTTCCTTCCGTCGCGCGGCGGATCTTGCCACCAACAAATTGGCAACATTTAAACAGGCGATCAGCAACACGCACCCGGTCGCCGCAAGCAACACGTACAAAGGAGTTCGGTAATCACCGACAACGTCGTCGAAGAGCCATCGCGCGTTTGCGCCTTTTCCAATTGCTGCCAACAACGGGTATTGGTCACGAATCCTCTTTACGATCGTGTCCGCTTCCTTCGCTCCTTGGGCCATCGTGGCCCCTGGCTTTAGAAACCCGACCACCAAGAAATTGTGGTTGTCCAGGTCTTTCATCACCTGCAGAGGAACATCGTGATAGATCGCCGTCCAAAGCTGGGTATCCGCGTCTGGATACACAAACCACGAGGGCATGACCCCGATTACCGCGTAAGCCTTCGCGTCCAGGTGAATACTCTTCCCTATGATTGCGGAATCGCTGCCGAACCGGCGCTTCCAAAGTCCCCAACTCAAAATCACTGTTGCATTGGCATTTGGGCGATCATCCGAAGCCTCGAATCCTCGGCCCAACGCAGGCTGCACACCCAAGACGGGAAATAGATTCCAGGAACACAGCGTTCCCTGAAGCTGTTCTGGCAATTGCCCCTCGCCTCCCGAAAGGGTGTATCCGTTTCCGCCCCAGATCGCCATTTGTTCAAAGCTTTGCGCTTCTTTTTGCCACGCTGCAAAGATTCCGCCAGCGACCACGTTGTAGGGATACTTGCCGTCACCCGTAACTTCGTAAAGCATCACCAGCCGCTTCGCGTCGCCAAACGGCAGCGGTTTCAGCAGCACCGAGCGAACAATCGTAAACAGAGCCGTGTTCGCTCCAATCCCTAGCGCCATCACCAGGATCACTGCCAGCGTGAATCCCGGCGCTCGCCGCAACGTCCGCGCCACGTAACGCAAATCCCGAAACATATTGGCGAGCGGTTTCACACTATTCCATTCCCACAAATCCTCTCGCACATTGCTCCTGCTTCCGAATTTTATGTACGCCCGTCGCCGCGCTTCTTCCGAAGACACCCCTCGCGCGATGTTTTCATCGATCTCCTGCGCAATGTGCGCCTCGATCTCGTTCGCTAGATCCGTGTCCTCAGCACGCCGCCGAAAAAATCGCAGTATGCTCATGCGCCGCCTCTTTGTGAATCCTCAGTGCTCTTCCCTCTGCGCCCTCTGTAGTTAAATCTCTTCTTTACGTCATTCCGCTGCTTCTTTCATTACTCTTCCAATCGCCGCCACCATCTGCCGCCACCGGCTCCGCTCTGTCGTTAACCTCTTCCGCCCCGCCGCAGTTAGCTTATAAAACTTGGCCTTCCGATTGTTCTCACTCGTTCCCCAATGCGACACCAGCCACCCTTTGTCTTCCAGCCGATGCAGCGCCGGATACAGCGAGCCTTGCTCCACCTGCAGCACTTCCTCTGACGTGCGCTCGATTACATTCGCGATAGTGTGCCCATGCGCCGGACCCGCCGCCAACGTCCTCAGAATCAGCATGTCCAGCGTTCCTTGCAGCATGTCTTGCTTGTCGGTTTGTCTTCTCTGTTTCATATTCCTCGCCGCTCACCTAGAGCATCTATGCGAACAGCATACTCCACTCGACTCTCTATGGGAAGAATCACCGCTGAAGAAATAGGTGAGCTTTAATACAGACCGGAGGGACGTGTCGCCGAGGGTAGGCGAAAGACTTTTACTGAAAATTTGCTGTCCACAAAATTGAGGGATAGGGGTGTTTTAGGCTCTTAGCGCAAGCCATACTCGGCATTCTACGTTACCGTCGCAGCCACTCGATCCCGATGCTCCACGTACACACGAAATACTCCCATCGCGGCTGCCACAATTGTCGGGCCAATCACCAAACCGAGCAGCCCGAACGCTTGCAATCCTCCCAAAACGCCCAGGAACAGCAACAGTGAGTTCAGATGCGTGCGGTTGCGCAACAGCAGCGGCCGCACAATATTGTCCGCAACGCCTGCGACCCCGCCGCAGATCACCACCACCGCAAGGGCCCGACCCCAATGCCCGCTGAACGCCAGAAACAGCGCCGCCGGCGCCCAAATCAGCGCCGAACCCACCACCGGCACCAGCGAAAAAAACGCAATCAGCACCGCCCAGAAAAGTGGCGCTGAAATTCCTCCGATTGCAAACGCCAGCCCTCCCAACGCTCCTTGCAGCGCCGCAATCACCAGCGCCACCGCCACGCTCGCGAAAATCAAATCGCGCGATTCCCGTAGTATCTCCTCCTGAATCGATTCGTCAAATGGCAGCAAATGGCTCGCCCCGCGCACGATCTCGTCACCGTCACGGAACATGAAGAACAACGCGAAAATCACGATGAACAAATCCACAACAAAATTGAACAGATTCTTAACCAGCCCCGCCAATCGCGACGCCAGGAACGTCGCGATTCTTTCCGCGCCCTGACGCAGCGGTTGCGAAAAATCCGTGGACTGCCAGGCCTGCGGAAGCTGGTGCCGGATCCAAGCTAACGCGTGCGAAGGCAAAGCCTTCTCCGGATCCATCAGCGTATCTTGCAGCCGCGCCGTCGCGTCGATGGCCTGCCGCGCCGTATAAACCAGCACCACCAGCGCCGGCACAATCAGCAGCAGCGTCACGCCCAGCGTGCTCACCAGCGCCGCGCGGTTTGGCCGCAGCCACTGTATAATTCGCTCGTGCACCGGATAGAAAAAAATCGCCAGCACCGCCGACCACGCCAGCGGCTCCAGAAACGGCTCCACGATTCGAAACACCAGGTAAATCAGTAGCAGCAGCGCACCGTACGAAAGTACGGTAGTCAACCGGTCACTAGTGCTTGCTGTAGAGGAATTGGTGGAAGTCATGCGCGGTATATAATTAAACAAGGATAGAGCGGACGCTGAAGCCGTGAGGCCGCACCCCTTGGCCATCTCGCGGACGCCCCAGACGTATCGCCTCGCCGACGGAGCCAACTTAGAGTGTCGTCAAAATCCATTCCGCTCAGTTCCTACCAGGTCCGTCTCCTTGCTGTACTTGTTCTCGTCAACTTTGTCAACTTCGCCGCGCGCTGGGTGTTCATTCCGCTGATTCCCATGCTGCGCACCCACCTCGGCGTCACCGACGCGCAGCTCGGCTCCCTGCAAACCTGGCTCCTCCTCGTTCTCGCTATTGGCAGCATCCCCTTTGGATTTCTCGCCGATCGCTTCAGTCGCAAAGCCATCATTACTTTCGGAATTGTTTGCTGGAGCATCGCGACTTTCGCGGGCGGCCTTGCCGGCAGTTTCCTATTTTTGCTGATTGCGCGCGCCTTCGTCGGAATCGGTGAAGCCGCCTACGCCCCCGCCGCGCAATCCATGATTTCCGGAGCGTTCCCCGTGGAAAAACGCGCGTCGGCGCAAGCCATTTTTGCCAGCGGCATGCTCTTGGGCGGCGCCGCCGGCCAAGCTCTCGGCGGCCTTATCGGTCCTCGTTACGGATGGCAGTACGCGCTTTTCGTGATCGCTGCAGCGGGCCTTATCCCAGTGATCGCGGTGATGTCTTTGCAAGAGCCGCCGCGCGGCCCCTGCTCCGAAGTCTGCCCCATTCGGAAGCTGCTCACCGTCCCCGCATTTCTCGCCATGATTGCGGGCGGAACGTGCATTACCTTTTCCAGCGTATCGCTGCTCACCTGGGGCGTCGACTTTGCTGTCACTTACAAAGACTTCAGCTTGCGCCAGGCTTCCGTCTCTCTCGCTGTAATCGGTCTAGTGTGCAGCCTTTGCGGCGTGCTTTTCGGCGGCTACGTCGCGGATCGCCTGCAGCGGCGGTTCGCATTCGGACGCATTATCGCCATTGCTGTGGCCTTTCTTCTGGCCGCTCCATTCCTGCTCTTGGCCATTCAAAGCGAGGAACAATCGCACGTTCTCGCTGCACTCGCGCTGGCGGCTTTCTTCATGTCCTGGTATCACGGGCCGGTTACCGCGGTGATTCACGATATGATGCCGCGCCGGGCTCACGCGACTTCCATCGGCGTCTACATGTTTGTCACGCAGCTTGTCGGGGGATTTGGCCCGCAGTTGGTGGGCAGAATTTCTGATCTTCACGACATGCAATTTGGATTGCAAATCGCAGTTGCCGTGATGGTGTGCGGCGGCTTGCTGATGTTTTTAGTGATTCACTTTATACGCCGCGATGGCCTGCGCCATGCGTGTCTCGAATCTTTCCACGCGGAAACCGGCGACTAGTCCGGTTTTGTTGACCCAGCCATTTCTGGCCGGGCTCTTCTACTTAATTCCGATCTGACCGATCAGCCGCAGCACATCCGCTTCGGACACGTCGTAGAGTTGCCGCTCGTCTTCTTCTTCCAGGCGCTCGCTCAAAAATTCCGCGGCAATAAAACTGGCTTCGCGGTCAGTCAGGTCGCGTCCTGTGCGCTCGCGAAATTTCACGAAGGCCGTGTGCGCCAGCCCCAAGACCAGCGCCTTACCGTTGACAAAAAATTTCGTGTCGATGGTGTCCGCGTGGCGCGTGGCAATGCCGTTCCACATGTGCGAAAACCGGCACTGGAATAGGGTGCCGGTCAGTCTGGAAGTCGCTTCAAAGGCGCCTACAAACGTGCTCATGGCGCCGCTATTGGCCAGGACAGGACGTGACGTCACATTTCCTCAGTTCTCAGCTGTCAGCAATCAGTTGTAGCTCACCCCTTTAGGGGTGAGGCTTTCCCCGCGCAAACCTAGCGGCTGACCGCTGCTTCGGAGTGCACGTGCGTGTAACTCTGCACCGCGGCACCGACTCCCGCGCCGGACGGCACGCGGAGACCCTGATCGAGCAGGATTTTTTCCAGCGCGGCGAGGAACAGTAGCACATAGGGCTTTTGGCTGCAGTGGCCCATCAAGCCGACGCGCCAAATTTTATTTTTGAGTGGTCCAAGCCCGCCCGCGATCTCAATGTTGAATTCATCGAGCAGTTGGTTGCGCACTTTTGCGTCATCGATCCCGTCGGGAATCATCACTGCCGTCACCGTGGGCAAGCGATCCGCCGGCTTCCTCACCAGCAGCTCCAGCCCCATCGCTTCGAGGCCCGCGATCAGCGCCAACTGATTCACGCGATGACGCTCCCAGCGCGCTTCTAGCCCCTCTTCCATCACGATGCGCATCGCTTCGCGCAGCGCGTAAATCAGCGAAACCGGCGGCGTGTGATGGTACAGCCGCTCCTTGCCCCAATAATTCATCGCGGTAGTGAGGTCGAAATACCAGCTCTGCACTTTCGTTTTGCGAGTGCGAAAAATTTCTTCCGCGCGCGGACTCACCGTAATCGGCGACATGCCCGGGGGCGCGCTGATCGCCTTTTGCGTGCCGCTGAAGCAAATGTCCACGCGCTCGCGGTCGACATGCAGGGGCACCGCCGCCAGCGAAGCTACTGTGTCGACAACCAGCAGCGCGCCGAGCTCGTCCGCGACTTTGCGGAACGGCTCAATCTGCGTGAGCACGCCGGAGGAAGTTTCACCCTGCGCAAGCCCGACAATTTTGATTTTCCTGCCCTTGCCCGCGCGCCGGACATCTTCGGCATCGACCGCCTTGCCATACGGCGCTTCGACTTTCGTCACTTTCGCCGGCGTGTGCGACGCAATCACTGCCATGCGATCGGAGAAAACTCCGTTGACGCAAATGATGGCTTCATCGTCTTCTTCCAAGCTGTTCACGACCGAAGCTTCAATGCCCCCGGACCCGGAAGCGGAAAGCGGCATAGTTAGGCGGTTTTCGGTTTGAAAGATTTGCCGCAGCAAGACTTGTGTATCGTCCATGCAGCCCTTGAACCACGGGTCCATGTGGCCCACCAGGGGCGTGGCCAGCGCGCGATATACGCGCGGGTCCATCGACGACGGACCTGGAGTGAGCATGAGCCGATTGGGAGGATTGAGTTCGCCGATGTGCTGCGTCATGACCGTGTCCTTGTACTCTACGTTATCTCTCTGACTCAGAGGGCCTTAGCGCGCGCGCTGGGGGAAGTAAGGAACCCAGCTTTGCCAAGCTGCAAAGATAGGATACCCGCAGAGCAAGATTTTCGCGCATTCCAGAACACTCGCGCAACCGACAATTTGGCCCGCCGCTGCGGCCTGACTCCGCGTCCTGCAGAGGACTTCTTCTGAGCAAAAACCCGCCTCCTCCACATGCTTCGTGCTAGAGTTTTCCTATGGAAATCAAGGGCAAGGTTCCCGACGAAGTCGCTGCCCAAGCGCAAGCGCGGAGTGTGCGGGTAGAGTCTTATGTCGAAGAAATTCTGGCACGCCAGGCCGGGGCGCGTCCACAAACGCCGTTGCGAACTCCCGAGGAGATTCGGGCCCGGCTGGATTCGCTTGCCCAATTCTCGGACAGGATTCCCCCGCTTCCGGAAACCATTTCCCGCGAATGGATTTACCAGGACCGCCATTAGTTGTTCCAGTGCACTCCCCACTCTGCCCCTAAGGCGCATTTGAATCCTGCCCTCCCACTGACGCCGTCTTAGTAGTCGCTCGCCGACGTAGCTGAAGTAAAGGTTTAGGATTAGGGACACTCGCGCGACCACACCCCCGTGGCGACGGGAAGTATGCGTAACTGGTTGAGGGCAGTGGCAATAGAGGCGCTGCGTGGGGCATGCGATGGCGGGGAAGCAAGAGAGATCTACCCCCTCCCCCCCTGTTTTTCATAAGTGTTGATTCTAAAGGGAGTTAAAGTCATTTGTTTTGATACACTTTTACAAGTGTTGATTCTAAAGCAGTTCGTGGAGGAACAGTTCCGCCGCCGCTCCTTCTCGCTCGATAGGAATCCGTGGTGTATTGCCACCCATCGCAGCTTGCGTTCAGAGCGAGAAAGAGTCCCGCCGCAGCGCGTAAATCTGCCACGGCGCGTAACCTGGAAGTTGCTGATTTGATGGTAATTGACTCTTGGGGAAAAGCACCCTTCGAGGCTGCCCTCGAAGCTCGGGGCAAGTAGCGTAAAAAAGAGTTTGCAAGAGTGTGATAGCGAAGGGTTTAGCTTGGCGGGAGGGTGTGGAGGAAGGGTTAGCTGTCGAGGTAACATGTGGGACGTTATCATATCGGTATACCGGTTGTCAAGCACTTTTTTGGAGAGGTACCGCCAATGGTATGAGGCTGGGACCTCGTGACTTGTCGCATTGGGCACGAGGCGTGGACCCGCTGACGGCTGCCCTACGTACCTAGGCTGAAGATTATTTGCAGAGACCTCAGGCAGAAACATGTCCAACCCGATTGACTCCGGACCAACGAATGTTCCTAGCGATTCACGCTGGCTGGAGGCTACACGCGCGCTTGCGTTTGGCTCGTTGAGTATCGCCGCCGTCACTGTCGCAACGCACGCAGACGCCCAAGACCTGATCGCCCTGGTTCCTACCGCGCCGCTGTGGCTTCCGTTCTTGTGGATGCTCATACGGCTCATAGGGAGAACCACCAAGAGCCAGAAACGTGGGTTGGCCCTGGCTGTGGCTTTGGGCCCCTATCCGCTGATCTTTTCATCCTTCTTTGCCGCGACGTCCGACACATACACGCGGCGGGCGGGTTTCGCCATTTACGCATTATTGCAACTTTTGCTCGTGGTGAGCGCTATCAAAACCTACTACTCAATGAAACGCGAGCAAGGCGACTGGGGCGTGCTCGCAAATCGATTCGTCGGAGGTTTCTTTATGGTCCTTGTCGCCGCCGTCCTAATTCCGCATATGCTGCCGAGTCGCGTCGCCTTAGACGAAGCGTCTGCTGTTGGCGCAATACGCAGCATCAACACCGCGCAGTCCGCGTACGCTGAGAAACATCTCGACAAAGGATTCGCTGCGACGCTGTCCGAGTTAGGACAAGGACCGGGCGCCGGTTTCATCGACCAAGAGCTCGCTAGCGGCAGAAAGATGCACTACACGTTTGCGATGATCGCGGGTCCTGCTGACTCGCGCGGCCGGATTACGAAGTACACCGTCGTCGCGCTGCCGGAAAGATTTGGAAACGATGGGTGGCGCTGCTTCTTCACTGACGAATCTCGGATTATTCGCTTCACCGCAGAAGATCGCCCGCCAACTGTTCTCGACCCGGCGCTCTAGAGGTACCGAGAAACAAAAGCCGACACGGTGCACAGTCAGGTGGAGTCGCTGATCCGCTCGAAATTGCCTCCGGGCTGCGCAGAGGGGATAGAGGATCGGGCGCACAGCAAGACCCGGGCTAAAGCCCAACCGTCGTGCTATAAGCTTTCGCGGCGCCCCGTAGATGCATTCGGGGCGCACACGACGCGCTTGAAAGCGCCGCTCCCTTGACTGAAAGTTAGTGGCTTCCACCGCTGGATGATGAAATCGCACGAGCTTTGCAGGCAGGGGAAATGTGACGAAGCAGGATGGCGAGGTGAACTCGCCGCTACAACCCTAGAAGCAAGATGGCGAGATAAACTCGCCGCTAGAACCGCTAAAAGCAAGATGGCGAGGTGAACTCGCCGCTACAAGGCTAGAGAGGACAAGAAGTTGCGGGAAAAAGGGCTTGTAGAGGCGAGTTTATCTCGCCACCCTTCCTGACGGGGCGTAGAATCGCGGCATCTGCATGCCCGACTTTCATCGAAAGCCGAATCGCCTTGGACCTGAGTCTTATCTGGGGAGACATGCCTATTTCTTTACGCTGTGCGCCAACGAGCGACGCAAGATTCTGGCCAACGCGGTCCTGGTGGAGAGCTTGGTGCCGGTATTGCGCACCACCTGCGGATCTCATTGCTTCAATGTCAATGCTTATTGTTTCATGCCGGATCATCTCCATCTGGTTGTGATTGGAGAGAGTGACTCCGCCAGTCTTCCGAGGTTCATGCAAGCCTTCAAGAGCTTGGCGGCGCGAGAAACGAGAAAATTGGGAATCTCCGAGTTGTGGCAGAAGGGGTTTTACGACCACGTGTTGTGTGACGGGGAATCGATTGACGGAGCCGCGTTGTATGCGTTCTTGAATCCGGTTCGAGCCGGTTTGGTGGGCTGTGCGGAGGGGTGGCCATATTCGGGCTCGTTTATGTTTGCTTGGCCTAACCTGCCGGTAGTCTCGACCCCGTTCGTTCCGCCGTGGAAAAGGGAGGACCAAAGGAAACCGGGGAAAAGGCAGGATGGCGATGTAAACTCGCCGCTACAAACTCGAGGGATAACCGCGAAAGACAAGATGGCTACAAACTCAAGGGATAAACCCGAAAGGTAAGGCCGCGGGATAAACTCGCGGCTACAAGTGCGCAGCTGCAGCAAAACCCCAGGGCAATGCAGCGAGATAAATCCCAAGAGATCAAGAAAAGGCAAGATGGCGAGGTAAACTCGCCGCTACAAACGGCGAGAAACGTGGCGAGATAGGCCCATCGGCACGCGGTCGCTGCTACTTGGTCGCAGGCTTGGTTCGCAGCTCCGAGAGCTTTGCTTGCTGCTCGGGCGTCAATTTGTTCTTGATGCGTACGAGCAAGGTCACTTGCTGCCGCTTAATTTCCCGTTCCGTCGCCAGCACCTTTTCCAATTGCGCAAGAGCCTGCTGCTCGTCGACGCGCGGCTGCTTGACCAGCGCAACGAGCTTCTCCATTTCATCCTGCAGCTTCCATTGCAACTCCGTGAATTTCAACTGGGCGGCCCGGATTTCCGTCTTGAAATAATCTTTTTGCTCTGCGCTTAGCCCAATCGCTTCCTGATGTTGCATCACCAGTTCCGGAGCAAAAAAACTCTGCCCCATGGGATCCTGATCGGGCTGCTGGGCGCGGGCTGGTCCCGCCGCAAAAAGAAGCGCCGCGCAAATACAGAGAATTCCCGCTCTCATTTCATTCCTCCTCATTTATCTTCAGGGGGCATCTTCAGGGGCATCTTCACGGGGACATTCAGGTACGACTCGCCGAGCCTCGGCATCTTCCGCAAAATCTCCGGCCCTGGATGCGCCAGCAGAACATCGCTGGGCGCTCGCCACTCCGCTAGCGTTTGCGCGGCGGCAAGTTCGTCCGCCGGAACCGTTCTCGCTGTTCTGCGGTACGACGTCACTCCCACTACGAGCGCCACGAGAATCACCGCCGTCACTCCAGCCAGGGTCCAGACCCGCCACGGCCGCGCGCGCCTGCTCTCGCCGGCGGCCTCCGCCGCGGCCAGCACGCGCGCCCGGAAATCCACCGACGGCCCCGCTCCTTGCGCCGCCAGCGGCAGCAATGCGTCCAATCGCGCCTTGCGTGCTTGAAGCTCACTCAGCTCTTCCGAACAATTCGTGCAGGCTCGCAGGTGCTCTTCGAGAGCCTTCGGTTTTGCTCCCGTCAGGGCAGCCTCCAGCAACGGGTCCCTCCATTTCTCGCATGCTTTCTTCATTGCATCACTTCCAACAACAGTTTTCGCGCCGTGTGCACGCGCGACCTCACCGTCCCGGCGGGAATCCCGAGCACCGCGCCCACATCAGCAGCGTCCATCTCTTCCACCAGCGAAACCTGCAGGACGCTGCGCAGTTTCTCCGGCAAGCGCTCTATTTCTCTGCGGAGCCGGTCCAACATCACCTGCTTCTCCGCATCCCCGGCGCCGTCCACGGTCGTTCGCGTCTCACTAATCTGCCAGGCGGTATCGCGCGCCAAGCGCCGCCGGTAGCCTCTCTTGCGGTTCAAAGCCAGCCGAAAAACGATGCGGTTCACCCAGGCGCGGAATTTTTCCGCTTCCCGCAGCGATGCGAACCTCTGATAGGCGCGCAAAAACGCTTCCTGTGCGACATCTTCCGCGTCGGCGGAATTGCCCAGGATGCTGAAGGCAATCTGAAAAACGCGCCGCTGATTTTCAGCGATGCGCTCGCCGAATCCAGCCTCGGGACTATGCGCTTCGGCTCTAGCAATCAACGTACTCACGCACGCGCCTGTCACGCCTCTTCTACTCCTTACGTATAGACACCGCGGCCAGCCCGCTCGTTCAGCAAAATAGCATGTCTGGCCGCGGTCGGCGGGGAGCTATTCAAAAAACCGACCAGATCCTGACCGTAGATTGCCCGGGGCTCGGCCGCGCAGCTTGGCACGCACTACGCGGCCTCTTGTGGTCCTTTCGAGTCAGAAAAGAAATATCGACTGGAATGCGGGAAGAATAGGCTGTAAGTGAGCCGCAAGCTGCACGGTCTGCAGTCTTTGCAGTTGATCAGGGTCGAGGATCGCCACGAATCGAGCAAGAAAGGCCTGCTGTGCCTGGGCCATCTGCTGCTGCAACGCGTGGATTTGGATCACCAATACCCCAACCTGTACCGGGTTTCCGCCAGAATTCAGCAGAAAGCCTAGTTGCTGAATCAAGGACTGCGCTGTTTGAAATAGCGGCACAAGCGTGGCCTGCCGCGCTTGCAACAATTGCTCCAGCTCGCTCACCTGACCGGTGCGCAGTTGCAGAAATTCCGCCACGAGCTGCAAAGGCGATGTTTCTTCGGCGCTCTGCTGAACTTTTGTGGTCTGCACCTGTTGCAGTATTTTCTCGATGTTCAGTTTCGATAGATCAGGCGCCAGCGTCAGGGGCACGGGTTTGGGAGCGGGCTTTTGCGCGTACACTCCGTCACAGCTTGCGAGAAGAGTGGCAAGCAAAGCAAAGGTGAATGCTGTCTTTTTCATCATATTCATCGGGGCGGATCTCCTTGAAGTGCGCGCGGGTTGCGCCTTCATTTATCCAGACACCACGGCCACGTCTCTCGTTCGAAGTTATTCATGATCAGCAATCGCGAAGCGCCGCAGCGCGTTAAGTGACTGATGAGCAGGCTCGCGGCTACGAACGACGATGTGCTATCGTTCCGTTCGCGAGAGGAGCGGATCGTGACGGCGGAACAGTTTCGGCGGTTGGCTTTGAGCTTTCCGGAGGCGTTTGAGAGCTCGCACATGGATCATCCGGATTTTCGGGTGCGGGGCGGGAAGATTTTCGCGACTTTGGCTTATCCGGAAAAGAAATGGGGCATGGTGAAGCTGACCCCGGAGCAGCAGGAGGAGTTCGTGCGGGCTGAGCCGGAGGTATTTGAGCCGGTGGCCGGGGGATGGGGACGCGGCGGGGCTACCAGCGTGCGGTTGCGGGCTGCCACAAAAAAGATATTGAAGCAGGCTATGGCGGCTGCTTGGTGCAATGCTGCGCCGAAGCGGTCGGCGCAGGAGTTTGAGGCGAAGTTAAAGTGAAAATGGAAAGCGTGAGGGGAAATGGCTGAACGGCCGGTATTGGTGGGATTGATTCCGCAGGCGGTAGTGCTGGATGCGGGCGACCAGGTTTCGTGGATTTCGGATGCGGGCAATTTGCGCGTGGAGTTTGACGTAAACCGCTGCCCGTTTTCGTCGAACGTGTTTCAAGCGCCGGCGGGGATGCGGCTGCTGAGCGGGCCGGCGCGGGTAGGGACGAAGGACGGCACGTACAAGTACCGCGTCTGGCTGAATGACCAGATGGTTGGGCAGGGCGAGGTGATTTTGCGCGGGAAGTAATGGACAAGGGTTTCCTCAGGGCTAAAGGCCACTGAGAACGAGCGCGTATGACGGAGCTAAAGCTCCGACCCTTAAGTTCCGGAGCGCTCGCTTTGCTCGCTAGCCGGGCTAAAGCCCTGCGGCTACAGTGGCACGTCCTGGAGCGCGCTCTGCCCATTGCAGCGGACGCCGGCCTCTACATAGGCTAGGATTTGGCCTTCGCGGCGGTGGCGGCGGCTTTGGGCTGCTTGGCGATTACCTTGTCGGCGATTTTGTCGTAGGTAGCCTGGGGGACGATCTTTTTGCGGACGAGGTCGGTCTTCTTCGCGTAGGGACGGCCTTGCACAATCTTTTTCGCGTAAGCGTCGCCAATGCCGGGCAGTTCCTTGAGCTGATCCTCGGTTGCGGAATTGAGGTCGACCAGGGCGGACTTAGGCGCGGTGGAGGCGGCGGACTTTGTTTTCGACGGCGTGGATTTTGCTTTCGTCTGGGCCCCGGCTACAGTCACGGACAGGCTCAGAATGCAGGCTAGAACGAACAGAAACGCACGCAGGGACGGCTTTCTCGTCATTCTCGTCATTCTCGTCATAATGGGTGGCACCTCTCTCCTAGTGAATTTGGGTGAACGCTTCGCCGGGGTTTGTGAGCGCCTGATGTTGCCGAAGAACTCAGTCGGAGTCAATATGAGGAATGTAAAGCTTGGGCGCAGGGCGGAGATAGAGCATGCCCACTGGAGCTTTGGTTCTTTGAAAATACAGCAAGATGTTTCCTCGGGGGCTAAAGCCCGCCCATGGCGTCGACTTTATGTCGGGGCCCTTCGAGGCTCAGGATAAACTAAAGCTCCGACCCTCAAGTCGGGTTAGTCGCCGGCGTGGACGGGGCGGGGGGCTTCCATCGATTCGGCGAGGCCGCGGCGGACTGGGCCTAGGACGAAAGCTGGGACGTTGCGCTCCGGAGCGAGCGCAAGATTGGCGCCCTTGGGCGGGAATTCGATGCGGCGGTCGAGCCGTAGGCCGACTTCGCGGAGGAATTCGGCGGAAAAACCCATGTCTTCAGCGCGGTCGACGCCCCAGAACCAGAGCTTTTCTTCGTGGCGCTGGAGGAAATCGACGGATTCCTCGAGCTTTTTCATGGCTTTATCGAAGTTGGAAGCCAGGAAAAAGACGCCGAGGAGCCAAGCGTGGCGGGGGTAGCGGACGCGGATGCGCACGCAATACTTCCCGGCTTGGTTGCGTTCGATGGAGCAGCGGTAATCATTGCGGACTGCAGACACTCGGCCTGGCATGGTGCTCACCAATCCTTGAAGGTTCTGGCGCTGAGTAGCCATTTAGGTTTTCTTGCGGATTCCGTCCGAGCCCCCGGGAAAAAGCTAGACCGTTTGGCAACGGCGTCGGGTGGAATCAAGGCTTTCTACGACACAAATAGGGTAAATAGATGCTGCGGGGAACACAAGAGGGGCGCTGTAAAATAATAAACGTCTTGTTTTGAATGAGTTATGTCAGCTTAGGTCGCCAAACCCCTTCAACTTGTCGGACATAATTTGCAGTTTGCCCTCTTGCCGGAGGCGCGCTTCCAGGGAGGTGCGGAAGGCTTCAAAGGCAAGATTGCGCTTGGTTTGCAGGACTTGCTCGGTCAATTCTTTCTTCTGTTTCTCGAAATCGGCGGGGTTGGGCTCTTGTTTTTCGGCGACGCGATAGACGAACCAGTTTGCGCCAAGGTTCAGAGGCGCGCCGACATCGCCGGGCTTGAGTTGGAAGGCGGCGGCGACTTGCTTGCCGCTGACGGCGCCGGAAATGGAGCCGTTGCGCGCGAAAAGGTCGCTGGTTTTGGATTCGAGACCCAGGGATTTGGCGGCGGCGTCAAACTTTTCGCCGGCCTTGACGCGCTTGGCGAGATCTTCGGCCTTGACGCGGGCGAGCTCGCTGGATTTCTGCTGCTTCAGCTCGGTGACGATTTTGTCGCGGACTTCTTCCAGCGAGCCCGGGTGGGCGGGCTGAATTTGCTTCACGGAGAGCACGAGATAGCCGCGGTCGGTGCGAATGGGCAGGCTCAGTTCGTCCTGGCGGAAGCGGAAGATGGCTTCCTTAGCTTCTTTGGAATTGCTGAGTTCGAGGATGGGATCGGTGGCGGTCACCGGGCGAGTTTCGCCGAGGGAAAGATGGAACTGCTTGGCGAGATCATCGAGGGAGATCTTGTTCGACCGGCGAATGGTGGCAGAAAGCTGATCGGCTTCGTCGCTGGCCAGCTTGTCGGTCTTGGCGAGCAACAGCGGAACCTTGATGGAATCCTTGACTTCGTCGAAGGGCTTGGTGTGCGCGGTTTCCTTCTCAAGGACCTTGATGATGTGGAAGCCGTACTGCGTCTTTACGAGGTCGGAAATTTTGCCTTTGTCGAGGCCGAAGGCGGTCTTCTCAAATTCCGCCACGGTCTGACCTTGCGTGATCCAGCCGAGATCGCCGCCTTTGTCCTTGGTGCCTGGATCTTCGGAGTATTTCTTGGCGAGGTCTTCAAACTTGGCGCCTTTCTTGGCTTGCTGGAGGACGTCTTCGGCTTTCTGGCGGATTTCCTCGACTTCGGCGTCGGTCTTGCTGACGGTCATTAGCAAAATGTGCTCGACGTGCACGCGATTGGGCACTTGGTATTGCTGGATGTTCTGCTGGTATTGAGCCTTTAGTTCGTCGTCGGAAATCTGGGCGGTTTGGCGAAGCTGGGTCAGATCGATGAGGCCGTAGCGAGCGACGCGCTTTTCGGGAACCTGGTAGCGGCTCCTGTTTTTCTCATAGGCGGCTTTGATTTCGGCTTCGTCCGGAGCTATTTTCGCTTCCAGATCCTCGGGCTTGATGAAGGCGTAGTCCAGCTTCACTTTTTCGTTGCGGTACTTGAATTCGTCTTGCAGCTCAGAGGGGCCGACACTCACGCCGTCGGTGACGAGCTTGCGAAACTTGTCTTGGAGCAAGCCTTGCCGAATGAGCTCTTCAAATACAGGGACGCTCAACTGGAAGCGGGCTTGTACTTCGGACGCGTAGCGGTCCATGCCGACGAAGGTGTCACCGTTGTAAGCGGTGGGGAGAAATTGGCGGATGCGGGCGGCACGCTCCTGGTCGGAAACGCGGATGCCCAGGCGCTTGGCTTCGTACTCCATTTCTTTCTGGAAGATGAGCTGGTTGAGAATTTGGCGGGCGTACAGGGATTCCAGCTGCTTGGGAATTTGATTGCGCTGCTGAATTTCCGCGAATTGCTGGCGGATCTCGGAGGCGCTGACGGTTTGGTCGCCGACCTTGGCGACAATGTCGGTGGAGGAGGCTTCGCCGGTGCCGGGCGTTTGCGGCACGAGGTAGAGCAGCATGCTGCCGCCGAGGAGCAGGACGACCACTCCGAGCAAAATGCGCATGCCGGTTTTGCGAGAATCTTTTGCTACAGCCATACTGCTAGTTCCTCCAATTGGTGGACAAACTTAGATTATAGAAGATGCGGGCGGGCGGCTCAAATGGAATCGAAGAAAAGGCGTTTTGTTGGGCCTGCTACTCGCTTGGGCCAGCTTGGTATCGATTCCGGCGGAGGTGCCTGACCTGAACGAATTGTGTAATCCTCGCGCCTTCTTTTTCGTAGTCTTTAGAGAGGGTCCCAGAGCCCAGTGAGACGGGGCTTGGGTATTGGCCGGATTCGAAAAATAGGCGGAAGGCTTTTCCAGTCCATGCTGGCCATCCGAGACAATCTTGTGCAGTGCTTCAGCGCGCTGCGCGCGCACAAGCTGCGCACGTCGCTAACGATGCTGGGGCTTACAATGGGTGTGGCCACGCTGATCACGGTGATGACCATCGTGCAAGGGGCGAATCTCTACGTGGAGAGCAAAATCGCCAACCTGGGGACAAACGTATTTCAGATTGCGCGAACCCCATTTGCGGTAACGGACTTCACCATTGTTCTGAAAGCACTGAAGTACAAAAAGATCGAGTTGGAAGACATGCGCGCCGTCGCAGAAGGGTGCCGCGACTGCGAAGAAGTCGGGGCAACGGCCAGCAATGTGGTTCGGGCGCGAGCGGGCAATAAAGAAGTAACGGACGTAAACCTGTACGGCCAAACAGCGAACATGGCCGATATCGATACACGCAACGTTGAGCTCGGACGGTACTTCACGCCGTCGGAAGTCGAGCACCACACGGACGTCTGCCTGATTGGAGACACACTGGTGCAGCAGTTATTTTCAGGCATGGAGCCGGTAGGCAAAGCGATTCGTTTGGGGAATGACGAACTCCTGGTGATAGGCGTCATGGAGAAGATTGGCAGTGTACTCGGGCAGGACCAGGACAACTTCGTGATGGTGCCGCTGCCGGTGTTTCTGCGCATGAAGGGCCCACTGACGAGCCTGACAATCAATGTGAAGACGAGCAAGGAAAAATTTGAAAACGCGCAAGACGAGGCGCACTTACTTTTGCGGGCACGCCGGCATCTCAACGGGACGATGGAGGACGATTTTTTCATCGGCACCAAGGAAAGTTACATGGCTTTGTGGCGCAGCATCAGCTCGGCGTTTTTCGCGGTGTTTATCCTAGTGAGCGCGATTTCCGTGCTCATCGGAGGGATCGTGATCATGAATGTCATGCTGGTCAGCGTAACGCTGCGGCGAAGAGAGATTGGCGTGCGGCGCGCGGTGGGCGCGACTAAGGCAGACATCCTCAGCCAGTTCATGGCGGAAAGCGTCATGCAGTGCATTGCCGGAGGCCTGGCGGGGATCACGATGGGGTTTCTAGTGGCCCTGGCGCTGCGCACGTATACGCCGTTCCCGGCTTCGGTGCAAACCTGGGTTGCGCTGCTGGGAGTATTGCTGAGCTCCGCGGTAGGGCTTTTCTTTGGAATTTATCCTGCATTGCGCGCGTCTCGGCTGGATCCGATCGTAGCCTTGAGGTCTGACTGATGGCGGTAATGACGCCAGCACAAGCGCGGGAGAATTTTCTCGCGGCGATGGGCACTCTGCGCTCCTCAAAAGTGCGCTCCGCCCTTACCGTGCTGGGCATCGTCATCGGGGTGTCTTCGGTAATTTCCATGGCGGCGATCATTCAAGGGCTCAACAAATTCGTGCAAGACAAAGTGGAGTCGCTAGGCTCGCGAACTTACTTCCTGTCGCGATTTCCGCCGGGCACGGACCCTTCACGCTGGCCGGAACGCATCCGCACGCGCAAGTATTTTCAATACGATTACGCGGATTTTGTGCGGGAAGCGGCTCCGGACGTGCAAATTGTGACCACGGTTGGAACCCGGGGATTTTTCTTCGGAGACACGAACTTGATCACCAGCGGCAATCGGAGCGTGGAGAAGGTCATCGTGCGCGGGGCGGAGCCGCAGTACATCGAGGCGATACCGCTGTTCGCCATCGAGCGCGGCCGCTTCATCAGTGCATTCGATCAGGAGCATGCGCGTCCGGTAGTGGTGCTGGGCGCAGCCATCAGCGAATCGCTATTCCCGAATACGGATGCCATCAGCAAGACGGTGCGCATTAACGGCGCGGTGTACGAAGTCATTGGGGTTTTCCAGCATGATCAAGGTTTGTTCCTGGGCCCCGGCGTGGATATTTTCGTGATCATTCCGCTGAGCAGTTTCAAAAAGCAGTATCCGGAGGCAAAGGAACTGATCATGGCGTTCACGGTGCCGGAAAACGTGAACGTCGAGACCGCGCAGGGCGAGGTGATTCAGGCAATGCGACGGCTGCGGCGCATTCCGGCGGGCAAGGAGAATGACTTCGAGCTGAGCTCGCCGGACTTTCTTAGCAATTTGTGGAACCAATTGACCAGCGCACTGGTGATCCTTACCACGGTGATCAGCTCGATTGGCCTGCTGGTGGGCGGCATCGGCGTGATGAACATCATGCTGATTTCCGTAACCGAACGGACGCAGGAGATCGGCGTGCGAAAAGCTATCGGAGCGCGACGCGCGGACATACGGTTGCAGTTCCTGCTGGAAGCAGTGGCGCTCACGCTGGTTGGCGGCACCATCGGTATCCTGATTGGGGCGGGCATATCCACGATGGTGCGCACGTTTGTGCCTTCGGTTCCCGCGACGCTATCTTATCTTTGGGTGACGATTGGGTTCGTGATCTCCGTCGGGGTGGGATTGTTCTTCGGGTACTATCCAGCGAATCTGGCAGCGAATCTGGATCCCATCAACTGTCTGCGCTACGAGTAAGAGCAACGGGTAGTGTGAAGCATGCGGGGAGTAGCGGTGGCAAGCATGCGATTACCGGTGGGCGAACCGTTTACCGCCGCGACTCTTAAGGACGCGGAGGACCGCCGAGGAGCTCACTGGACGGACAGCGATATTCTGCTGGTGTATGCGCCGGGAAGTTCGCCAGACGAGCGGCCGGCGACGATGGCGAAATTTGTTCCCGCCGGGTCCGATCTGGTTTTTCAGATGCACTACACTACGAATGGAAAAGCGGTAGGGGACCAAAGCCGAGTCGGCCTGGCAGACTTGGATAAGCGCGGCTATTTCCTGGCTCCACTGATTCGGAGGAAAGTACAGGCGGGGGGTCACGCAAGTGCTATTTGCTGATTGAGTACGCGGGGGCACGCGGTTCAGGCGCGGAGGAAAACGCTGTGTTATATTGCGAAAATGGCGTTACGAGTGCGCCAGAACTGTGCCTACACAGACGCCTATCGAACCGCATCGCCCGATTGAGCCTGCCGCTCCGCCCAAGATTCACCGCGTGGAAGTGCAGTGGCACGCCGTCACCTACAAGACGGTGATTGTTTATGGCCTGTTGGTTGCGGCGATTGTCCTGGCCGGGATGTTTATCCTGTTTCCGAGCTTGTATTCGGCGGTGACGCACAAGATTTCCACGGCTATTGCGAGTAATGACGGAGAAAACGCGCCGGTTTCGCAAACGCAGGCCAAATTCGTGAACCTGGACGGCCGGGTGCAGGTGAAAAAAGTGAACTCGGTGCAGTGGGTGGATGCCGATTACCGCACGGCGCTGGACAAGGGCGACCTGGTGCAGACGGGCACCGACGGTTACGCGCGCGTGACTTTTGCTGACGGAACGTTCTACACGGTGAAGCCGGGCACGCTGATCACGGTGGAAGAAAATTCCATGGCCAGCAACAAGCCAACCAGCGTTGCAGTGCGCATCAACACCGGCGCGGTGGATTTGTCTACCGGAAACTTCTCGCCCGGATCCAAAGCGGCGGTAAGCATGGAGGATGCCAAGGCGGAACTGCGGCCAAACAGCCGCGCGGCAGTGAAGATGGATAAGGATACGAAGGAAGGCGAAATCACGGTTTCCAGCGGCAGCGCACAAGTGCAACGCGGACAAGAGCAAGTGGAAGTGACGCACGGGCAAAAGGTGAACATTCCGACGACGGGTTCGATTTCGAAATCGGACGTGCTGGCACCGCCGGAATTGCTCGAGCCGATCAATCTGACCCCGATTATTGCGGAGAATCCCAGGACGGCCGCTGTGCACTTTGAGTGGAAGCCGGTGCAGGATGCGGCGTCCTATTCGCTGCGCATCAGCACGACATCGATGTTCACGAAGATCGTGAAAGAAGTGCCGGCAGTGAAAGGCACGAGCGCAGACATTTCGGGCCTGGATGCCGGTGATTATTTCTGGGACGTGACCGCAACGAGTGCGAAGAAATTATCGAGCGACGTGAGCGAACCATATAAGTTCACGCTGGTTGCGCAGGGCAAGGCGCAGGAGATGAAGCTCGAGATTCAGGGCACGCAACTGCACGGCCGGGTAGTAGAAATTATCGGCCGCACCGAGCCCGGCTCCGCATTGATCATCAACGCGCAGCCGGTGCCGAATATTGCGAAGGATGGAACGTTCCGGCACTTTACGGAACCGCTGCTGCCCGGAGAGCATACTATTGTCGTGATTGGACAGAATCGCCGGGGAGGGACGGCGAAACAGCAAGTGTCCATCGTGGTACCGAAGTAAACGGCTGCGCGAGAGTCGCGCGGAACGCTGGGAATCCGGCACCAACGCTGCTGTTTGACGATCACGCGACAATAAGAGGGCGCGCTGCTTTGCGCTGGAGATGAGGTCCGGAGAGAATAGTAGCTCCGGATGGCGGCGGGGCCAGCTTTCCGCAGGGGGATCGAGGAATGAACAAGAACGGTTACAACCTCAGGTCGGTGTTCAGCCTGTTTTCGTCCGACCTGGCGATCGATTTGGGGACGGCGAACACGCTGGTGTTTGCGCACGGCAAAGGGATCGTGGTGAACGAGCCGTCGATCGTGGCAATCAACAAAACGACCGGCGAAGTGGTGGCGGTGGGGCGCGAAGCGAAAGACATGCTGGGACGCACGCCGGGGAACGTAGTGGCCATCAAACCCATGAAAGACGGCGTGATCGCGGACTTCAAAGTCACCGAAAAAATGCTGACGTACTTCATTCAGAAGGCGCACAACCGGCGCGTGCTGGTGCATCCGCGCATCGTGATTGGCGTGCCGAGTGAAATCACTCCCGTGGAAAAGCGGGCGGTGCAGGACTCCGCGTACCGGGCGCGGGCGAGCGAAGTTTACCTGGTGGAGCAGGCGATGGCCGCGGCGATTGGCGCGGGACTGCCCATCGAGGAGCCGTCGGGCAACATGGTTGTCGATATCGGCGGCGGCACAACGGACATCGCGGTGATTTCGATGAGCGGCATCGTGTACTCGCGATCGGTGCGTGTCGCTGGCAACGAGATGGACGAAGCGGTAATGCAGTACTTGAAGCGCAAGTACAACCTGCTCGTGGGCGAGCGCACCGCGGAGCAGATCAAGATGGAGATCGGCTCGGCGTATCCGTTGGAGAAGCCGCTGACGATGGAAGTGAAAGGCCGCAATTTGATCGAAGGCGTGCCGCGCACGGTGACGATTGATGACAGCGAGATTCGTGAATCGCTGGCGGAGTGCGTGGCGACAATTCTAAACGCTATCCGCGTGGCGCTGGAGCGCACGCCTCCGGAGCTCTCCGCGGACATCAGCGACCGCGGAATCGTGCTGACCGGCGGCGGCGCGCTGCTGAAGAATCTGGACAAGCGCATCCGGGAAGAAACGGGCTTGCCGGTTTCGATTGCGGATGACCCGCTGGCGTCCGTGGTGCTGGGCACGGGAAAGATGCTGAGCGATTTTCGCCTGCTACGCCAGGTTTGCATCGACTGAAAAAGAATTGTTACTGGAAGCACGCGGTTACAAACTTCAGATCACTTACAGTTTTCGCCTAACGCAAATTTGATTTGAGAACGGACTGCGAAGAACAATGGCGGGCATTCCCTCTCGGCATAAATCGCTGGTGCTGCTTGCAGGAGTAATCTTGCTGCAAGTGGTGCTGTTGGCCGTGCAGATCAAGCGCGACTCGCAGGGGCGACTGCTGCGCGTGTGGACTGTCGGCGCCATGTCGCCGTTCCAGCGCGCCGGCGCGAAGGGTATCGGCAACATTCGCGGCACGTGGAGCCATTACTTCGCGCTGCAAAACACCTCACGGGAAAATGAGCAACTGCGGCGTGAAAACGACGAGCTCAAGCTGCGAATGAATCAACTGCAAAGCAAGGCCACGGAAGCGGACCGGCTGGCGGCGCTGCTGAATTTCCGGCAAGCGCAGCGCAATGTGCCGATGCTGGCGGCGCGGGTAATCGGCACGAGCGCGGATAGCGCCAGCCAGACGATCTATCTCGATCGCGGCGAGCGCGACGGAATTCGCCGCAATATGGGCGTGATTACGCCGGACGGCGTAGTCGGGAAAGTGATCGAGTCGTATCGCGACACCGCGCAGGTGCTGCTGCTGACGGACAAGGACAGCGGCGTGGGGGCAATGCTCGCGGATTCGCGCATTCAGAGTCCTGTGGGCGGCACGGGCGAGCCGCTGCTCTCGATGAAATATATTCCGACCGATGACACGGTGAACCTGGGCGAGCATGTAGTCACCAGCGGGATGGATCGTATTTTTCCGCGCGATTTGCCCGTTGGTGTCGTCACGGAAATCAAAACCGGCCGGCCGTTCCAGCAAGTGCGCGTGCGGCCAGCGGCGAATCTGCAACGGCTCGAAGAGGTGATCGTGCTGCTGACGCTGCATCCGATGGAGCAGAGGAAGGAACCCGCGGCTCCGGCGGCGGCATCCGGCAAAAGCGTGGGCGGGACCGCGGCGGTGAATCCATGATGAACGACGCCTTCGATCTGCGGCTGGCGGAAACGCACATCGAGGTGCACAAATTCCGCTCCGGCGCGATTGTTGCTGCGACATTTCTGGCGCTGATACTCCAGGCGTTTGTGCCGGTATACATCCCGAAATTTGCGGTGCTGGATTTGCCGTTGCTGATAACAATTTATTTTGGCTTGAGCCGGCGCAATCCGTCGACTGGTTTGCTGCTAGGCATGGTGATCGGACTGCTGCAAGACAGCTTGAGCGGACCGACGGTGCCGCTAGGGCTGTACGGCATCGCGAAAACGATCATCGGCTATCTAGCGTCATCGATTGGCGCGCGGCTCGATACCGAACACCCGGCGGCGCGCCTTGCGCTGACGATGATGTTCTTCGTTGTGCACCAGGGCTTCATTACGCTAACGCGGCGCCTGCTGCTAGCGGAGCCAGAGCAGTGGTTCACGCTGCGGCTGGCGATAGCCGCGGCAGTGAACGCCGTCGTGGCGGTGCTGCTGTTCGCCGTGCTCGACCGCCTCCGCAGGTCCTAGAGAGTTACTTTCAATCTCTTCTGACCATTTGCCGCTGAGCCATCAGTGCGCAAGCAGGAACTGCTTAAAATCGTCGTAACGACTGGAGATTGGTTGCGAGAGTTTGGGGCGCTGTAAATATGCGGCGAGGCGGTCGGGTAGCGGCGGGGCGGCGCCGATTGCACGCGCCACTACGTCGGCAAATTTGGCGGGGTGGGCAGTCGCCAGGACTAACCCTTGGGCCGGCTCGGGGTGTTCGCGGCGATAAGCTTCCCAACCTAGCACCCCGACCGCGGTGTGCGGGTCGGCGACGTAGCCAAAGCGATCGTACAAGGACTTCATGGCGCTGAGCGTTTCTTCATCCGTGGCCCCGTGCCCCCAGATTTCGCGCTGCACGTACTCAAGCCGGTTTCGGCAAAGATCCAGCAGGCGCGGAAAATTGTTGGGGCTGCCAACGTCCATGGCATTGGAAAGGGTGGGCGTTGCCGTACGCGGATGAAATTCTCCGGTGCGCAGATATTCTGGCACGACATCGTTGACGTTCGTCGACGCAACGAAACGCGCGACGGGCAAGCCTATGCGCTTTGCGAAAATTCCCGCGGTAAGGTTGCCGAAATTTCCGCTGGGCACCGAGACGATGAGCGGCACGGAGGCCACCGGAAGCTGGCGGTACGCCGCGACATGATAGAACATTTGCGGCAGCAGGCGGCCGATGTTGATAGAGTTCGCCGAAGTGAGGAACGTCCGCTTGTTCAGCTCGGCGTCGGAAAAGGCCTGCTTCACCAGGCGCTGGCAATCATCAAACGTGCCGCTGACCTCCAAAGCGGTGATATTTTCGCCGAGTGTGGTGAACTGCTTTTCTTGCGCTTCGCTGATGCGCTTCGAGGGATAGAGAATCACCACGCGAATCCCTGGCACGCCGAGAAAACCGTGCGCGACGGCGCTGCCGGTATCGCCGGACGTGGCCACGAGAACGGTGAGCGGCCGAGTCTCGTCGCGAACGAAATAGCCCATCAGGCGTGCCATGAAGCGCGCGCCGAAATCCTTGAAGGCTAGCGTCGGGCCGTGAAACAGCTCGAGTATGTGCAAAGCTGGTGAAAGCGAAATCAGCTTCACCGGGAAGTTGATCGCTTCGCTGACCACTTGCCACAGAATCTCCTCGGGCACTTCGGGACCAGCGAAAGGCGTGACAACGCGAAAACAGACTTCCGTGAACGGCAAGCGGCGAAATTCTTCCAGCTCTCCGGGCGAGCGGCGCGCGATCTCGGCGGGCATGTAGAGTCCGCCGTCCGGCGCGAGCCCGCGCAGGACCGCGCCACGGAGCGAGGTTAGCGGCGCTTGCCTGGATGTGCTGCGGTACCTCACTTCGTCCGTTCCAGCCGTGCGTTGACTTTTGCCAGAAAGGCCGCCGCATCAAGCGTCGCGTCACGCAATTCCGCGACTGGAACTGTGCAGTGCGCGAGCGCCTCGTAGCTTTGGCGGCGCGCGGAGATCAGCGTGGGATAGCAGCGCGCGACCGTTTCGCGCGGTCTTTCGCCCTTTTTTGGCTGAAACGCGCCGCGCCACAGCACCGGCTTTGGATCATTCAGATAACGCTCAATCAAGAGCTGCTGTTCCTCGAGCGTGGCGGCGAGGTGCACGACGGTCGTTTGGCGGCGCAGGCGCAGTAAGAGATTGTTGCCCGTGTAGATCACGCTGCCGGTGGTATCCAGAACGAGCTCACCGGACGGATTGCGCCCCAGATCGGTGAGAACTTCATCGAGCACGGCGATTTCCTCGGCGAGATACTCGGCTTCACGCCGCTTGTAGTTGGGGCTGTCCGGCCAGCCCATCCAGGAGGCGACGCCGTTAATGCCGGCGTAGCCGCCGCCTTCCAGTCTCGTGCGCAGGCGCTGCTCAATGCGATCATCGCAGGAAACCGCGGGCCGCCCGGATTGGGCTAACCGCTTTGTCCAGAATGTCTTCCCGGCGCCCGACATGCCGATTAGGGTCAAGCGTAGTGGTGAGAAAGTTTGAGCAGCCATGAAGCGGTCTTAGCACGATAGCGCGTGCGCCGCGCCGGGAGCAAGCGTCGCCATTTTGCCGGGCAATCAGGGAAACGTTTTGCTCCCCTAAACGTCTTATGGGTTGAAGTCTGCAATGATGGCCAATGATGAAAAACAAAAAGGAAGATACCGGAGATCTGCTGCAAGGCACGCTGGACTTGTTAGTTCTCAAAGCGCTGGCGAAAGCTCCGATGCACGGATACGGCGTTGCCGAGTGGATTCATGAGTCTTCGCAGGACGTACTGCGCGTGGAAGAGGGTGCGCTGTACCCCGCGCTGCACCGCCTGGAGTTGCGAGGCTTGCTCTCTTCCGAGTGGGGCGCATCGGACAACAATCGTCGCGCGAAGTTTTACGCGCTCACTGCGGCAGGACGAAAACGGTTGGCGGAAGAAACCGAATACTGGCGGCGGATGTCCGCGGCGGTCGCGAGAGTTTTGCAGACGGCGTAGGAGAAGCACATGGCACAGGGATGGCTGCACGCGCTGTGGCAACGCGTAAAGTTCCTGGCAAAGCGCAAGCAACTTGACCGCGAACTGGACGACGAACTGGCGTTTCATCTCGCGAAACGCGAGGAGGCGAATCGCGCCGCGGGCATGGATGCCCCAGAGGCGAGTTACGCGGCGCGGCGAAGGATGGGAAATGTAAACCGGCTGAAGGAAATTTCGCGCCGACTGTGGACGTTTGCCCCGCTCGAGACCCTCTGGCAGGACGTGCACTACGGAGTGCGTACTCTGCGGAAAAATCCTGGTCCAACAGTGGTTGCCGTGCTCACCTTGGCGCTCGGCGTCGGCGCAAACACGGCACTCTTTAGCGTCGTGAAGGCCGTGCTGCTGAATTCGCTCCCGTACCGCCAGCCGGATCGCCTGGTCGCCCTGGCCCGCGGCGACTCCCAAACGCCGCTGCCAACGAACGTTTCCTACGGCGAAGTAGAAGATTGGAAAGCTCGCACACGATCGTTGCAGGAGATTGCTCTCTATCGCGGATGGACTCCGTCATCGTCGAGCGGCGGCGCTCCTGAAATTGTTTATGGTTTGCGAACCACGCAAAACTTTTTCAATGTTCTCGGCACTTCCACGTATCTTGGCCGCGGATTGTCGCCGGAGGAGGACGCTCCAGGCCGCTGGCATGTGGTGCTGCTCAGTTACCCCTATTGGATCCGCCGTTTTGGCGGGAACCCGAATGCAGTCGGCCAAACCGTTTTGCTGGATCAAGTCCCCTTTCAGATCGTAGGCGTTCTGCCGAGAAGCTTCGAGCCTCGGTCATTCAACGACGCAGGGAGCCCACCGGATGTCTGGGCTCCGCTTGGATACAATCTCTCCCTGCCGGGTGCTTGCCGAAGCTGCCAACATCTTCGCGCTGTCGCACGATTGAGCGATGGCGTCAGTCTCAGCCAGGCGCGCGCGGAAATGAATTCGATTGCTTCGCAGTTGGTGCGCGAGTTTCCGAAGGAATATCCGCCCGACGCCACGGTCACGATCCTACCGTTGCGGGAAAGCTGGTACGGCAAGATAAAGACGGCGCTATGGCTGCTGTTAGGCGCCACCGCTTTTGTTCTGCTGATTGCGTGCGCCAATATCGCCAATCTCCTCCTGGCGCAGGCCGCGAAGAAGAAACGGGAAGTCGCTGTCCGCTCGGCTCTGGGTGCGTCGCGCTTCCGAATCGTGTGCCAGCTCTTGACTGAAAGCATCCTGCTGAGTTTGCTTGCCGGCGCTGGTGGAGTGCTTCTAGCGGAATGGGGGACCGCCTTGCTGGTCCGATGGGCGCCTGCCGAGATTGCAGGCTTGAATGGACTGCATTTGGACCCGGCGATCTTGTTTTTCACGGCGGGTGTCGCCACGGCAACCGGGTTTCTGATTGGACTCGTCCCAGCAATAGAGACCTCGCGAGTGGATCACCGCGAAGCGCTGCAACGATCGTCGCGCGGTGTAAGGGGAACGTCGCGTAGCAACGTTCGAAGCCTTCTTGTCTCGTCAGAAGTTTGCCTCGCCTTTGTCCTTACGGTTGCTTCCGGCCTTCTGCTGAAGAGCTTCGTGCGCGCGTGGAACGTCGATCCAGGATTCAACGTTTACAACCTTTACGAAACGAACTTTTCGCTGATCGGCGCTAAATATGACGATGACAATGCCGTCGTCCGTGCCCAAAGCGAAGTGCTTGACCGCATCCGCCGGATTCCCGGCGTCGACGATGCCGGCCTGGTCAGCACACCTCCGATTGCCGGAGGCTTTGGCAGTTTCGATCAAGCTGGATTTGTTATTCAAGATCGCCGCGTTCCCGATCCCGAAGTTCCTTCCGTGGACCGCTACATCGCAAGCCCCGGCTATTTTCACACCATGGGAATCCCATTGCTGCGCGGCCGGCTATTTACCGAGGCCGACGCCGCAGGAAACACCCCAGTGGCAATCATCAGCGAAATGACGGCTCGCCAAATCTTCCCGGGCGAGAATCCGTTGGGCAAACGAATTCAACTCGGGCGCCGGAGCGACGACAAACCATGGGCAGCCATCGTCGGTGTTGTCGGTGACATTCATCAATACGGTCTCGACGCCCCCACGACGCCGCAGGCGTATCTGCTCTACTCGCAATCTCCGTTCAATTACGCGACGGTTCTGGCCGTCCGCAGCCGCGTCGCTCCGGCGGCGCTCACGCGCGCAATCCAGGAACAGATTTGGGCTTTCGACAAGAACACGCTCGTGTTCAATCCCTCGTTAATGACGGAGATTATCGCGCATTCGCTGGCGCAGCGGCGCTTCACGATGTCGTTGCTTGCCGGATTTGGGGCGCTTGGGCTGCTTCTTGCGGCGGTGGGGATTTACGGCGTGATGTCCTACACCGTTGCGCAACGCACGAGTGAAATCGGCATTCGCATGGCATTGGGCGCCCAGATCCACGATATGTTACGCCTCGTCATACGCGACGGAATGCTTCAGGCGGGCTTTGGTTTACTCGCGGGCCTGGCCGCTTCGCAGGCGGTCACGCGAATCTTGGCGAGCCAGCTTTTCGCCGTGAGCGCGCTTGATCCGCTGACGTTTGCGAGCGTAGCAGTGATCTTGGTTGGGGTAGCGATTGCGGCCTGCTACATCCCCGCGCGGCGGGCGATGAGCATCGATCCGGTCGTGGCGTTGCGCCACGAATGAATGGCTAATCCAACCCCAATGTGACGCTCCGCCACGAGTGAGCCTTGATCCTGGCCACAACGAACGACGAAAATGCTAAGCGGCTAGTGCCGAAGAGGAACCTGTACTTGCGGACGGCTTGCGGCTTGCCCTCGGCAGATGTTACGTTTTCTATGACTTGGCCGAGGTTCGGAAGGCAGAGTCCGGCGATCGGGAGAGCTCCGAAGGATTGTTTCGAAATTTTTCTTTGCCGAAATTTTAGGAATTTCTCAAGGACATTTCGAGACTCACGCCGTGCATATGATTCGTGACGCGAGAGGGTCCCGGGCAAGATCTCGGGACAGGCAACGAACAGCCATGAGATAGCGCGGCTTCCTAGCAGCCGCCAACGAGAGACTCGCGCGCGGGGTTTTCGTGTCGTACTGGTTTGGCAACGATAATCGACTGCCGCAACAGCGACTGGCCATCGTCTCCTACATAATCGTGGGCATGGTGGGCGTGCTGCTCATCGGTTTCTGGAAACTCCAGGTCATCGATTCGGACAAGTTTTTGCAGTGGGCGGAGCGCAATCGGGTTCGCTCCATTCCGGTCATCGCGCCGCGCGGGCGCATGCTGGACCGCGATGGCCGCGTCCTGATCGACAACTACCCCTCCTTCAGCGTTCTTCTGCTTCGCGATGATCCCGCGCAAGTCGAAAAGAATCTGCCGGCTATCTCCGAAGGCCTGGGCATTCCGCTCGAGGATCTGAAAGAGCAGTTGCAGAATTCGCGCAACCTAAAGAATTTTCAGCCCATTGTCATCAAGCCCGAAGCCAGCAAGGCTGACGTGGCATTCATCGAGTCCCACCGATCGGACATTCCTTTGCTCGAAATGTTGATGGTGCATCGCCGCCGCTATCTGCCGGGCGGCTTCATGGCGCATGCCAGCGGGTACGTGGGCGAAGTCAGCGAGCAGCAGATTGAAGCCAGCAACGGGCGCTTTCGCCCCGGCGACTTCGTGGGTAAATCCGGCCTCGAGCGCCAATACAATGATCTGCTGCAAGGCACCGACGGCATGCGGCGCGTCGTCGTGAACAGCGTCGGAAAAGAAGTCGATCACCTGCCCACGCAGGAAGCTATTCCAGGCAAGCAGATTCAGCTAACGATCGATTACGATTTGCAGCAGGTCGCCGAGCAATCGCTGGGCGCGCGCGAAGGCGCGGTGGTGGCGTTCGATCCGCGCAGCGGCGAGATTCTGGCCATGGTCAGCCATCCCGCTCCCGATTCGAATGACTTCGCCATCCGCATCTCCAATGAAGAATGGAAGCAGCTGAACGACGATCCGGCGAAACCGTTGCTAAATCGCGCGATCCAAGCACAGCTTGCGCCGGGCTCGGTATTCAAGATCATCATGGCCACCGCGATGCTCGAGGACAAAGTTCCTCCCGCAAGTTTCACCGCGTTTTGTCCCGCTTACGCTACATTTTATGGCCGGCAATTCAAGTGCTGGGTGTATGGAAAGACCACTCATGGGTTCGTGGATTTGCACAAAGCGATCGTAGAGTCTTGCGACATCTTCTTTTACAACGTGGGCCAGCGTCTGGGTATTGACCGCATATCGTATTACGCGAGTCATTTGGGCCTTGGGCATCGCACTGGTGTCGATTTGCCTTCCGAAGAAACCGGACTCGTGCCCAGCGAAGAGTGGGTGCAACGCGTATTCCATCGCAAATGGTACGCCGGCGAAACCATCTCTGTGGCAATCGGTCAGGGCGCGGTAACAGCAACTCCGCTGCAACTGGCGCGCGTGATTGGCGGCATCGCCATGGGCGGAGTGTTCAAGCAACCGCATTTGCTGAAGGATGCGCCGAACGTCGGAGAAGAACGTTTCAATATTTCAGAATCCACCGTGGAAAAAGTGACCGACGCGATGTACGGCGTGGTGAACGAAATGCACGGGACGGCGGGCGCGCTGAAGCTGACAGGAGTCGATTTCTCCGGAAAGAGCGGCACCGCACAAATTATCAACTACGATTTGCGCACCAGGCTCGGCAAAGGGAAACAGTTCAAGGATAACTCCTGGTTTGTGGGTTACGCTCCGCGGCGCACGCCGGAAATTGTGGTGTCCGTGCTGGTGCAAGCCGGCGGACACGGCAGCGAAGCCGCGGGCCCTGTCGTGCGCGATGTGGTCAAAGCGTATTACGACAAGAAGATGAAAAAGACCGACGGAACCGTCACCGCCGAAAACAAAGAAAACAAGCGCCGTGATCTCGGCTCAGGGGCTCCGGCGGCAACCATTCAGCCTGTTCTCAAACCTGCTGTTGCGGCGCGCGAACCGCAAAGCGAGGACCCGCGATGAACACTCTTAACTCCGCCCGTCCGGCAAGGACATCATGAAGGAAGCACCGGGAACACGCGATTACGACTGGTGGCTGCTGGCCATCCTGGCGACGATCTGCGCGCTTGGCGTCATTGAAATCTATTCCGCCACGCATGGCAGTTCGTTGGCCGGCATGCACATGAGGCAGGTTCGCTGGCTTGCAATCGGCTTCATCGCCATGTTTGCGCTTTCCCGCCTCGACTATCATCTAATACTGGATCAGGCGCCCATCCTCTATTTGATAGGCGTAGCGGCGCTGGTGGCCGTTCTGTTGGTCGGACACACACGGTTTGGAGCAAAGCGCTGGATCCCGGTCCTCGGCGAATTTCTTCAGGTGTCAGAATTGGTCAAATTGATTATAATCATTGTGTTGGCGCGCTTCTTTGCCGAGGTGCGCAGCGATGAGCTCTCCCTGCGCGATTTGATTAAGGCAGGGCTTTTAGTAGGATTGCCACTGGCGCTGATTCTCAAACAGCCTGATTTGGGTACGGCGCTCGTTTTGGTGCCTTTGCTGGTTGTAGGCGCCTATTTGGCCGGTTTGCAGTGGCAACACACGGCCATATTTTCTTTGGCAGGGATTCTGTTGATTGGAAGTGTTTTTTACCCGCCGGTCAGCCGGCACATTCTGAAACCGTACCAAAGGGAACGAATCACTTCCTTCCTGCATCCGGAAGAAGACGCAAAAGGCTCCGGCTATCAATTACTGCAATCGGAGATTGCCGTGGGCTCCGGCGGCTTCTGGGGAAAAGGGTTTGGCAAGGGCAGTCAGAATCAACTGGGCTACATCCCCGTCCGTTATTCCGACTTCATCATGTCGGCGTGGGCTGAAGAGCAGGGATTCAAGGGCGTGCTGCTTGCCTTAGGGCTGTACATGGCTCTGCTGCTACGACTAGTGCAGAACGCCCAGCGCGCGAAAGACCGCGCGGGTATGTTTCTGGTCATGGGCGTAGCCGCGGCGCTTGGCTTCCATGTTTTGGTGAATGTGGCCATGGTGATTGGTTATATGCCGGTTACCGGCATCCCGTTGCCGCTGATGAGCTACGGGGGCTCGGCCACGTTGTTTGTTTTCCTGGCGATTGGTTTGGTGATGAACGTGCGTATTCGCCGCTTCGTCAACTAGGCGAGCCGCCAGTCCCGAGCGCTTGGCTGCAAGATAAAAAGCCGCGCCGGGTTGAATACTTAGGATTGAAAGAGTGAGGACAGCATCGTCCGCCGTTTGCCCGGGAGATTCCCGGCAACGGGCCAGCCGTAATAGCAGCAGCTTCGAACGCCAGAGGACGCACTTCGCAGTCGGCAATTCCGGCAGTGCCGGGAACCGCCCCTCCGCATTCGAACAACGCGCCGCCTCTTTACAGGTGTCGCACATGTGTGTCCCGGTTCTTCCGGGACCGGCACCGCTATTGCGGACCTACCTCGGGCAGAAGCTCGCGGCCATGCGTCCCAAGGAGTTTTCATGTCGAAAGAATTGGTTATCTCCGCGGCCTCCCACGAACGCCGGGTCGCGATTCTCGAAGAAGGTCAGTTAGTCGAAATTTACATCGAGCGCGAAAAAGAGTTCGCGCTGGTTGGCAGTATCTACAAAGGCCGCGTCACCCGTGTCCTTCCAGGCATGCAGTCGGCATTCGTGGACATCGGACTGGACGGCGACGCGTTTCTGTACGTCAGCGACGTCTTCGAAAACCTCGAAGACTACGATCACGACCATGGGCACGCGCCGCAAGTGTCGGCAATTCCGCCGGCGGCTGCGCTGGTCGAGGCTTTGCCGGGCGAGTCTCTCGCCAATGCGCACAGCTCCGATGAGGTAGCTCCGTTGAGCGCGGATGACGCCGCCCAGCAAGCCATTCCTCACGAAGAGCCGATGCATGCGGACTTCGCGCACGAGCACGAACACGACGCTTCTAGGGGCGAAGAAGCCCAAGGCGAAGCTGACCCGGACGGAAATCGCGTACCCCACGCCGAAGCTGAGGAGCGCCAGCCGGATTCAAACGCTTCCGCTCCACAGAACTTTGGCCAGTTTAATCCCACGCAGAAATACTCTCGTCCGGAGCGCGGCAACGACCGCAGCGGACAGGACTTCCGCGGCGATCGCGGTGGGGATCGCGGACACGGAGGACGCTGGGGCCGGCGTGGAGGACGCCGCCGCAGTGGAGGACGCCCACAGAGTGGCCGCAACCTCCCTCCTTCAAAGTACGCGTCTCCGCAGGGTGATCAACGCCCGCACGATTCCCGCGGAGGATACGATTCGCGGGGCCCACAACCGGGCAGTTTCGAACCCCGCGATCATCGGCGCCCAGAAGGATCGCGCTACAGCCCGCCTGCTGCTCCGGCGAGTTCAGGGGAAGACGACATCGTGCTGCCGGGCGAATCGCTCGCGAAGTACCGAAACAAGCCGGCTGCCGCCGCCACCGCCCCCGCGCCTGCCGTCATCGAGCCGGAGATTCACGAACCGCAGCCGGATCTCGGAGACTCCATTTCTTCCCGTGGCAATATTCAACAGGTTGGGACGCCTTCGGGTGGGAACGTTCCGCGCCGCTCCTCCGGCGGCCTGCCGCGCTGGCTGCTCGCCGAAACCGGCAACGAAGCCGAGACATCCTCGACCGGCACGGAAGAAATGACTTCCTCCGCCGACGACACTACAACCACGGCTCCGCAGGCGCTTGGCGCTGCGCCGGACGTGGTCGAGCAAGAACGTACTCGCACGGATGCTTCGCTTGGCGAAGAAGACGTTAGCGAAGAAGACGTTGCGGTGATCTCCTCCAGCCTCATCGAAGCCAAGCACGAGGAAACTCAGGCAAATGCCGCAGCCGATACGCTCGTCGGTGGCGCGGTTTTCGAAGAAGAAGAAGGAGAAGAAGAGGAGGAGGAAGAGACTGAAGAGAGTGCCGAAGAGCATGACGCGATTCGCGCCCGCGAAGCGGAAGCCGAGTCCCAAGATGTAGGCGCGGAAGAGATCGCGGCTATCGAGACACGCGCTCTTGACGCTCATGCGCTCTCCGAAGCGGAAGCGGACGCAGCCCACGAAAGCGCGTTGCACGCCGCTGCCATCGGCGATCACGACATCCACGAGGAAACCGAGCACGAACACGTCGAGGCCACCGGAAGCGAATTCGCGCCCGCGCCCGCCATTAAGGAAGACGACAGCATCCTTCTTCCCGGCGAAACACGCGCCCCGCGCTCCGGCGCTCCCGAACCTCGCCAGGATTTTCCCCGCGACTCCGCGCGCATCGGCGGCAATCCCCGCGCCCGCTTCCAGCGGCCTTATCGCAGCAGCGGACGCGATCGCGACAACCGCGGCCGAGATAATCGCGGCGGCAGACCAGATCGTCGCGGCGGCCGTCCCAGCCCCGGCGGCGGTCCTCGATTCGAACGCCGCCCCGGCGGCCCGCACCGCCATCACGGCGGCCACTCCGGACCTTCGCGCCGTCCTCAGCTCATTTCCGAGATGCTGAAGGCCGGCCAGGATATCGTCATCCAAATCGCCAAGGAGCCTCTCGGCAAGAAAGGGGCGCGCATCACCAGCCACGTCGCGCTGCCCGGCCGCTTTCTGGTGTACATGCCGACCATCGATCACATCGGCGTCTCGCGCAAAATCGCTTCCGCCGAAAATCGCTCGCGCTTGCGCCGATTGGTCGGCGAAGCCCGCGGCGCCTATCCGGGCGGGTTCATCGTTCGAACCGCGGCCGGCGGCGCTTCCGACGAAGAAATCCGCACGGACATCGAGTTCCTCGGCAAGACCTGGAACGAAATCAAGGAACGCAGCGAGCAGCGCAAATCTCCAGCGCTCCTTCACCGCGACCTGAATCTCGTTGAACGCATTCTGCGCGATTATGTCAGCGACGATTTCAGCGCCATCTGGATCGACAGCGAAGAGGAATACGGCAAGGTCGTCGAGTTCGTCAGCCGCTTCCAGCCGAAACTTGTCAATCGCGTCAAGCTATACAGCAAGGACACGCCGATCTTCGAGGAGTTCGGCATCCAGCACGAGCTGGACAAGGCCTTGCGCGCCAAAGTCTGGCTCAAGTCCGGCGGCTACATTGTCATCAATCACACCGAAGCGCTCGTGGCCATCGACGTCAACACCGGCAAGTTCGTCGGCAAGGGCTCCACGCGCCTCGAAGACACCATCGTCAAGACCAACCTCGAAGCCGTGAAGGAAATCGTCCGCCAGATCCGCCTGCGCGACTTGGGCGGCATTATCGTCGTCGATTTCATCGACATGGAAGAGCGCCGCAACCGCGAAAAAGTTCTTGTCGCGCTACAACAGGCACTCGAGCAGGACAAGGCACCCTCAAAGGCGCTGTCTTTCAACGAATTTGGCCTGGTCTGCATCACGCGCAAGCGCACCAAACAAGCGCTCGAACGCGTGCTCTGCCAGCCTTGCCCGTATTGCACCGGCTCCGGCATGGTGAAGTCCATCCCCACGCTCTGCTACGAAATTCAAGCGGAAGCGCGCAAGATGGCCACCGCCACCGCTGACAACGACGCGCCGAACCTGACCCTGCGTGTGCATCCTGAGATCGCCAAAGCTTTGAAAACGCGCGAATCGATGCTGATCGACGAACTCGAGCAGACCACGCACAAACACGTCATCATCCAGTCCGACGCCACGCTGCACTGGGAGCAGTACGACATCTGCTGAGGTACGACAGGCCTTGAGTCTGTCCGGGCGCGTTGTCAAATACCGCCCACGCAATCTGCCGTGCCTCGACCTGTCCCTACGGCCAGTTTCGACCTGCGCAAGTCGATATCAAATCGCCGTTGCCACGATCCCGCCCGCGCGGCTAGATTGGAATCCACGTTGCTCCTCCCCACCCGGAGCCGAGTCCAATTTTCAGCCGCTAAGGGAGGAAATTATGTGGACCAAACAGCAGCCCCAGACTGAATCGTCAGCACCGGCCCAAGCAGCAAAATCCTCGGTCGTCGCCTTCAGCAGCCCTTCTACTCCTGCTCCTGCGCTCGGCAGTAGCCCCGTTCGCGGCTCCGCGCGCCTCGGTTCCAGCCTGCAAATCAAGGGTCATATCACCGGCACCGAAGATTTGCAGATCGATGGCAAAGTCGATGGGCCCATTTCCTTGCGCGGCCATGGACTCACCGTCGGGCCCACGGCGCAACTCACCTCCGAGATTCACGCGCGCGAGGTTGTTGTTTACGGAAAGGTAGTCGGCAATGTTCACGCCCGCGACCGCGTCGACGTCAAAAGCGATGGCTCCGTCATCGGAGACATCTCCACCGCGCGGATTAGCATCGAGGACGGCGCGCAATTCAAGGGTCGCATCGAGATCGACCCCACGAAGTCCCAAAACGCAGCCGCAGATTAGCCGCTGATCAACCACAGCCTATTGCACCTTCAGGGCTGCCTTCTGCACAAAAGAAGGGCGCACCAAGAAGATGGTCCGCCCTGGCAATTCCACGTTTTTCAGCTTGCTAGTTCCCGCCCGATCGCGGGCCCGCTGCGGATTGCGGCGGCACCGTGCGTTGAGCAACCACCTGGTTCTTGGCCTTGGGATTCCACCAATTAAAGTCCACGACCAGGCCTTCCTTCTGAAGATACATCGTCTGAGCCAGCGTCTCTGTTTTTTCGGACTCGAGGATCAGTTCGCTTGCCTCGCGTGCATGATCGCTCGGCGAAGCCATCGCAAAGATGCTCGCCACTGGCCCGGATTTCTCCGGCCTCAACACCACCAACACCAGGTGGCCCGCGCCTTGTTGAATCGAACGAATCGATTGTATGGTGCCGACCGGTTCGATCGAGAATTTGTACCGTCCGGCCCTGAGAATCGTGTCCCCGAAGCGCGCATTTTCGTTCAGTGTGAAATTTCCGGCGATCTCATTTTGCGCCAGCAAAGGGCTCGCTGACACGCAAACCGCCAGCGCTCCCCATGTCAACGCCCTCGCCAAAACCGTTTGATAAATCGATTTACTTTTTAGATCTGCCATTTTCGTTTCCCTTCTATTATTGGAATAGGCGCACACTTCTAGCGCCTCGGTTTGTGCTGAATCGTTTCGAACGGCAGGTCAGGCCGCAAACAGCGCGTTACGTGACCGGGTAAGGCATGCCAAAGAACTCCGGGTTCCTCTGGCACGTTGCTGCATAGAAATCGCGCGAATTCTACATGGCAAATTTCGCACGCAACCCCAAGTCAAGTCCAACGCAAAGAATTCATCAGGTTCATCCGCGGCGCTGATGAGCGAATGCGCACCACGTCGCTATCGATGTGCATCATTTGATTTCTTAATCTTTGCTACTGGAGCCGCTACGAGTGGCGTTCGAAGAATTCGTGCTGGCGAGTGTCCTTGGGTGTTCTGTTCAAATTCAGGTCGGCTTTTCGTTATCTGGCGCGTCCTGGCCCTTCGGTGCAGAAATCCGCTGCTTGTCGTCCACGGAGAACAACAGGTAGTTGCTGAACTTGTGCTGACGGTGAACGCGGCGCCCCTTCCAGTCGTAATAAACTTCTACGTTCGCGGGCAGCCACATTTCCAGCGCGCCGTGGCGGAATTGCACCGGAGCGTACTCAATGTTCACGTGTTCGGCAGCCAGCCGGATTTGCGGCATCGGCGCTACCATGTTCGTTTCCAGCCTCACGATTTGATAGCTATCCGCGGCGATCCACGCGCGTCCCTTCAACGCCACCGGGTATCCCCGGCCTGCTGGGCCCATCCGGTAGCTGCGAATCGTATTGGGTTTATCCCTCCTCTGGCGGAAGTGCACTTGCCAAGCCAGCCCGCCGTTCCATCGCGCCAATCCCTCGCAAGTCATTTCATAGTTGCCCGCGTAATATGGATGAAAAATCACCACCAGCGCCGGCAATCCGCTCGTCATCACCGCTTCCGGAAAATCTTTCGACGCGGCCCGGCGCTCGCGATACTCTTCCACGCTCAAGGCGCCGCGGCGGGTTTCTTCCATGGAAACGATGTAGTCGAACTGGGCTTTTTCAGGAAACGATGGCATTCCCCATTTGTTGATGGACTCATCGGTGACCAACTCCGTCGCGGTGAATCGATCAACGTTCTTGACCAGCTCTTGCAATCGCCTGCCCGCATTTTGCACCACGTCGTCGACCGTGCACGAGGCCCCGGGTTCCACAGGCGGCATTTTGTCGTCTACGTCCGACGGCATCCAACTGGAAGGAACTGGCAACGCTTTGGCCGCGGCAATCAAGGCAGCTATATCCATCTCGTTTGTCAATCCGGCGACTTCGGTCGAAGCAGCCAGCGTCTTGGGATTCTGCAGGCTCTCCAATTGTTTCTTGGCCGCGGCGTCCGCCGGGTGATCCTGGAGATACACCTGCAACGTGCTTATCGCCCGGTCTATGTCTCCGCGCTCGGCCAAACACTGCGCCAGCAGCGGCTGCACCATCGCAGCTTGCCCGCGGCCTAGCTCCAATGCCCGCTCCGCCTCCTTGATCGCTTCGTCGCGGGAATGTTGCATGTAGTACGCCTCTGCCAAAATCGCATGCGGACGCCATGAGGTGGGCTCCGCTCCACTCGCGCGCTTCAGGTACTCCACCGCTTCGCCAGGCTTCTTTTCTCGGATCGAATTCTCGCCCAGCGAAAGCAGCGCGCGAAAATGCCTCGGATAAAGCTCCAGCGTTTTTGTCCAATAGGATTTCGCTTGCGCCCAAGCGTCCAACTGCGACGAGTAAACACCAAACAAGTAGGTGACCTCCGCCTGATTGGGCGCCAGGCGATTGAGCGCATCCAGATGGCTCCGCGCGACGGTCGGCTTGTTGGCGCGCAGCGCTTCCATTGCCTTAGCCATCTCTTTCTGTGCTTTCGGTTTCATCGAGGCGATTCCCGCCTCTAGGGCGGCATCGCCGGAATTTGATCCCGGTTGCAGCACGATGGTCACCCGCTTGGTCGCAAACCCGATCGCTTCCACCTGGTTCACGGCTCGCTCATAGGCCGGCGCCACCACCTGAATCTTGTACTCGGTCGCCGCCAGCTCGTTGAACCTGACGTAGCCGCCCTGGGTGGTCTTCTGGCGGTAAATTTGACCGGCCAGAGTAGTTAAAGTAACCACCGCAAGGCTCTCAACCGGGGCGCCGTTGGATTCCTGTACATAAACGTCCAGGCTGGCCGTGGGAACCATTCCTTCCAGTCCACCCACCCCACTCGGATCACGAGGCACGCTTGACTGTCGTGCGGGAACGATTGCGGGATATAACGTCGCGCCGGCTATTGACAGAATAATGTAGAGGCAGGTGCGTACGCGTAACATGACCCACTCCGTCTGGGTGCGAATCCGCAGAAAGGACGTAACTATATCATATACCTTAGCTGCCGCAGGCAACCACCAGGGGAGCCCAACTCCGCGGGTCGCCATTTTCCGTGTGCTATTATTCATTTGCGTAATGAAAGCGAGCACGGAATGACCGCGCGCATCCTCGACGGAATCAAGATCCGCGACGAAATTTTTGCTGAACTGAAAGACGAAATTGCCCGCCTCGGCAGCGAAGGCATTCGCCCAGGCCTGGCTGCCGTCCTTGTCGGCGAAAATCCCGCCTCGCAGCTCTACGTAAAATCGAAAATCGCCGCCTGCGAGCAGCTCGGCATCGCCAGTTGGATGCACACGCCTCCCGCCTCCGCCACCACCGAACAGATGCTGCGCCTCGTCCAGGACCTGAACAGCGACAACGCTGTCGACGGCATTCTCATCCAACTTCCCCTCCCTTCCCAGGTCGACACCAAGCGTGTTTTAGAAGCCGTCGATCCTGCAAAAGACGTTGACGGCTTTCATCCCGTAAGCCTCGGTCGTCTGGTCAGCGGCCGCCCTGGACTTGTCGCCTGCACGCCCGCAGGCTGCATGGAAATTCTGCGCCGCAACAATATTCAGATCGAAGGCGCGAACGCCGTGGTCCTCGGTCGCAGTGACATCGTTGGCAAACCCATGGCCCTTCTGCTCATGCACGCCAACGCCACTGTCACCATCTGCCATTCGAAAACGCGCGATCTCGCCGGCGTCGTCCGTCGCGCGGACGTCGTCGTCGCGGCAATGGGCAAGGCCGGTTACGTGCAAGCCGACTGGATTCGTCCGGGCGCCGCGGTCATCGACGTCGGCACAAACAAGGTCACTGACGCAAAGGAAGCCGAGTCCCTGCTGCGCAATTTTCCCGCACGCCTTGAAAAATTCCGCGCCAAAGGCTCAACGCTCATAGGTGACGTGCACCCTGACGCCGCGAACACGGCCGGCGCGCTCACGCCCGTTCCCGGCGGCGTCGGTCCCATGACCATCACCATGCTCATGAGCAACACCGTAAAAGCCGCGAAGCTCCGCCGCGGCAAAATCAAAACCGACACCGTGCAATCCACCGCCGGCACGGGTGATTAGCAAGATGCAGCGCCTCGGCCTAACCGGCGGCATCGCCAGCGGTAAAACGGCCGTCGCAGCCATGCTGCGCGAAATGGGCTTCGCCGTTCTGGACGCCGATTCCCTCGCGCACAAACTCATCGAGCCCGGCCAGCCTGCTTACGATGAAGTCGTCCGCGACTTCGGCGCGTCCATTCTCGATACCGACAAGCGCGTCAATCGCGCCAAGCTCGCCGCCATGGTTTTCGCCGACCCCGCCAAGCTCGCCCGCCTCAACGCCATCCTTCACCCGCGTGTTGAAACTATCGTCCACCAGAAATTTGCCGAATGGTCGCGCAACGGCACCCGCGACGCCGCTTTCGTCGAAGCCGCGTTGCTCGTCGAAGCTGGCTACCACAAAAATCTCGACGGCCTCGTGGTCACCTGGTGCCGCCCCGAGCAGCAACTCGAGCGCCTCCGCGCCCGCGGCTTCAGCGACGAAGACGCCCGCCGCCGCATCGCCGCGCAGATCCCCGTCACGGAAAAACTCCGCTACGCCACGGAGAAAATCGACTGCTCCGGCTCGCTAGTAGACACCCGTAAGCAGGTGGAGGCCCTGGCCGCCAAGCTTCGTGCCAAAAACACACTGTAACCCTTGTGGAGTGCGGCAGCCTTGCTGCCGCTTTCATGGCGTGGAAAAGTGGCGCGGCTTCGCGTCCAAAGGGATGTCACCCTAAACCTAGGGGACAAGGATAAGTGAAGACCTCAACGTAAGATTTTCCCAACCGCAGGCGCGCACCACTGGCGATGACCTGTTCGCGGATTTCCTATACTATTGGCACACATCAGGAAGGACGTCGACCATGACCGTACAACGCACCTCCTCCATCACGCGCTTGCTCCTCGCCGCCGTGGTAATCGTCTTTGGCGCCTACTGGGCCGGAGCGCGCTGGGGCCAGCGCCAGCCGGCCGGCGTGGCAGCTCTCCAGCGCAGCGGTAGCAGCGCGAAGGATCTTTCCGCAGCCAACGTCGCCGCGCGTGACGCCGGTCTCACCGACGAGGAAGCCATCAACGTCCGCGTCTATCGCCAGGTGTCGCCGGCCGTCGCCAACATTCTCACCAAAGCCACCGAGTACGATTTCTTCATGGATCCTGTTCCCGTCGAAGGCGCTGGCTCCGGTTTCGTGATCGACGAAAAAGGCTACATCCTCACGAACTTTCACGTAGTGCAGGAAGCGCAATCCATCGAAGTCGTTCTCGGAGATCAGTCGCGCTACCCTGCCAAATTTATCGGCGCCGATCAGCGTAATGACGTCGCGCTCGTCAAGATCGATCCGAAAGGAAAACGTCTTGTCGCCCTCTCGCTCGGTGATTCCGCCGCGCTGCAAGTCGGCCAGAAAGTTCTCGCCATCGGCAATCCCTTTGGATTTCAAAGCACGCTGACCACCGGCGTCGTCAGCGCCATCGGGCGCACGGTACAAACCAGCCAGACCACTTTCATCGATGAGGCCATTCAGACCGACGCCGCCATCAACCGCGGCAATTCCGGCGGCCCGCTGATCAATTCGCGCGGCGAAGTCATCGGCATCAACTCCGCGATCTACACGCCCACCGGCACCACCGCCGGCATCGGCTTCGCCATCCCCATCAACAGCGCCAAGCGCATCGCGCACGACCTCATGACTGACGGGCGCGTCCATCAGGCTTTTCTCGGTGTGCAGACGATCTCTGTTGGCGGCCAGCTCGCCGAAGCGCTGGATCTTCCCGCGCAAGAAGGCCTCTTGGTGGAATCTGCAACCAAAGGCGGACCCGCCGCCGCGGCTGGCGTTCGCGGTGGTGACCGCGTCGTGCGCGCCGGCATGCAGCGCATCGCCATCGGCGGCGATCTAATCGTTGCGGTCGACGGCCAAAAAGTAGCTAGCCCTTTCGACCTAAACATCTTGCTAAATCGCAAACGTCCCGGCGACACGGTCACGCTCACGATATACCGCGGCGGCAGAAAAGTGGATCTGCCCGTGAAGTTAGGTGAGCGCCCCGGCAGCTAGCATTTCGCTCTCAGCGCCCTAGCCGCGTTCAATCTCGATGCTGATGCACGCCGAATTCCTTGCGATAGCGCGTGCGATCCTTCTCTTCCAGCGAAAACCAACCCTCCGCGATGTCGCGCACACGCTCCAATTCGCGCTGCATCTCGGCGTGCTTGGCCTCCAGCATCTGCTGGTCGGCATCGGGCGGCACATAAATCGGCGGGGCAAACAAAATTGCCGCGCGCGCGAAGGGCATGGGTAGCAGAAACTGATCCCACGTCTTCGTGAACGTTTTCCCGCGGTCCACGCCGATGTGAAACACCATCACCGGGCAGCCGGTTTTCCGCGCCAGCATGACCGGCCCAGGCTTCGCCACATAGCGCGGACCGCGCGGCCCATCAATCGTGAACGCGCAGTCGAGCCCTTCCTCCAGGCGCCGCGCCATCACCGCCAGTCCGCGGAGCCCTCCCCGCGACGAACTCCCCTGCGCCGTGCCAAATCCCAGCCACTCGATCACCTTACGCGTCCACTGCCCGTCGAACGCGGTGGTGTTCATCACGACCGTGCCTTGATCTCGATGCCACCACACAATCGGAAGAATGACGCGATGCCAAAACGCCCAAATGCACCGCTTCCCCGAAGCGTACACGCCCTCCGCATGCTGCCAGCCGAGCACTTCGTAGCGCAGCGTCGGCCCCAGCAAACGAATCACGCTGTACACTGCCGCGGCAATCAGCGGAATCTGCGCGCGCCGTGACCACGGCAATCGGGGCAGCCGTGTATCGTAGTGAGCGTTCACCGCCCCCTCGCCACTCTCTCGCTCAACTAAACCCGCACCCGTGTGATCCGTCTCCTCCTCCAATTCACGCGCTGCTTCCTCTTCGCTCATCGCGTATAGTATAGGAGTTCGGCCGCCGCGCTGTCGCGGCGTACTCTGTCTCCGCATCTAAATCGCTCGGGAGTCGTCCGGCTTGCCACTTCAAATCCAGAGAGCGGCTTTTTTTGGATGCGTGCCCGCCACGTTGCTTCTCGGCCTTGCTCTGTGGTCCGCTGCCTCCGCTTTGCCTGACGAGCCTTCCTACGACACCGTCGGCGCCATCGAGGGCGAAGCCGTTTCCGTGCAAGGTCCCCTAAACGTCGAAGTCGTGCAGGGGCGAACCAGGACAATCCTGCGCAGCGGTAGCGACATCCGCGTGACTTCTGGCCAGGCACGCGTCGATCTCGTTGAAGGCGGTCAAATCGCCATCTGCGGCCCGGCTCATTTCTCCGTTCTGAAATCCGTCAACCTACTCACTGTCGCGCTCGACACTGGGATCATCCACGCCCGAATAGAGCGGCAACCGGCCCTCACCATCTACACCGCGCAAATCCAGGCAAAACCGTTTGCCATCGGCGATGCGCCGCAGGATGTGCTCATCGGTTTCGACCAGATCGGCGCAATGTGCATTCGAGCCGACGGCGGCGCTGTTCGCGTGGAGCAGCAGCTCACGGCGCAAAGTATCGTCGTGCCCCAGGCTGGCGAGGTCCTCATCACCAACGGTCAGCTCGAAACATTACGCAGCGGCGCCACCCACTGCTCTTGCGAATTGCAGCTCGCAAAAACTCCGCCTGCGCCGCAAACCGAAGTCAGCCGCCTCCCAACTTCCGAAGAAATGCAGAAAGCCAACACTGAAGCTGTGAAAGCTCCCCCCGCTGCTCCAAAATCGGCCGCAAAAGAAGGCCCTGTCTATCAGGTCTTCATGCCGCCGCTCGCCTACGACGCGAGCGCGAAAACACAGCGCGACTATTTCGATCCTCAGCTCATCGTGCTGGCTCGCCGCGTGCGCGTTCGCCCCACGCTGATTTTCCAGGGAACCGTCAGAGACGCCCTGGTGGTTGCAAAAAATACGCCGCCAGCCGCTCCAGCGAAACCAGCGGAGCCGCCCGCACCGCAAAGTCAGCAAGCGCAGCAGAAAACTCCGCAAACCAACAACTCCATCTTCTCCCGCATCCGCGCCTTCTTCCGCAGCCTCTTCTCGTAGCCGCAATTTACCTCCCATCTCTATCTCTCGGCGACTGGCCTGTGGCGCAGATTGGCGGACAGCCCTGATTGACTTGCCTGCATGCAGGAACTAACATCCTGGCTCACTGGGCGCGCCCGCCATGGTTGGCCGAACTATTTCGCATTATCGAATCGTGGAGAAGCTCGGTACCGGCGGTATGGGCGTTGTGTACAAGGCCGAGGATCTCGAACTTGGCCGATTCATCGGCCTGAAATTTCTTCCCGAACAGTTTGCCCGCGACCCTCAAGCCACCGAGCGCTTTCGCCGCGAAGCTCGCGCCGCGTCCGCGTTGAATCACCCAAACATTTGCACGATCTACGAAATTGGCGAGGTCAACGGCCAGTACTTCCTGGCTATGGAGCTCCTCGAGGGGCGAACACTTCGCGATCACATCGGAGGCACCGCCCTGCAACCGGGTGAATTGCTCGACCTCGCCATTCAAATCGCCGACGGCCTCGACGCGGCCCACAATCAGGGCATCATCCACCGCGACGTGAAGCCCGGCAATATTTTCGTGACTCCTCGCGGTCACATCAAAATTCTTGATTTTGGTCTCGCCAAAATGACTTACGAGCGCTATCGAGTCCCCGAAGCCGTTGGCGTATCCGCGCTTCCCACCCTCGCCGGCGTCACCCAAGACATCTTGACCACACCTGGCGTCGCCGTGGGCACAATTGCGTACATGTCGCCCGAGCAGGCGCGCGGCGAGCCGCTCGACGCGCGCACCGATCTCTTCAGCTTTGGCACGGTCCTTTACGAAATGGCGAGCGGCCAACGGCCTTTCCCAGGCGAGACTTCAGCCGCCGTTTCTGATTCCATCCTGCACGCTACGCCTCCGCCGCCGTCTCACTTCAACCCGCAACTCCCCACCGAGCTCGATCGCATCATCCGCAAAGCTTTGGAAAAAGATCGCGGCAAACGCTTCGCTTCCGCTTCGGAGATGCGAACGGAGTTCCAAAAACTGCGGGAGCAGCGCCTCATCGAATCAAGCGCTGGGACACCCATCGTCAGAGTCATGCGTAAGCCGTCCTTTATCGCAGGCATGCTGGTCGTTCTCGTTCTGGCGGGCGTTTCCGCTGGACTGGCCTACCGGCACTACTCCCGCATCAAGTGGATCGAAGAAAGAGCGTTGCCCGAAATCCGGCAACTCGCAATGGAGCGCAAAGGAATTGCTGCCTACCGGCTCATTCAGCAGGCCGAACGCTATGCTCCCGGGAGTCCTGCACTCACGAAATTGAAAGCAGGAACGCTGTGGCCCAATGGGGTTCTCTCGACTCCCCCCGGCGCTGATGTTTACGTCCGGGATTACAGCGATATCCACGGTCCATGGGAGTATCTGGGAAAAACTCCTCTACAAGGCAATCGCCTGCCTCACGCCTTTTATGGGTTTCGATTAAGCAAGGACAGGTACGAAACAGCGGAGGTCACCGGCACGGCCCTCGAGGGCTCGCCCGTCAACGTCATTTTGGACCCGATAGGAAGCCTCCCGCCCGGAATGGTGCACGTCGCCGCTGGCCGCGTGGACCCAACCGGTCACTTCGAAGTGAAGCTGGACGATTTTCTGATAGATAAATTCGAGGTCACCAACCGCGAATACAAGAAATTTGTGGACGCGGGCGGCTACCGGGAACCCAAGTACTGGAAATTTCCTTTTGTTAAGGAAAACCGCACACTCGGCTTCGGCGAAGCCATGCTTCTCTTTCGCGATAAAACGGATCGCCCCGGCCCCTCCACCTGGGAACTGGGGAGCTTCACGCCAGGCCAGGATGATTATCCCGTCAGCGGATTGAGCTGGTACGAAGCCGCGGCGTTCGCGCAGTTCACCGGGAAGAGTCTTCCCACCGTATTTCATTGGTACCGCGCCGCAGATATGGGGCGCTTCTCGGACATTCTTCAGGTGAGTAATTTTTCCGCGAAAGGGCCGGCGCCAGTAGGAAGCTACTCCGGCCTCGGACCCTTTGGCACCTACGACATGGCGGGAAACGTGAAAGAGTGGTGCCTCAATTCTGCAGAAGACCGCAAGTACATTCTTGGCGGCGCTTCCACCGATGTTCCGTATATGTACAGCCAGCCCGACGCACGGCTGCCGTTCGAACGCTTGGCGACACACGGCGTGCGCCTTGTCAAATACCTTCACGCGGACGCACTGCCCGAAACTCTCACCGCGCCTATCTCTTTTAAGACGGCGGACTACCGCAACATGAAACCGGTCCCGGACTCAGTCTTTCACATCTATGAAGGCCTTTATTCCTACGACAGGACGCCGCTCGAGGCTAAGGTCGAATCAGAGGACGACAGCTCGCCGTACTGGCGGCGGCAGCGGATTACCTTCCGTGCGGCCTACGACAATGAGAACGTAATCGCCTACCTCTTCCTGCCCAAGAATGGCTCTCCACCGTACCAAACCGTCGTTTACTTCCCGCACGGCGGCGCCCAGATGTTTCATACGGTGGAAGACACGCAATTGTCTTTGATCGATTTTATGGTGAAGAGCGGACGCGCCTTGTTGTTCCCCATCTACAAGGATACTTATGAGCGGCTGGGTACTCCCCCTGATTCCGGCACAAATGCGGAACGAGACGAAACCATCCAGCAAGCAAAAGACTTACGCCGTTCGGTCGACTACCTGGAAACTCGCCCCGATATCGATAGGGCGCGCCTTGCGTACTACGGCATCAGTTGGGGCGCGGTTGAGGGCCCTATCATGCTCGCTGTCGAGAACCGCTTCAAAGCTGCCGTGTTCGCTGCTGGAGGTTGCGACAGCGAAAAAGTGCTTCCGGAAGTGGACCCTATGAATTTTGCACCGCGCGTGAAGATCCCCGTGCTCATGGTAAACGGCCGGTACGATTTTGTTATCCCGCTAGAAACCTGCCAGGAGCCGCTGTTCCGCTTGTTAGGGGTTCCTCCGCAGGATAAGCGGCATGTCCTGTTCGACACCGGGCATGCTCCTCCTCAATTACCCGTAATGAAAGAAACGCTGAACTGGCTGGATCGCTACCTTGGTCCGGTGAAGTAAGTCAGGATTCTTCTACCTGCAAGCTGATAAGCATGCCGGAACTGCCTGACATCGCCGCCTACATCAGTGCGCTCGAATCACGTATCGTCGCACAGCCGATCGAGCGAGTTCGACTGGCCAGTCCTTTCCTGCTTCGAACCGCGCAACCGCCAATTAGTGATATCGAGGGCCGCATCGTGTCCGAACTGAGGCGCATCGGCAAGCGTATCGCGATTGGCGTAGAAGCCGATCTCTGGCTGGTGTTGCACTTGATGATTGCGGGCCGGTTGCACTGGAAAACTCCAGGCGCAAAGCTCGCGGGCCGCCGGAGCTTGGCAGCTTTTGATTTTCCGAGCGGCTCTCTCGTGCTTACCGAAGCCGGCACGAAGCACCGCGCATCATTGTATGTCGTCACGGGCGAGGATGGTTTGCGTTCCATCGACCCGGGTGGAATCGACATCTTTACGAGCGATCTCAGCGCGTTTCGGGACGCACTTACGGCTGAAAACCGCACGCTCAAGAGGGCTCTTACCGATCCGCGCATCGTGAGTGGCATCGGCAACGCGTATTCGGACGAGATCTTGCACGCCGCGAAACTCTCGCCTATTACGCTCACGCACAAGCTGAAGCCGCACGAGTGGGAAGAGCTGTTCACTGCTACGCGCCATACCATCCAGCTCTGGATAGACCGCCTACGCACGGAAGCTCAAGCCGGCTTTCCCGAAAATGTGACCGCGTTTCGCAAAGATATGGCGGTTCACGGACGTTATGGGAAGCCTTGCTTAAGATGTGGAGAAAAGATTCAGCGGATTCGCTACGCGGACAACGAAACAAACTACTGTGCTCGATGCCAAACAGGTGGAAAAGTCCTTGCAGATCGCAGTTTGTCCCGGCTATTGGGATCGGACTGGCCGCGCACGCTCGAAGAACTCGAGGCGCTCAAGCGTCGCTAGAAGTGCCCGCTACTTACCACTCGCCGTGTCTCACTGTGAAGCGGCTACAGGAAAGCCCTCGTCTCGTCTAAGTGGACCGCCATATTGCGCCTTTTGTACAGCACCCTACAATTATGACGGCTAAAAACTGAGTTTCGCTCAGGGAATACATTGGAGAATCGGCACCTTGAATTCAGACCTTGGGGTGCGAGCAGTCGCCCTTGCACCCGTCGCTGTAGCTGTGTTTTGCCTATTCGCCGCGTTCCTCGCCGGCGGCTGTGCTTCGGTACCATCAAACTCTAGCGCGCACTCCCCCGCGCCAGGCAGCGATCCCCCGCCCTCCGTTACGCCTCCGCCCCAAGCGGCCATTTCCGTAGCCGCCGCGCCGGCCTCCGCAACTCTCCAGCTGGGCCAAGCGCAAAGTTTCAGCGCCACCGTTGCCAATGACCCACGGAGCAAGGGCGTGTCTTGGACTCTTTCCCATTGCGATCCAGGCGCATGCGGAGTGATGTCCGCCACTTCCAGCGCTTCTGGTGCTGTCATCACATACACCGCCCCATCGCAAATGCCCGCCTCTCCTTCCATCATTCTCACCGCAACCTCCATCTCTGATGCTGCCCAGTCCGCCTCGGCGGCCATCACCATCGCCGCTCCCGCAGCCCCCGTCAGCGTGAGCGTTTCGCCGCAGACCCAAACACTCACAGTCAATCAAACGCAAAATTTCGCCGCCACCGTTCAGAATGATGCGCAGAACAAAGGCGTTAGCTGGAGCCTTTCCGGTCCCGGCTGTGCTGGCGCTGCGTGCGGCACTCTCTCCGCTGCATCTAGCGCGTCCGGCGCGCCCGTCACCTACACCGCGCCAGCGAATGTTCCCAATCCTGCGACCGTCACGCTCACAGCCACCTCCGTCGCCGATTCGAACGTCTCCGCAAGCGCGGCCATCACCATAGCCGCTCCAGTCGCGCAGGTGACGGTCGCTGTCTCCCCGGCTAGTCAAACGGTTCCCGTTAATCATTCACAGGATTTCACAGCCACGGTTCAAAACGATCCCCAGAAGAAGGGCGTGACCTGGACACTTTCCGGTCCCAGCTGTGCAGGCGCTACCTGCGGCACGCTCTCCAATACCTCCAGCGCATCCGGCGCGCCCGTCGCCTACACCGCGCCAGCGAATACTCCCAATCCTGCGAAAGTCATGCTCACAGTTGCCTCCGTCGCCGACTCGAAATCGTCGGCCAGCGCTACCATCACCGTCTTTGCGATCCCAACCGACCTCGCAGTCACCATTTCTCCCAAGCGTGGCGGCATCACGCTTTCCCAAACATTGAAATTCTCCGCGGCCGTTCAGAACGATCCCACCAACGAAGGTGTCACCTGGACCGCGTCGAGCGGCACCTTCACTAATGTCACGTCCACATCCGCCACCTACCGTCCGCCAAGCAATCCAGGGGTCTACATTGTCACCGCTACCAGCGCTCTCGACGTTACAAAGAGCGCATCCACCACCATCGGCGTCACTGGCCTTTCCGGCGTGACCACCTATCACAACGATGCCACGCGCGCCGGCGTCAACTCGCAAGAATTTGCGCTGACCCCTTCGAACGTCCATACCTCCACGTTCGCAAAACTGTTTTCCTGTCCTGTGGACGCCGCTGTTTACACGCAAACTCTCTGGGTCGCCAATCTCACAATCGCCGGCGCCACACACAACGTGATTTTCACCGCCACTTCCCACAACACCGTGTATGCGTTCGACGCGGACGCGAATCCGTGCGTGACGTACTGGTCCAAGCAACTTGTCCCCTCTGGAGAAACGTGGCCCACCGTCGCGGACATCGGCGGCGACGACATCCATCCCGACCTCGGTATTGTTGGCACCCCGGTGATTGACCCGGTAACCAAGATTTTGTACGTCGTCGCCCGAACCGAGAGGCAGGGCACAAATTGCCGGCCTTTGACGACCTGTCATCAGCGCCTGCACGCACTGAATCTCGCCGATGGTAGCGAAACCGCGAACGGTCCGTTCGAATTGACCTCTGCGATTACCGTGCCGGGCAGCGGTGACGGCAGCAATGGCACAGCCGTGCCCTTCGACGCTTTGCGGGAAAACCAACGCCCGGGCCTCGCTCTTGTGAATGACACAGTGTATGTGTCTTGGGGTTCGCACACCGATCAAAAACCCTGGCATGGCTGGATTATGGGTTTCAACAAATCGGATCTACGCGCCGCGCCCATTCTCTTCAACGCAACTCCAAACGGCGAAGGCGCCGGAATCTGGATGGCCGGCGGCGCGCCATCGGTGGATAGCAGCAATAACATTTATGTGATCACCGGAAACGGCGACTATGACGGCGCCACCGAATTCGGCGACACTTTCTTGAAACTGAATAGCAGCCTTGCTTTGCAGGATTGGTTCACCCCGGCGGATGAGGCGATCCTGAACAGTTCGAACGGCGATCTCGGCTCCGGCGGCGCTGCCGTGCTCGCCGACTTGCCTTCCGCGCCGGTAAAGCATCTTCTGATCGGCGGCGGAAAATCCGGCAGCGGAAACCTCGGCGAAATTTATGTGCTGAACCGCGACGAAATGGGACACCTGGAAGGCAGCGGCTCGCCCGTGGTCCAAAAATTCCCGCTAACGCGCAGCATTTACGCAACGCCGGCGTTTTGGAACAACACTCTATTCATCGCGGGAGCGAACGGCGCACTGCAGGCCTTTGCGCTGAATCCAGCCACTGGCCTGTTTAACCCCACACCCGTTTCGCACTCGAGCGGACTTTTTCCGGAAAGAGGAGCTACGGTGTCGGTTTCCTCGAACGGAAATTCGCACGGAATTGTGTGGGCGATCGACACGAGTCAGTATGGGCCGCCAAGCCAGCTGGGGACCGGTCCGGCCGTGCTGCATGCGTACGATGCGACTAATCTTGGCCGCGAGCTTTGGAACAGCGCGCAAGCGGCGGCGAATCGCGATCAGGCCGGAAACGCCGTGAAGTTCACGGTACCTACGATTGCGAATGGCAAGGTTTACCTTGGCAGCGCTTCGGAGATTGACGTGTACGGGCTTCTGCCCGACTGAAGTTGTTGGCGCACAGAAATTTTGAGGCCATTCTTTTTTCACATACCTTCGTAGTTCGGGCCGCCGCCGCCTTCCGGGACTACCCAGTCGATGATTTGGTAGGGATCGGCGATGTCGCACGTCTTGCAGTGTACGCAATTCGCGGCGTTGATCTTCAGTTTGAATCCGTCTTTTTCCTGCACGGCTTCGTAGACGGCTGCGGGGCAAAAATATTGGCAGGGATTGCCGTATTCGACGGTGCAGCGGTTGGCGCAAATATTTAAGTCGTGCACGATCAGGTGGCACGGCTGATCTTCTTCGTGGCGCGTGCCGGAGTGATAGACGTCAGTCAAGCGATCGAAAGTGAGCTTGCCGTCGCCTTTGAAGCGCTCGCGCGGTGGATGCCCATCCTTGTGATAGTGTTCATGGCCAGGGCGCACGCGCATCGGATCGATTAAACCGCGGCCGCCGGTAACGAATTGCAGTCCGGCGTGGAAGAGGCCGCCCAGCAAACCGTACTGAAATGATTGGTGGAAGTTGCGCACTAACCACAGTTCTTTTTTGATGTAGCTGTCTTCGACTTTTTTCTGAAACGCGCTCAGTTTAGCCGCCGAAGTGTCGCCCACTTTCAGTGCCTCAAAAATTGTTTCGGCAGCAAGCATGCCGCTCTTCATTGCCATGTGGATGCCCTTCAGCCTCTGTGAATCGAGAAAGCTGGCGGAATCCCCGATGATCAAGCCGCCGTCTACATAAGGCCGCGGCATGGAATACCATCCGCCTGCGGGAATCGTCTTTGCGCCGTAGCGCACCAGCTTGCCACCCTCGAGAAGGTCTGTCAGGAACGGATGCGTCTTCCAAATCTGAAACGCTTCGTGCGGATCGAACTGCGGATCGGAGTATTCGAGACCAATCACCAGGCCGATGGAGGCGCGATTGTTCGCCAGGCCGTAGATCCAGCCGCCGCCGTACATGTCCGTGGGCACGGGCCAGCCGAGCGTATGCGCAACGTAGCCGGGCTGGATGCGGCCGGCCTGCACGTCCCACAGTTCCTTGACGCCGATGCTGTAAATCTGGGGGTTGATGTTGTCGAGCTTGTTTTTTTGGACGAGTTGTTTGGTGAGAGAGCCGCGCGGCCCTTCCGCGAGCACAGTAACCTTGGCGCGCAACTCATATCCCGGCGTGTAGTTGTCCTTGGGCTTGCCGTTTTTGTCGAGCCCTTTGTCCTCCGTCATGACTCCGGCGATGCCTTCGCGCTCGTAGATCAGTTGCGCGCCGCCAAATTGCGTGAAGAGATTCACTCCGGATTTTTCGACAAGGCCGCCGAGCCACTTTGTCAGCCGGTTGAGGGAGATAACGTAATTGCCCTTGTTTTTGAATGGGGGCGGAGTGATGGGAAACCGGAACGAGGAACCCTTCGTGAAAAATAGAGCGGCATCGTCAGTCACCGGAGTGTCTAGCGGAGCGCTCTTCTCGAAATCGGGGACCAGTTCGGCGAGGGCTGTCGGGTTCATGATCGCGCCGGAAAGCTGGTGCGCACCGATCTCTCGGCCCTTCTCGAGGACATAGATATTTTCCGCGGAAAGCGCGGGGCCACCTGAGGCGCCAGCGGATTCGTTGTGCTTCTGGATGAGGTTGGCGAGATGAAGGGCGCAAGCCAGTCCGGCGGGACCGGCACCGACGATTAGGACATCGGCTTCAAGTTGTTCGCGTTGCGGAGTCATCGGTTCTTCAGTTTAGCAGAGCACGCAAACGTTGGAGGGCTGCGTCGCGTCGAAGAACTCATCCGCAAAGGGAAGCTCGACCGCAAAACTTCTCCGCTTCTCCCGATGCATGCTCCAGCTTCAACTCTCCCGTTTCTCCCGTCGCCGTCTCGAACCAACAAATCTGTTGCCAACTAGGGTGGTAATCACATCCAATAATCATCATCGAAGGCTCCTTCCTACCGATACCTTCAGTTCTCCAAACAGAAGCTTACTCGGCTACGAACGGAGCCTTCGCTCTTATCCAATCAACGCTTTAAGCGTGCGGGTTAAGAGTTCACTCCATCGCCACCATCGGCCAGCCTGCAATGCCACGCCCCTTCGACACCCTCCAGGGCGGGAACCCTGAAACAGTTGACTCCTAGTTCTCATTCTGAGAACCTAACATTCAATGCGCATCATAAAACGAGGCGCTCTCGAACAGTTCCGGCAACGACATCCGGACTCGAAGGCAAGCCTTAAAGCATGGTATGGGGTGGTCCGCAAGGCAACTTGGAAAACCCCAGCGAAACTGAAACAGGTCTATCACAACGCTGACTTGGTTGGACGGAGAACGGTGTTCAATATTGCCGGCAATAAATACCGTTTGATCGCGCGAGTGAACTACCAGAGCCAACGGGTTTTCGTCTTGCACCTCTTGACCCACGCGGAATATGACAAAGGGGCCTGGAAATAATGAGCACGACAACAATAGATCTCGACGAAAAGACCTACGGAAAACTGCTGCGGCGGGCGCTCCCCCATGTCATCCATACGGACGAGGAGTGCGAGCGTCTCACGAACGAACTGCTGCGTCTTGACGAACGTGAAGATCTTTCGCCGGAGGAATCGGAACTTGGCGAATTGCTGACCGTGCTGATTGACGAGTATGAGGGGCGCCGCTATCCAATTCGGAACGCGAGCCCGCGGCAAACGCTTCAACATTTAATGGAGGCACGCAAGTTGACACAGAAAGACCTCTGGAAGATTTTCGGCTCGAAAGGAGTTGCTTCCGAAGTGTTTCACGGCAAGCGTTCTATAAGCAAAACGCAGGCCAAGAAGCTCGCCGCGTTTTTCCATGTCAACGCAGAGCTATTCATTTAGAGAATCCCGGAAGCGCCATAAAGGCCCTAAAGGAAGGATTCCACCAGGATCAGCCGCCCGCCTGGGCACGAATTCCCGGTAATTCATTCGCACGCCTGAACTTACAAGTTTACTATTGACAAACGTCCAGACCTGTAGTATGTTTGCGCGTGTTATCTCGAACAAACCTCGCTGACCCTTCCCGCCGCTGCAGCCCTAACTCTCGACCAACTTTAACTACTTTTAAAATCAACACTTGCAAAAGTGTATCAAAACAAAGGACTTTAACTCCGTTTAGAATCAACACTTACAAAAAACAGGGGAGGGGGGCCCCCGGCCGCATTCATCTACGGGACACCCCGGGGGTGTGGGTGCCTCAGCACATCCGCGCCACGCTTTGCTTCCGCCGTCACATGCACCACGTGGCGCCTCTATCCCCTGTGGCCTCACGCGATTGCGCATACTTCCTGTCACCACGGGGGTGTACCCCAACCCCTTCAGACTTTCCGAGGATGGAGCCTGGTAGGGCGACAGCAATATGACCGGGTGTTCACATTTGCTGGACAACGGGCTTCGTGGATTGGGCGAACCTCTTGGCAGCAGGATGCGAGGTGCTCGGCAATGCGCTTCGCCTGCGGGGAGGAACACCTTGAAGACAAAAGAGATTGTTTGCGCTAACCGCGCGGAGAAAACCGGGTTGCTGGGGCAGGTGGTGAGAATGACGCTTGGAATTTGCTTGACGGCATTTCTGGCGAGTTCTGCGCTTGCGCAGTATGGGGGCGGGGGAACGGGGATGGGTACGGGTACACCCGGCACGCCGGGGTACGTTCCACCGAAGAGCGGATATGGTTCGGGCAAGGCGATCGGGATCGGGATTGGCGCGGCGGCAGGAGCTGGGGCGTTATTTCTGGTATTGCATCACCACGGCGGGGTGACCGGCTGCGTTCGGCAGACGGACGATGGGTTGCGCCTAGTGGACGAGAAGAAGAACAAGTCGTATACGCTCGAGGCAGGGAGCGTGAACGTGAAGCCGGGAGACCGCGTGGAGCTCAAGGGAAAGAAGTCGAGCGGAAACGGTGGCGCGGAGATGTTTGAGCCGATGAAAGTCGTCAAGAATTTGGGGAGTTGCAGCGCGGAAGCAGCTCACTGACGATCATTCGGACCGCACGCGGAACTACCGGCTGCCGGAGCTAACAAAGTTACTTCCCGAGCGCGGGAGGAAATTTGGGAGGGATGTCCGCGTAGCCGGGAGCGGCGGCGAGGAGATTTTGCGATAGGTCGGCTTTGGCTTCGCCGAGCGACCAGAGGATGCCGCCGGCGAGAAGATTGACGTGGAAGGGATTTTGCCAATTTTCCGGGCGATCGCCCAGCGCGGTGAAAAAGACGCGGCCTTTGCCATTCATGCGCGCCCAAACGACGGGATACGGACGGCGCTGGTAGCACTCGTTCTTGAGCATGTTGGTGTCGACCGTTGCGATCACGTGGATGTCGGCCGCGAAATCTTTCAGCGAATACCATTCTTCGTTGAAGGAGACAGGCGATTGGACGCCCGCCAGGCCGGGGAACGACGGATCGTTGATGATGATGTTGGCGGTCTGCAGGCGCGGGTCGCGTCCGTGCACGATGAATTCGCCGCCGAGCATGCGGAGGTAGGGATCGGATTGCGCGCCGTGAGCGATGTAGCGGTTGGATAAGTCGGCGGGATCGGGCGGCGTGTGGAAGGTGTCGCTGGCGGCATGGCAGCCGACGAATCCGAGACCCTGCTCGATGGAGGTGAGCAGCGTTTGCTTGCCGGCGGGCGACATGGCGGGATTGGCGTCGGTGCCGACCTGCGTGAGATCGCCGGTGGTGAAAAAGAAGACGGCTTGATGGGCGTGAAGATCCTTTGAGTCAAAGATGCGTCCGTCTTTGGAGCAGTTAACTTCGAAACCGTTTTTCTTGCCGAGTTCAGTGACGACGTTTTCGGCGATGCTGAGCTTGCCGTCCTTGCGCTTTACTACCTCGTGCTCAAAGCCGGAGGATTTGGTAAAGACGAGTAGAGATTTCTTTGGCGCGGAGAACGATGGATGCGAAAACGCCAAGCCGGCGGTTGTGGCGGTTATCGCCGCGGTGGTCAGGGTGCGGAGAAACTCGCGGCGATCGGAGTTGTGCGTCATGTGTGCCCTCGGTGTGGATGAATCTTGATTCGTGCACCGACATCATACAACCGAACCGGCCACGAGACAGAGTCCGTAAGGGTGATGGACCGCACAAAGCCTCAGTGCTTTATTGCAGTCGGTTCTTGTAGAGCGCCATGCCTACTGCGGCGTCCATCCCCATCCGTTCGAGAGCGTCGATTTCCCTGTGTGACGTAATGCCGCCCGCGGCGATGACCGGATGCGACGTGGCACTCCGCAAGTGTTCGAACCACTCGAGATTGGCTCCAGTCATCGTTCCTTCGCGATCCACATCCGTGCAGAGAAATGCCGCGCAAAACGGCTTAAGCTGCTCCATAACATTTTCCGGTCGAATCCGCAGTTTTTCTCGCCAGCCTTTAATCACGACCTGGCCCTTGGCGGTGTCCAGCGCCACGACAATTGCCGAGCGGCCCACTCGGATGCGGAGTTGCCGGAGAAAGGGCGCATTTATCTTGCCTTTCTTGAACGCAGCGCTTCCGACAATGACTTGGTGCGCCCCCCATTTCGTAATTTCCTCGGCGCGCCGAACGGTGCGAATTCCTCCGCCTACACGCACTTTCATCCCGAATCGTTTGGCTGCTTCGCGGCACAGTTTGCGCGCCAGGTCGGTGTTATTGCCTTTCCCCATGGCAGCATCTAGATCGATGATGTGCAGCCACTTGTATGACTTGAATTTCAGCAGCAGCGACATCACATCCGCGATCGCAAGCTCGCGTTTTTTTCCGTGCACGAGTTGCACCGCTTTCCCCTGCTGCAAGTCGATACACGGAATCAGCACGGCAACCTCACCGGAATCCCGCGCGCGGCCAGAAATTCTTTGAGCTCGCGGATCGGCTGAATAGAATCGTGGAAGATCGAGGCCGCCAATGCTGCATCGGCACGCCCGGCGGTAAAAATCTCTGCGAAGTGAGCGGGCAGCTTTGCGCCGCCGGAGGCAATGACCGGCACGGAAACCGCCGAGGATATCGCCGCCGTGAGTGCGGTGTCGAATCCGCTCTTTGTTCCGTCTCTGTCCATGGAGGTCACCAAAATTTCTCCGGCACCGAGCGCGACTCCTTCTTTTGCCCACGCGATTGCGTCGCGGTTTGCGGGCTCGCGCCCGCCGCGTACCATCACCACCCATTGGTCCCCTGCTCTCTTGGCGTCGATGGCCAGCACAACCGCCTGGACGCCAAACTCGAGCGATGTCTCGGAAATCAACTCGGGCCGCGCCACCGCCGCGGTATTCAGCGTAATCTTGTCCGCGCCGGCCCGAAGCACGGACCGAGCGTCTTCCACGGTGCGGATGCCGCCTCCCGCGGTCAAGGGAATCGCGAGCTCTGCCGCAACGCGCCGGATGGTTTCTAGAAACGTCGGCCGCTGGTCACGCGAGGCGGCAATGTCCAGAGCGACGAGTTCGTCCGCGCCTTCCGCGTTATATCGCGCCGCCAACTTCGCGGGATCGCCGGCATCGCGAAGCCCGACAAAGTTCACACCCTTCACCACGCGGTCGCCATCGATATCAAGGCAAGGAATGATGCGTCGAGCCAGGCTCATGCGCACAGCCTCAGAAAATTCCGCAGGACTTGCGCGCCCGCTTCTCCGCTCTTCTCAGGGTGAAATTGAACGGCGCACATATTTTCCTTTTCGAGCACAGCGACAAACTCAATTCCGTGACTGCACGCAGCCATTGTTTCTTCGCCTTGGTCGATTGCGGCGTAAGTGTGCGCGAAATAGAAGAAGGCGTTAGCGTCGACGCCATCGAGCAGTAGGGACTTCTGTTTCACGAGGAGCCGATTCCAGCCCATGTGGGGCAGCTTGACGACGGGCGGCAGCGAGCGCACGCGCCCCGGCAACAACTGCAAGCCAGTCAGTTCCGGGGCCTCATCACTGGCGAAGTAGAGTGCCTGGAGTCCGAGGCAAATCCCAAGGAACGGAACGCCGCGACCGATGGCGTCCACTAGCGGCGCGCGCAATTTGCGGTCATCGAGCGCGCGCATGAGCGTTTCGAAATGTCCTACGCCCGGGAGCAGTAGCGCCTCTGCGCCTGCGATGCATTCGGGCGTGGCCGCACGTTGCGATTCTGCTCCGAGCCGCTGCAAGGCTCGCTCGACAGAGGGGACGTTGCCAGCGCCGTAATCCAGCAGGGTAATCTTCACAGTAAGCCCTTGGTGCTGGGCAGCACGCGGCGCAATCTTTTGTCGCGCGACACTGCGAAACGCAGAGCGCGAGCAAATGCTTTGAACATGGCCTCAACCTGGTGGTGCGAGGATCGGCCGTATAGAACGCGGAGATGCACATTGGCGCGGGCGGCCTGGGCAAATCCTTGAAAGAAATCCTCGGTCAGCTCGGTCTGAAAGTCGCCGACGCGCGCGCTCGTGATTTTGGCGTTCACAACACAAAAGGGCCGCCCGCCCAAATCGACGGCGCTGGCGGCGAGCGTCTCGTCCATGGGCATCAGAAAATATCCAGCGCGCAAAATTCCGCGCTTCGTGCCCAGCGCTTTGGTCACCGCTTCGCCCAAGGCGATACCCACGTCTTCTACGGTGTGGTGCTGGTCGACGTCCAAGTCGCCGCGGGCGCTCAGCTCCAAATCGAACGCGCCGTGCCGAGCGACGAGTTCCAACATGTGGTCGAAGAAACGGATTCCTGTGGCGACGCGCGCGTTGCCGCGCCCGTCCAGATTCAGACGGAGGTTGATGTCGGTCTCGTTGGTCTTACGATGAATTTTTGCCACTCTTGGCATTCTTCCGCCTTTTCAGGATCGCAAGCCGCATGGAAGCTTCGGTTTCATTCGCGCACCGCCACAGCGTTTTCATGCGCGAGCAGATTTTCTGCCTGAGCGAGAATCCGCACATCGCTCGCCAGCCGCGTGAAACCTTTGCGGCCAATCGTCTGCACGGTGATGCACTTCACAAAATCCGCGGCCGACAAGCCTCCGCGCCTGCTCGCCCAGCCGCCAGTGGGCAAAACGTGGTTGCTGCCACTCGCGTAATCGCCGAGCGGCTGAGCCGCCCAAGGGCCGATAAAGACCGTTCCGGCGGCGGAAATCTTGTCCAGAGCCGCAGCTTTAGCCTGCGGAAGGCTGAGGTGTTCCGGCGCAAAGCGGTTTACGTAGGTGAATGCCGCATCGGCGGACGCGGCGAGCAAAATCAGCCCGCACGTTTTCAAGGAAATACTGGCGGGGTTTGCCTTCGGCAACTTCTCCAACTGTTCTGCAACTTCGCGCTGCACCTCCCGTGCTAGGCGCGCTGATGTGGTCAGCAAGATGCTTGCTGCGTCCGGCGCGTGTTCTGCTTGGGCCAGCAAGTCGGCCGCGATCCAGGCCGGATTGCCCCGCGACGCAAGCACAATGGCCTCGGTTGGCCCGGCGGGGAGATCAATGCCGCAGTCGCGGCTTACGAGTTGCTTTGCCGCAGTCACAAAGCGGTTGCCAGGTCCAAAGATTTTGTCGACGCGCGGAATAGATTTAGTTCCGTAGGCCAGGGCCGCGACGGCCTGAGCTCCCCCGATGCGCGCGACTTCACTGAGACCGAGGATGCCGGCGACCGCGAGCAATTCGTTGTTCGGTTTTGAACACGCGACCACAATTCTCTTCGCGCCAGCAACCTGCGCCGGCACGGCGGTCATTATCAGCGTGGAAAGCAGAGTCGACTTGCCGCCTGGAATATAGCAGCCGATCGTTTCAATGGGTCTGACCATTTGTCCGATGCTCACGCCTGGTTCCACTTCCATCGACCAGTTTCGTGGCAACTGCTTCTCAGCCACCTTGCGGACGTTGGCTATTGCGTGCTTCACGGCTCGCAGGAAATCTGCGCTGACACTTTTTGGGGCTTCCTCGATCTCACGCTGCGAGACCCACATCCCGTGGCGCGTCAAATTTATGTCGTCCAGCTTTTTTGCCCAGGAAAACAGGGCTGCGTCACCGCGCCGCCGGACATCCGTGATAATTTTGGCTGCGACTTTCTCGGCTTGGACGTCGCGACGTGAGCGCGCTGCAAGCAGCGTCCTCTCCACCGCGCCGGTCAGTTTCAAGATTCGCATCACAGCACAATCTTGTTCAAGGGATACTCCACAATTCCCTGAGCATTCGCGGCTTTAAGCTTTGGCAAAATTTGCCGGACCACTGATTCTTCGACAATGGTATTCACGGCCACCCACTCTGGATCGCTGAGCATCGAAATCGTGGGCTTCTTCAGCGCCGGCAGGATGGCGACCACGCGGTCCAGGTCCTCTCGGCGTACGTTGAGGATGAGGCCGACTTTGCTTGCCGCGGCAATGGCTCCTTGCAGCATCAGGATCACGCTTTCCGCTTTTTCTTTCTTCCACGCGTCCGCGGCCGCCATGCGATTCATGATGAAGACCGTGGCCGATTCCAGAACGGTGTCCACAATGCGCAGGCGGTTGGCGCGCAGCGAAGAGCCCGTTTCGGTGACCTCCACGATAGCGTCAGCAAGCTGCGGCACTTTGACCTCTGTAGCGCCCCAAGAGAAATCCACCCGCGCGGTCACTCCGTGCCGCTTTAGATATTCCGCGGTGATGCGCACGATTTCCGTGGCGATCACCTTGCCTTGCAAATCGCGCGGCTCACGAATCGCGGAGTCTTCCTGCACGGCGAGCACCCAACGCACGCGCGACAGCCTCTGCTTGGCGTATACGAGTTCGGCGAGTTCCTTGACGTCCGAGCCGGTTTCGACAACCCAGTCGTGGCCGGTAATTCCCGCGTCAAGCGCACCCGTTTCCACGTAGCGCGACATTTCCTGCGCACGCACGAGCAAGCACTCGATCTCCGGATCATCAACGGTGGGCACGTAGCTGCGCGAGCCAATCGTGATCTTCCAGCCGGCGCGAGAGAAAAGTTCTAAGGTTGCTTCTTGCAAGCTGCCTTTGGGGATTCCCAGCTTCAAACGATTCATCGTTCTGCCCCCGGAGCGTACACTTTGTCCGGATCGAATGTCCGCTCCTCGACGGTGCTGACACTGCCGTTTTCTTCGAGCTGCCTGAAGAAGCAACTATAATAGCCTTCGTGACACACGCCGGGCCCTACGGGCTCGACACGCAAAAGCAATGCATCCGCGTCGCAATCGATACGGATTTCCAGCACGCACAGGACGTGGCCGCTCGATTCCCCTTTCTTCCACAAACGGTTGCGCGAGCGGCTGAAGAACACGGCCTCCCGCGTTCGCTGCGTCTCCGCGAGCGCCTCCGCGTTCATGAAACCGAGCATCAAGACTTCCCCGGTGCGGCCGTCCTGAATAATCGCAGGCACCAGCCCGCCGTTCTTCTCGAATGCAATTTCCATGTGCTTCCTCCCAAGGTCGCACGCAAAAACAAAAAACCCGCTGGGGCTTGGCGCGCCAGCGGGCCGATGAGTGCGTTTCTTACGTAATCGCTAGGTGCAACTCAACGGGCGCGGCATGTGGCCGTGATGATGATGATGGAGGTGCGCCCGGAGATGATTCGAAGCGGTCATTTAGCGAGTGTGAGCTTAAACAAATCAGCGGCCGGCGTCAATCCAGGCGAGGCGCAAAAAAACAGATACTTCAAGCGCATTTTTTGGATGCATGCAAGGATTGACTTTCCGGCGCCGCTCCGCTACTTTCGCCTGGTACTTGGTAGAGGTGCGGTTGCCATCAGTAGCGGGGCGTGCTTTTCCGATCAGCTTCGGGCGCTCGTGCGAAAGGGGCAAGTGCTGTTGATCCGCCGAAGTCGCCTCGGCAGCTGAATGCCGGGACGGCTGGGGGCCAGGCCCAAGACCTGTCCACTGTCATCCGTTGTGAAGTTATACGGATGGAGCGCTATCGAGGAGTGACAGCCCCGAGTTTTCTTCGGTTCTTCCCTTCTCTTTCGTTCCATTCCTGAAAGCGACTATGGACCTGTTTGAGCTCACGCGCGCGCTCGTTGATATCGAATCGGTGACGAACAACGAAGGCAGAGCCGGCGAGTTTTTGTTTCGCCATCTTTCTCCGCTGGCTGCGAAATACAGCGGCTGCGTCGAACGAATGAAGGTTGAAGCGCAACGCTTTAACGTTTTAGCGAGCTGGGGCACGCCGGTCGTCACGCTGTCAACGCACATGGACACGGTGCCTCCCTTTTTCCCCTCGCGCGAAGACGATGAATTTCTTTGGGGGCGAGGGGCATGTGACGCAAAAGGCATCATCGCCGCCATGGTCTGCGCTGTCGAGAAACTTCTCGCGGAAGGCATTTCGAACCTCGGCCTGCTGTTCGTGGTCGGCGAAGAACGAAATAGCGCGGGCGCGCGCGTTGCGGCGAAGACGCCGCGCGGCTCCCGCTATCTGATCAATGGTGAGCCGACGGAAAACAAATTGTGCCTGGGATGCAAAGGAGCGCTGCGCTTCGAGCTGGTGGCGCAGGGCCGCTTGGCCCATTCGGGCTACCCGGAACTGGGACGCTCGGCAATTGATGCGCTGTTAGATGTGCTGGAGGACATCCGGCGTCTCCCTTTGCCCGAAGATTCGCTGCTTGGAAAATGTACGTTAAACATCGGCACAATTTCCGGCGGGAGGGCGCCGAACGTGGTTGCTGACGAGGCCCGCGCTGAACTTATGTTTCGGCTGGTGGGAGACGCAGCGCCGGTGCGAGAGGCCGTTCAAAAAGCGGTGGCTGGACGAGTGGAAGTCCGCGAAGTCTTGCATACGCCGGTGTTTCACTTTTCGGCGTTCGATGGGTTGCCGACAATGGTGGTGGCGTTCACAACGGATGTCCCGACACTGCAGGAAACATGGGGCACGCCGTTCTTGATTGGGCCGGGCAGCATTCATGTGGCGCACACGGCTGAGGAGCGCATTTCAAAGCGAGAGCTACGCGATGCGGTGCCCATCTACACAAGAATGGTCAAGCGGCTGCTCGCGTCGCATGCCGAAGCGCCCGGGAAATTCCAATGACACGGGGGCTCGCGATTGTCGGACACGGAAAGATGGGGCACCTGATCGAACAACTCGCGCCCGAATACGGCTTCGATGTCCGGTTGGCGCTAAACAGCGGCACGAATGCATGCGGCGCAGGACTCACCCGGGAAAATCTTCGCGGAGTCGACGCGGCTGTGGAATTTTCCACGCCTTCGACAGCCGTCCAGAATATTCGGCAGCTTGCCGCGCTGGGCATTCCGGTAGTGGCGGGCACGACTGGATGGTTTCAGGAGCTGGCTTGTGTGCGCGAGGCTATCCAATCGGGTGGCGGCGCTCTGGTGTGGAGCCCCAACTTCTCGGTCGGAGTCTACCGCTTCCGGCAGATCATCGCGCAGGCGGCCAACGCTTTTGCCACGGAACGGGAATACCAAGCGTGGGGCTGGGAAATCCATCACGCCATGAAGCGCGATGCGCCCTCCGGTACGTTGTTGGCTCTCGCCGAAGAAATGAAGCAAGCCGGCTTCGAACGCTCGATCAATTTAAGCGCGAATCGCGCCGGCGCCCATCCCGGAACGCACGAGATCGGTTTCGATTCGAGCGCCGACACCATCACCATCCGCCATACGGCCAGAAGCCGCGAAGGATTTGCGCGCGGCGCTCTGCGGGCGGCGCGCTGGATTGTCGGGAAAAACGGAGTGTTTGAATTTCACGAGATCGTCAATGAACTGGGCTGAGTCCGCGGTAGCTTGCGGATCACAAGCTTAAAGTACAGAGCATCGATAAGGAGGCAAATGATGTTTACAGGTTGCGGTACGGCACTAGTCACTCCGTTTCAGAATGACTTCTCACTGGACGAAGCGGCTTTGCGCCGGCTGGTGCGGCGGCAAGTCGAGGCCGGAGTCCATTTTCTGGTGCCCTGCGGAACGACCGGAGAGAGCCCGACGCTGACGCACAATGAGCGCAGGCGAGTGGTGGAAATCACGTTGGAGGAAGCGCATGGCAAAGTGCCGGTGGTGGCGGGCGCGGGAGGCTACGACACCGCTGAGGTGACCCGTGCAGCGCGCGAGTATCAAGCCATGGGAGTTGACGGCATTCTTTCCGTCGCGCCCTATTACAACAAGCCCACGCAGGAAGGGCTGTACCAGCATTTTCGTTTTATTGCCGGAGCGGTTTCGCTGCCGATCTTGCTTTACAACGTGCCGGGCCGCACGGGAGTAAACATCGAGCCCGCCACGGTGAAGCGGCTGTCGGCCATCGATACGATTGTGGGCGTGAAAGAGGCTTCCGGAAACATTTCACAAATGGCCTCCATCGCGGCGCTGGTGCCGGAACATTTCGTGATCCTCTCCGGCGATGACGCCATCACTTTGCCGCTTTTTGCGCTGGGCGGACGTGGCGTGATTTCCGTGGCCTCGAACGAAATTCCCGCGGAAATGGCGAAGCTCTGCAATTTGGCCCTGGAAAATGATTTTTCCGCCGCACGACAGATTCACACGCGCTATCTTCCGCTGATGGAGGTGAACTTCGTGGAATCCAACCCGATTCCGGTGAAGGCGGCGATGGCGAAGATGGGATTGCTGCAAGGGGTCTGGCGGCTTCCCTTGGTGCCGCCGAGCGGGGTTTCCACGGAGCGGATTCATGCCGTCTTGGAGACACTTGGGCTGATCGAGAGAACTCATGCTGCCGTCGGAGATTGAGCAACTATTTGACTGCCCTCCGCCGCAGTATACGGATGAACACCGGCGCGCGTTCGACGCCTTCAAAGACGCGTTGAATCGCGGCCAGGTGCGCGCGGCCGAACCCGATGCTGCATCGCAAACCGGCTGGCGCACAAATGCGTGGGTGAAGAAAGGCATCCTGCTCGGATTTCGTATGGGCAAGGTGGTCGATATGTCTGTCGACCGCGTGCGACAACCGTTTTTCGACAAGGACACCTATCCGGTGAAAGCAGTCAGCCTTACTAGTCACGTGCGAATAGTTCCGGGCGGGTCCAGCATTCGCGACACTGCGTACGTCGGACGTGGCGTCACGTGCATGCCGCCGATGTTCATCAATGCCGGCGCGTACGTCGATGATGGCACCATGATCGACTCGCACGCGTTGATCGGAAGTTGCGCGCAGGTCGGGCGGAATTGCCACATCTCCGCAGGCGCACAAATTGGCGGCGTGCTCGAACCTATCGGCGCGATGCCGGTGATTATTGAGGACGAGGTGATGGTCGGGGGAAATTGCGGCGTGTACGAGGGCGTTGTCGTGAAACGCCGCGCCGTGCTTGGCAGCGGGGTAATCTTGAACGGTTCAACCGCCGTGTACGATCTGGTGCGCGAGCAAATTTATGCAGCCACGGAAGGCAGCCCGCTCATGATTCCGGAAGAAGCCGTGGTCGTTCCTGGCTCCCGCGCGATTTCGCACCCAGCGGCGCAACGCTGGGACCTGTCTCTGTACACTCCCATCATTGTTAAGTATCGCGACGCGAGGACTAATGAGCGGGTCCAGTTGGAGAGTCTTTTCCGCTAGCTCCGCCCGGCACGGTGAACCATTGGAATCCTCCACGCTCGGTGGATTGTCGAGTAAGACTGGTTAGTAGTTCAAATGGAAGTTGAGAAGATGCCAGTGGTAGATGAACCAGAAAAAACCGACGCAGGCAGCAGCCAGTAAGGCGTTCCAGATTTTGTACCAGCGCCACTGCTGCGTATCACCCCAGGATTTTGCGGCGTTGTAGATGGCAATCAACGCTCCGATACCGGTCAGCAATCCGACGACCTGCAGCAGATGAATCTTGAAATCGCCCGCGGCGCCCAAGCCTCCCGGCTTCTCGAGCGCGTTGAGCAAAAACACCAAGCCAATCACAAAGGCGAGCACGATGAAGCAAACCACGTGAACCAGCCGGCGCAAGCGCCGCGCGCCATGGCTTAGCGTGAGCGGCTTCGCGTAGTGCTTTCGCAGAATTGCCGCCACGGGCCAGAACAGCAGCGTAAGCGCGATTACGCCAACGCTGAAGCCAATCACAACATAGTTGAACATTTTGTGGTCAAGCGCACGGTCTACTTCCTGAAACAACATGAACGGATAATCGAGATATAAGAGCCACCTGCCGTTCTTATCTTTCACAAAGGCGAGTTTCTCCGTCCCGTTGACGGCACGGAATAACATAGGTGCGATTTCGCGGAAATGCTTCGGCTGCCCGTTCAAGTCCTTGAAGAACTCGTCGATATATATCGTGTTGTCCTTCGGGTCGACCACGATTTTCGCTTCGCCCAGTAGCGTTGTCACAGCCAGGATATTGGTGTCAAACCGCCGGCTGATTTTGTACAGCCCGGCAAGGCTGCGCGCGTCTTGCGCTACGGTGGGCGGCACGGGCTCATTCCCTGGCGGAACCGGAAAATACCGGTCCATGAATTTGTCGAACAAGACTCCCCGCGGGCTGACTTCATCTTTGCCCGTGCTGTTGTAGGACACGAAAAAGCCAGTGTTGGCATCCAGCAGTAAGTGCAGGTCGCTATGAAACCACTGCGTATCGCCGCCGTGACCGATAATGCGCTGGCCATTGCGCGACTCTTCGTAAAATCCCAACGCCATGGCGTTCATGGAGGCAGGCCATCCTTGTTGCCTCTGATGCATCTGCATCGCCGTTTCCGGCTTAAGGATCTGCACGCTGCCGTAACGCCCGTTTTGCAGGTGCGCGATCATGAAATGGGTCATGGATTCCGCCGACGCGGACAGCGAGCCGGCCGGCGCTACTTCCACAAACTCAAAACCTTTGGCGCCTGCTGACGCGAGTTGGTATCCATTGGAAATAAGCGGCTTCAGCGCGTCCGGGAGCGGCTGCCGAAATGTCGCATGCGTCATTCCCAAAGGCTTGAGCACGTGCGCCTCGACATAGTCGTCGAATTGCTCGCCGGAAATGCGCTGCACCATATAAGCGGCTAACGTGGTGGCGTAGTTGGAGTATGCCGGTATGGTTCCCGGGGGATAAATCTGCTTGGGCAGATGTGCCGGCAGGTACTGCGCGATTGGCCGCAAATCTTTTTCCGAGCCGACAAATAAATCCTTGATGGTTTCTTCAAGCCCAGGGCGGTGGGTCATGATGTCGCGGAGGGTGGTCGGCTTGCCGAATGTGGCCGGGACTTTGAAATCGATATAGGCGTTGACGTCGCGGTCGAGATCCAGTTTTTCCTGTTCGACGAGCTGCATCACGCTGGTCCACGTGAAGAGCTTGGAAATGGAGCCCGGGCGAAACAGGGTATTCTCCGCCGAGACCAGAATTTTCTTTTCGTAGTCGGAGTAGCCGTAGCCCTTCGCGAAAAGCAGTTTGCCGTCCTTGACCACAGCGACGACGGCACCAGCGATGTCCGCGTGCGCCAGTTGCAGCGGCATCAAGCCGTCCAGAAACGTTTCGAGGTCGGTTGCGGTGAGCTCTTTCGCGCTCGGAGTGAGCTTTTGTTCGGGACTCTTCGGCTCAGGCTGTGATTTTGCAGCGGGCGCCTTCGGAGCAGGCCCTTGGCCGCGCATGAGGGGAGCACAAAGAAACGAGGCGAGCAGAAACGCGGTTGCGTTCCCTCGGTGTCGAAGACTTCGAGCCATCAGAGATGTACCTCAACCTGTGGACAAGAACACGCCCAGCAAGCAAACCGCTGGCGGACACTCGGCCCGGTGCTAGAACTCCAAGCGAAGGGAGAGCTGCAAATTGCGCTCGCCTTGTCCGGCGGTGCCGCTTCCTTTGGAGAGCACTTTGCCGAAGGTCTGCGCATTGGTTGGGTTGAGGCCGATGTTGGTTGTGCCGCTGCAACCGCTATTGCCACACCAATTCGGGTGGTTCCAGACGTTGTAGGCTTCGGCACGGAATTGGAAGCGAATGCGTTCGTTGACAGGGATGGTTTTGAATAGGCCCATATTCCAATTTTGAAATCCGGGTTGGTGGATGAGGTTGCGAACCCGCTGGGTGTTGAAGGTGCCGGGGGCAGGCGCGGTAAAGATTGGTGATCCATCCGGATTGGTTGTGGCGAACCACTGGCCACTCGGTCCAAATGTGCCGATGATTTTGGGATCTCCGTTAACGACCCAGAACTGACCGTTCCCCCCACATCCCCAGTTGGCATCCTGGCCGACGCCAGCGTAGTCAACATTCGGCGCTATAACGCTGCAAGGCAAGCCAGTTTGGAATTGCGTGATGCCGCTGATTTGCCATCCACCGAGGGCCTTGCCCGCGAAGCCCGATTGCTTGCGGAAGAACGGCAACTGGTAGAGATAGTTGATGATTACGATGTGGCGGGCATCGAACTCGGATGGGCCCCACAACATGCTTGTGTCGTAGGTATTAGGAACCACGTCGCGCTGGTTCGAGCCACTATCCATGCTCTTGGAGAGTGTGTAAGACACGCCGAACTGGAGAGTATTGCTGAATCGGCGGTTCCACGCAATCTGTAGCGATTTGTACATGGAGCTAGCGACGTTATCCGTCTCCCGAATGGATCCGAAACCCTTATAAGGCCTTATGGCGTTGAGATTGATGCCCGGATTTGCTGCTGCGGTAGCGAGGGTCGGCTGATTGATGTCGGATTCTCGCTGTAGATGCAGGCCACGACGAGCGACATACCCCACACTGAGGAGTGACTTCCAGAACAGCTCGCGTTCGACGGCGACATTCCAGGCCCACGCTTCGGGATTCTTAAAGGCCCTGCTCTGCGTGGTTACCACCAACGGAACCTGGTTGGTTCCGGTGCCTCCAGGATTATCCACGGAGCCAAAGGATACGCTGGCGTTGGGTTGGAAGGGTGGATTTCCACCGAGGAAAACCGAGTCGCTGACGCCGAGACGAGTGAAGAAGCGGCCGCCGCCAGCACGGAGAACGGTTTTGTTGTTCAACTGATAGGCAATACCCACACGCGGCTGGACGTCGTTCCACTGGATGTCGGAGTAATGGTTAGGAACACTGCGGAACAGGCCATTGTAAAGACCCGAGGTGGCCTCGGGAACACGGCCGTTAGCGGACGAGGGGAATGCGGACCCAGGAATGACCATGCCGTTGTACAGCTGATCGATCGTTGGTGAACCGGTGATGAGGCCGCTCTTGGGGTCGACAGTCACGGCCTTGGCTGGGTCGTACAGGCTGGGGTCAAAGACGATCATGTTAGCCCAGATGGCATGATAGGGAACGATGACCGAGTAACGAAGGCCGTAGTTGATGGTCAGGTTCTGTCTAACCTTCCAGGAATCCTGGGCGAAACCTTCCCACATGCTTCCACGAAATACGGTGTACGCCCGGTGGCCGATTTCCGAATAGCTGTCGAACAACCCCAGGGCGGCGTTTGCTGCCGCCACTCCAGTAGACGCCAGTGTGTATCCCGGCCGCACGAACTTTCCACCGTTATCGCTGAATAGAAATTGGCCATTCTGGTTGTTTGTGCACGTGGAACAAGCCTGCACGTTAATCTCATCGTTGTCATTTTCACCGGAATACTCGTACAGACCGCCGAACTTCAAGGTGTGGTTGCCCTTGACCCACGTAAAGCTGTCGGAAACATCGTAGATAGGGCCGGCGGAGTGGGAGGGATACGGCCCGCCGCTCAAGCCAGAGAAAGCAGACATATTCACGGTGGGGATGCGATTTGGAATCAGTTTGTCTTGCGGGAAAATGTAGGGATAGTTGAGGCCGACGGTGGTGCGGTCAAGGAAATGCGCTTGATCCACAGGAATGAAGACCTCGTCCAAGCTGAAGGAGAACAACACCTCATTCACCTTGGTGGGACTGATGGTCCAGACATGATCGAGGGAGTTGGTCTGATTGGGGCGATTGAAGTATTTGGGTGTCTCGTTGGTGCCACCGTCGAGGGGTTGGTACTCCCAGAAGGTGAAATACACGCGGCGGAAGCGAAGCCGCTGCTTGTCGGTCAGATTGAGATCGACGGCTAATGTGTCCTTGCGCTGGTACTGTGGGTGCTTAGCGGAGAAAAACCAGTTCTGGTTGCCGTTGATTGGGGTGGTGAGATTTGGTGCCGGATATGCCTTCAGAATTCCCAGGCCGTTCGGGCTAACCCGGTTCGGCGGAATGATGTTACCCGGAAAGCATCCGTTTGGGTTCAAGACCACAGGGGGACCATAGGAAAGGACCTGTCCGCACTGTGCGCCCGAAGTCGACTGTGGATCGGCTATGTATACGGGAACCTTAATCTTTGTCTTCGCAGGGTCCGCCGGATTTGTTACCGTGCGGGTGACATAAGGATTGTTGGGATCTAGCAGATCGCTGAAGTCACCCTGGCGCATCGAGAGTGTCGGAACGGTCAGGCCGTTGGTATCCGTAAAGATGTAGCGTACCCATTCCTCTCCCCAATACCAAAAGACTTTGGTCTTGTTGGTATTGAAGTGGTTGGGGATGTACAAGGGGCCGCCGATGTTGTATCCGAACTGATTATAGTGAACAGGAGCGGTGATGCCGGTAGTTCTCGCTACCGCGTTGCGCTGCCATGGGTTCGCGTCGAAGATGGTATTGCGGACGTATTCGAAGGCTGCACCGTGGAAGTCCTGCGATCCGCTCTTGGAGGTGATGCGGATCTGGCCGCCGGACGACCGGCCATATTCAGGAGCGTAATCTGCGGTGAGGATCTGAATTTCCTGAGTCGAATCCACGTCCGCCGACCCGAGGCTGGTGCCATTGGAACGCGTGCGAACCGCCGGAGCGCCATCATACGTGATTAAACTCTCCGGCGTGCGCGCGCCGTTGATGTTCGATGGGCCCTGGCTGAAATTGAAACTAAGGTTCGCGAGCGTGCCGCCGCGAGTGCCGGGAACCAAGTTAGCCATGAAAATAGGGTTGCGTCCGTTGATTTCCAGGGAGTCGATTTGCTCGCGGGTAACAAGCTTTTGGACAGAAGCGGACTCGGTTTGCAACTGCACAGCCGACGCGGAAACCTCGACGGTTTCGCTGGCGGAACCCACGGTGAGCGCGATATCGATGGCGAGAATCGCGCTTGGATCCAGTTTGTTGTCCTTCGATTCGTATCGCCGAAAACCCTGAGACTCAGCGACGATGATGTACAACCCGGGCGGGACGTTGGTGATCGCGTAGTATCCGGAATCGTTGGAGGTAGCCACGCGCTCTACGCCGCGATTGTTTCGCACCGTGACTTTGGCGTCGGCAATCGTCGCGCCAGAGGGGTCCTTCACGAAACCTGAAATAGTTCCGAGGTCCGACTGCGCAAACAGTACTCCCGAACTTGCTAGACTCATGAAAAACACCAGGGCAACTTTGCGGCATGCGTTCTTCATGTTGAACTCCTTGTGATTACTTAGGATTTGCTGTTCACCTTGCGGCCAGCGTCGCGGCGACCCTGGTCCAGAGCATCTCCACAGGGAAAATTGGCGGTAGCTTAACTCCATACTCTCCAAAATGACAACTACCTATTTTCCCCACGCGCGAGAGCGGAGACATTTGCATAATCCCGCTGGCTGTGACACCAGGTGCTGCACTGTCATTCGTTCATGAGATTCTTCCCGGCGGCACCGACGTTATCCCGCTACGAGGAACTAGTCCAAATCTTTTCTTGCCGCCTTGGCCTGATCGGACTGCGGGAAGATGTCGTGCCGGGGTGAAGGCATAGGGACATTGCCCATGCGATCGTGCCAGAGGAACTTGTTGAGGAGGGCGGAGTCGACGGCGTCGGCACGACTGAAGTTAAGGGCCTCACCCTCTTTCCATTCCTGAGTGTTCACCTGATAAATGAGTTCGTTGTCGCGGTTGCGATAGTCGGCGGTGAACGCGGGCTGTTGGCCTGGGCCGCTGAAGAGGGGAGCCATGACCGCGGCGCGCGAATCATTTGCGTTCATCGGTGAAACACCAAGGAGCGATTCAATCGTGCGGACCATATTGATGGTTGTATAGAAGGAGTGATCGACGAAAGGAGCAGGAGCGCCATCGGGTTGCGCGGCTGGCAGAGGCGAGTACTTGCTGATGACGAGCGCGATGCTGCGATGGGAATCAACGTGATCGGGGCCGTCCTGAGCATCATCCTCAAGGATAAGGAAAGCGGTGTCGTCCCAATAGGGGCTGTGGGATACGGCGTCAACCACGCGCCCGATGGCGAGGTCATTGTCGGCGACAGAGGCAGCAGGTTTGGGTTGGCCTTTCTTGCCGCCAGCGGTGTGATCATTCGGGAGTCGAAGAAGGATGAATTGGGGCATCGTTTCTTTGCCGGATTCACGGGCGGCAACGAAGCTCTTGAATTCGTTGAGGAATTCGTCAGCTCGCAGCTGATCGGGATAAGACACCTCGAAATCGGGGTAGAGAGGATCGAAATGACCCTGAAGTTCGACTTCGGCGGCGACATTCTTCGCGAGAACCGGGATGGCCCAAGGATAAGGGCTTGGCCCCCCGCGGGGTTCGCCCACATTTTTGCCAAGGGGCTCGCCTTTGTTGATGAAGGCGCGGGAGCAGGCGATGCCGGCGACTTTGGGCGGTCCCAAGGTGGGCTGATTTGACCCAGCCTCAGCGCTACACCAGCGGCTGACAATGTACTCGCCGTAGTGGCGGTAGGAAATGCCGTGGCTGGCAAAAGTTCTCCAGAGATAGCCGCCCGTAGGTTCGCCAGCGTCGGGTACTTCGTCCTCGACGGAGATGCCGCCTAGCAATGTCCCTTCAGAATCGTAGGTGTGTTCCTTGCCGCGGTAGGCGATTGGCCAGGTCTTAGCGACGTAATCGGAAATGGAGGCAGAAGTGGACCAGACGTGACCGTCACCGGAGACGTCGCCACTGTCATAAAAATTGTCGAGGAGGCCGAACTGACGGGCGAGCTTGTGCTGGTTGGGAGTGATCTCCTCGCCGTACATGACCAGCGAGCGATCGCCGTTGCCAGCGCCGAGATCGCCGAAGACCTGATCGTAGGTGCGGTTTTCTTTGATGATGTAAATGACGTGATGGATTTTGTTTTCGCCGCTGAGGAAAGGCACGTGGTCGGCATTGCCTCGCATGGCGTTGGTTTCGGACACCTGTTTCGTGTAGGCCGGAAGATTTGCCGGCAGGTCAACCAGCGGAACGTGCGCAACCGATCCAGAAATCAGGGCAGGCGTGTAAGGGTAGTCAGGACGGCCATCGGAGGTTTTTCCGATCGGGCTTGGATTCGTCCCGGAACCATGTCCTTTGGCGGTGCCGATGAGAAGATCCTTCGCGGTCGCGGCGACGACCGTGGGATACCACTCTGTCGGTATGAAGCCGGTGGCTTGCAAGGGCTGACCAGGCTCGACTTTCGTGAGATTGAAGACGGCAACGGAGTCAGAAATGGAATTGGCGGAAAAGAGCGTCTTCTCATCCAGAGAGAGTGCGAGATATTCGGGATCGCTGCCGCCATATTGTTGTCCAGGGAGTTTGGTCGAAAGAGAGAAGAGCGGCTTTCCAGTAGCTGTATCGAGAATCGCGATCTCGTCGCGGTTGGTGAGCGCGACAAAGAGCCGGGAGTTGTCGCGATTGAGAAGAAGGGCGGTCGGATGAGAGCCGCCGGCAAGCGGCGAAGCCGGTCTGCGCAGTGGAATGTGCCGACTCACGCGTCGTTTGAGGAGATCGAGCTCCGCGACCTCGGAAGCGTTCCAAAGAGAAACGTAGCCGCGCGTGGCGTCGCTGGTCATGACTGTGGTGTAGGGCAAAGACGCCGGAATGCGCATGAACGTGGAGAGATCGAAGCGGTGGACGATTTTGCCGTCGGCGGTACTTAGGAGAATAGCTTCGTCGGAATTATTGCAAGCGACGAGCAGGCGCTCCTCGCCGCCGCTCTTGCCAATGCTGAGACCCGCTGGGTAAGTGACGTCCTTATATTCCGGGCGGCGAATTTTTCCCGCGGGTATCTTCGTGCGCGGGAGCAAGGGCATGAACCGCTCCGGAGTGACCCGGCCGTGCTCAAAGTTGTAGACGGCGATGCCGTTGCCTGTGCTGCCTTTCTGCTTGCCGAGAGGATCGGTGAGAGAAGCCATCGAGGCAAAGAGATGCTTGCCATCGAGGCTGAAGGCGAGTCCGAGAAAATAGGTTTGTCGCGCCTTGGCGGCAAGACGATCGTCAGGAAAGTCCGTTAGTTCGTCAGTTTCCAAATTGAGGACCGATAGAGACTGGTTCTTTCCCGAACTGTAGGAGCCATAACCGCTGTTGAGCAGAACTGCGAAGTGGCCATCGGGAGAGAGTGCGACGGTAGTGGGGAGATTATTAGTTCGGCGGGGATTTCCTGGGACTTCGGCTAGGAGTTTGCCGTTGGGAAGCTGAGTCGTATGTGGCGCATGTTGCGCAGAGAGAAAGGGTGCCAAGCAGATGGAAAAGAGCAAAAGAAGAGCGCGGCAGTACCAAGTGTCATTTTTCATGGAGGGAGTATAAAGGATTCAAGCCACAGGAATACGAATACGATCTTGGCGAGCGAAAGAATATGCCGATTCTCGGAGAATCGAGCGCACCCTTCACAGGACGACTAAGCGATCACCAATCAATTTTGCCTGGGAAGAATTCTGAGACAAGCTCTTCGTAGTAAGGAAGAACTTCTTGCGCCTTCGGGCGCTCGCAGCCCTTCGAGTACAGGTCGTAGGCATTGAACTTCCGAACCCATTCAAACATGCGCTCGTCATGTTCATTCATCAGGTGATGGTAAGCACCATGCCGGTGTGCAGCATAAAAGGAATGATATCGCAGCATGTACTGCGCCTCTCCCGGCACATACGCGCGCGTTGCCTGATAGATATACTCGTCATGTCCAAACGAAAGGTGGATCTTGTCGAGCCCGCAGCCCGGTTCGTAGATGCCATACTCGGTCTGGTATGCAGGAATCTTGCTGTCAGGATTGGCGGCAAAGAATTCCGGGAAAACGACTTGGTCCGAGTATGCGCAGCCGACAGGAAAGGTATCGCCCACTACTGCCCACTGAGGCTCCCCATAGAGGCAGAGCACTTTTCCAAGATCGTGCAGAAAGCCCGTCAGAATGAACCAGCGCGGGTGACCGTCGTTGCGAATCGCTTCGGCGGTCTGAAGCAGGTGCTCGATCTGTGTCAAATCGGTATCAGGGTCGCTGTCGTCCACCAGCGTGTTCAAATACTCAGCCATTTCCCAGATACTCTTCTTGCCCCGCCTCAAACTGCAGTATTCGGCCTTTTTTTGTAATACGAAGTCGAACGTCTGCTGCGCATGGTTTTGACGATAGAACTCCGTGACGGTGGGGTTGGCTTCGGCTTTGTAGTTCCGGAACTCTTCTTCCGATTTGCCCCGCCGATAGCGGGTGGCGACAAAATCGTCCCACTCGTCGAGTTGTTTCAAAGGCGCGTTATCAGAGGCACGTTCCATGGCAATAGCCCGATTATGAACTCGTGCGGATTGCAGGACAACAGCGATTTTTCCGCGGCGATTCTTCCACTATTCCCCGCGCAGGTCAGCAGGTTTACGCGATTGATGAGCTGCGCGGTAATCCGTACGCGGCCGCCCGAGCGCTGCACAGAACCTTCGACGATCCCATCAACACCCAGGTCCTTCCGCCTGTTCTTCTTCGCCTTCCACCGACCCAACTCCTCCCTCTCTTGTGATGAGGTCACTTGGACGTGTAACGCGCAAACTGACATGTGATTTTCAGATGTCCGGTGAGCCGAGCATAGGAGTTAGCCTCCACTGCCAGGGCCTGCAGGCCGAAGATCCTGGCTGCCGCAGTATAGGCCCGTTGTTCGGTTTGTGGTATTGGCCCTCGAGCGGCCGCAATTACTTCAGGGGTACGTATCACCGGTTCGCCGCTAGGATCCATCGAAAGATTGCCTTTGCAAGATTTGTCACAGATGGACTATATAGGACCTCAATTGGGGTGGGGCACGGCCAAGAAGGCGTTTCCGCTGACCACAACACGCAATTCTCAACGCCGTACGATCCCTGCCTAGTTCGCCCGGAAGACAATTCGCAGCAGCCGCGAAGGCGGCCGCACAGGGAGGACACATGGCAGCTCGGGTCACCTGCAGGTGTACAGACCTCGCACTTCTCGCATTTGCTTTGATTTCCGCTCTTTTGGGTAACACATTGCCGGCGCGCGCGCAGGTGACTACCTCAACAGGAGGTATTCAGGGGACGATCGTGGATCAGAAGGGTGGAGTGGTGGCCTCAGCCAAAGTTACGATCACGAACAAGGCGACGGGACAGATGTTCACTGTGGCGGTCAACGATGCGGGCGCATATGTTTCTGGCGCCCTCAAGCCAGGAGACTATCTCGTGCGCGTGGAAGCGCCGGGTTTCAAGACGGCCGAGCTAACCGCTGTCGTTGAAGTGGGAGTGGTGTCCTCTGGGAACGTGACCCTGGAAGTGGGCTCGGAAAAGACAGTGGTGGCTGTGGAGGCGTCAGCAATTACGGTGAATGAAGAACAGGCCACGATACAAGGGGTTTTGACCAGCCAACAGATCGAAAGCTTGCCGATCAACGGTCGAAATTTCCTGGACCTTGCACAGCTCGAGCCGGGCGTTCAGATTCAGGACGGAGCGAACTTCGATCCGACGAAGAACGGATTTTCATCGATTTCCTTTGCTGGACATTTTGGGCGCACGACGCGCATCGAGGTAGACGGCGTCGACATCAGCGACGAAACCGTGGGAACGACTACGCAGAACATTCCCCAGATCGCCATCCGCGAATTCCAGATCGGCCAATCGAGCCTCGATCTTTCCACGGAACTCACATCCACCGGCACGGTGAACGTGGTGACGCGCTCGGGCACCAACGATCTTCACGGCGAAGGATTCTTCTATTGGCGCGGTGATAGCGTGTCGGCGAAGCTGGGTTCTCTGCCTTCGCCTTTCGACCGCAAGCAATTCGGTGCGCGGCTCGGGGGACCGATCCTCAAAGACAAATTGTTCTTTTTCGGGGGTTTCGAGCGGGCACAACAGAGTTTGCAGTCGTTACAGGTGATTCCGGCCCCGTTCAACGGACTCAGCGGCTCCTTCGATTCTCCTTTCCACGACACCATGTACATCGGTCGTCTGGATTGGCAGGCTCGCCCCAATTTGCAGCTTTTCTACCGGTTCTCCTATGAGCAAAATCGCACCGTAAAGGGAATTATCCCCAATAATTTCCAGCCCTTTGCCAATGCGGACAACACGCCGGTGCACGCGGTCGGCGTGGACTATAGCCACGGAACCTGGACACACAGTTTGAGAGTCGGATATACGAAATTCCGGAATGGCATTAACGACGCTGTGCTTGGCACAAACATTACAGATCCCGCGCCGGGAATCGCCATCGAAATCGGCGGAGACGCGTTCTGTCTGACCGCGGGCGTCGATCCGTTGTGCACCGGGCCCAACTTCCTGGCTCCACAAAAAACCTTCCAGAGCGACAAGCAAACCAAGTACGACGGAACGAAAACGATTGGCAGACACACTGTACGCTTCGGCGCAGGCGTCAATCGTATTCAGGGTGGCGTCTTCGCGGCGTTCATTGGCAGTGCTCCAATCGTGGGGTCAAATTTCAATCTGCCTTCTGGCGCCAATGCCGCTGATCCGCTTCGGTACACGGTGACCAGCCTGGCAGTCGGAAACGGCCAGGGATTCTTTACCGAAAGACCCGGCTTCGGTTTTCCTGGGGGACAGTCGGCGGATACGCGAATCCAGTTCTACTTCGGCGATGTCTGGAAATTGAAGTCCAACCTTTCGCTCACGTTGGGGCTCCGCTACGTCCGGGATTCTGGACGTACGGACAGCGACCTTGCTCCGATTCCTTGTTCGGCGACTACCCTGTTCACCTGCACCGGCGATCTCCTCGACCAGTTCGGCCCCGGACTCGGAGGGCGGGTGCAACAGCCGAACAAGAATTTTGCACCGCAGATCGGCATCGCCTGGGATCCGCAGAAGAATCACAAGACCGTCATCCGCGCCGGGTTCAGCTTGGGCTACGAGAATGCGTTATTCAACAACGTGTTGTTCGATCGCTCCGGGCGGCTGGCTCAGGGATTGTTCCTGGTCACACAAAATCTTTGCCCCGCTGGACAGTTAGTACTGCCGGGAGGCGGGGCGGTCACAACCGTGCCGAGCAGCGGTCATAACATCGCCACACAGGTTTGTGGACAGCCGATCGGCAGTGTGGTCCAGGATGCTATAGAACTCGAGAACCTCTATCGGCAAGCGACGCTCAGTGCGGGCCCCCAAAGCAACGGCGGATTTATCGGAAACTTGCTGGCTGACTCTTTCAACATCACACTGACGAATCTGCTCGCGCCAGACTACCGCTCACCCTACTCCATGGAATACAACGTCGGGGTGTCACGTGAACTGCGTCCCGGCATGGTGCTGACCGTGGACTACCTGCGGAACGTGGCTTTGCACGGATTGATCGGGGTGGATAGCAATCATGTGGGCGACGCGCGCTTCCTGAACACGACCGCGGCGTTGAACGCCATCTCGGCCACGAACAGCGCGAAAGGTTGCGGCACCGGGACCAATTCGGCGGCCATCAACTGCGCCGTAGGCAAGGGCGCCACCATCTTCGATTACGCAGGAAACGGCCTCGATTCTGGCAACGCGTTTAACGGCGGTGGCCTTTCGGCCTACGTACTGGGCCGCACGCCCGATACGGGCGCGGCCTTCGCGGGTAGGAACCCGAACGTGGGAACCAACCAGATGCTCTTCCCGATCGGACGCTCTGTCTACAACGCGCTACAAGCGAAGTTGAACTCGCAGTGGAACAATCCGCTGCCGGGCATGCGTGCGGTAAACGCGCAGGTTTCCTACGCCTACTCCCGCGCAATTGCTGCCGTACGCGATGTGGACTTCATTGCCAACGCCTACGACTTCCGCAACTCGTCCATTTCCGGGCCAAACGGCCTTGACCGCACGCACCAGGTTTCCGCGGGCGCGACCTTCGGACTCAAGTACGGCGCCGAGCTTAGCTTCATCACCCACTGGAACAGCCCGCTGCCGGCGGACATCAAGCTGCCCACTCCGGCTTCGCCAGTGGGAGCTATCTTCACTTCGGATCTTACCGGGGACGGCTCGTTTGCCGGTAACACACTCGGCCAGTCAGGCGATCTGCTGCCGGGCACTAAGCCCGGAGGATTCGGCAGAGACTTCGGCGTTGGGGGGCTTACGAAGCTTATCGATATTTACAACAGCACCGTCGCCGGAAAAACTCTCACGCCGGCCGGACAAGCCCTCGTCGATGCCGGCCTATTCACCCAGGCACAATTGTTGGCCCTGGGCGCGACACCGCAGCCCATCGTCGATCCGCCGCCAGGGGAAGTGGGGCTCGGCAGCTTTTTCACGTTCGACCTGCGTTTGGGATGGAATCTCCGCCTAGTGAGGAAGTGGGAGCGCCTGCAATTTTCGCCGCAAGTCAATATCTACAACCTCTTTAACCGCCAGAATTATGACTCACCGAGCCTGCCGCTCAGCGGCATTTTGAACGGCACCCCGGGGTTTTTGAACGGAACCACAGCGCACGACCAGCCAGGATGCCCTGGAAACCCGACAAAATGCACGGGCCGGAGCAACCTGATCGGACTGGGCTCGGGAGTATTCGCTCTCGGAGCACCGCGCTCCTTGGAGTTCGGGTTCCGCGTCACGTTCTAGACACTGGCCGGCGCAAGATAGAAAGATCAACCCAATTCAAATGCAGTCAGGACCTGGGACTTAGAAGAATGATTTGTGGATGTAAAACAGAGTTGCTGGACCAATTTCTTCGTGCAACGAACTTCTCACCTCTGCTACGCTCACACCCATGCGATTTTACCAATGCGTCTTTTTGCTGCTCGCCCTGGCCGTTTCCGTATTCGCCCAGGACCTCAAACCGGTTGCTGATCGCCTCGTCGCACAGAACGCACTCTTCGACGAACAGTACGAATCCGACCTCCGCAACTTCCCCTCTCGCGCAACTGCTTACGGCGACTACCGCTACAACGACAAGCTCGCCGACTACTCGCTCGCCGCCATTGCCCAGCGCAACGAGACCGACCGCACTTTCCTTAGCCGCCTTCAAGCGATCGCCACCACCGGCTTCTCCGATCAGGATCAGCTCTCCCACGATCTCCTCGCTCGTGTCCTCCAGCAACGCATCGCCGACTTCAACCTGAAAGAATATGAGATGCCCGTCAACCAGTTCAACGGCGTCCACACCGCTCTCGCGGATCTGCCTCTGTCCGTTCCTCTCGACTCAGTGAAGCACTATGAAGACTATATAGCCCGGCTTCACCAGATCCCCCGCGCGCTCAGTCAGACCACTGAGGTCCTCCGCGCCGGCATGAAGGACAACCTTATGCCCGTGCGCTTTCTCCTCGAGAAAATCCCCGTTCAGTGCCAGGGCATCATCGATGCCGATCCTTTCTTGCATCCGACAAAGAAGTACCCCGCTAGCATCTCCCCAGAAGAGCAGAAGCGTCTGACGCAGCAGATCAGCGCCGCTATTGACGCCGATGTCATCCCCGCCTACAAGACCTTCGCTGCTTTCCTTCGTACCGAATATGCCCCATACGGCCGGACCACTCTTCCCGTTACCTCGCTCCCAGCCGGCGAGAAGCGATATCAGAACGACATCTACGGCCGCACGACCACCCACATGACTCCGGACGAGATCCACCAACTCGGTCTCCGCGAAATCGACCGCATCCAGGCCGAGATGACCACAATCGCAAAAAAAGAGGGCTTCGCGAACCTCGCCTCTTTCCGCGCATCGCTCAAAACTAATCCCAAATACAAAGCTGCTTCTGCGGAGCAGATTCTCGACGACTTTCGCCGCTACATAGCCCAGATGGAGCCCAAACTCCCCGAACTCTTCACCCTCCTCCCCAAGTCGCCTGTAACTGTCGAGGCGATCCCTCCGTTCGACGCTGGCGCTGCAACTCACTATGTCACCGGCACTCCGGACGGTAAGCGGCCCGGCCGCGTCGTCGTCGCCACGTCGAAGTTCGCGGAGCGCTCACTGATCGATGACGAAGCGATCGCCTACCATGAAGGCGTCCCGGGCCACCACATGCAGCTATCCGTGCAGCAGCAGCTCACCGGCTTGCCCAAGTTCCGCCTCCATGGACTGGGCTTCAACGCCTACACCGAAGGCTGGGCGCTCTACGCAGAGCAGCTTGGAAAAGAGGTCGGCTTCTATCAGGATCCCGTTTCGGACTACGGCCGGCTTTCCTCCGAACTCTTCCGCGCCGTCCGGTTGGTTGTCGACACAGGAATCCACTCCAAAGGCTGGACACGCGACCAGGTCGTGGATTTCTTCCGCAAGTCGGGTGCGGTCGATGAGCCCACCATCCAATCCGAAACCGACCGCTACATCGCGTGGCCCGCGCAGGCCCTCAGTTACAAGCTTGGTCAGCTCAAGCTTCGCGAACTCCGCGACCGTGCCCAGAAAGAATTAGGAACCAAGTTCGACATCCGCACCTTCCACGATGAGATGCTCGATGGCGGAACTCTGCCCCTCGACCTGCTCGACGCCCGCACCGACAAATGGATCGCCCAACAGAAATCAAAATGATGCTGAGGAATAAACCCGAATCTAAGCTATTGAATACATGAGGCTTCGCTGAGTTCGTTTTGTAATTTTCATGGGCTATAGGATCGGGCTCTTGCTAGGAAATCGTGCGACCGGCTTTACCCGGCGGCGTCTCTTAGTGTTGATGTAATTTTAGATGACACCACTATCCATCCTTTGTAAGCGTTGCTATCGCCCACAATTTTGGTCTATGCTGCGACCCCGCGTGATCGTCGGCGTAGTTTTTGGCCGCCTGTCGCGTTTGATTGGAAGGCGAAGGGCCGGAGAAAACGCGCAAGCTGAACTCACGCCTACTTCGCCCGGGGCTCGGTTCTACGTCGTATCTGTCTCCGAGCGTCGGATTGGCACTTATTCCACAATCAAAGCGGATCGAACGGCATCGGCGAAAGACGCAGCAAATGATATTCAGCACTTTCTCACGTACGACTCCTCGAACTATGCCCGCTGCCTGGATTCGGCAAAGATTCCCGGAGATTTCGAAGGTGCGAGCCGCATTTCTCCATCTTACGTTTTGCCCCCTCCCTTTTAGCGTGAGAGCACTGAAAATGTTTAGCTATTCACCGAAGTGGAAGCTCTACCGTTTTCGGTGCAAGCGCAAGCTCCACTCTACAAGAGGATCTGCGGTGCTGTGTGGCACGCTACTCGCCGTGAGCGCTCCCACACGTCTCTTCTCCTCCCCTGCGCGCGCACAGCAGACTGATCCCGCGACGCCTGTTGTGGTGCAGCCGGGTGCGCCAGGTAAGCCGAGCCGGACGCTGCCGCCGTCGACGAAGGCCACACTGCCGCCAAGGTCCCAAGCGGATGTAGAGTTCATGCAAGGCATGATCATGCATCATTCGCAAGCGGTGGAGATGACGGCGCTGATTCCGTCCCATACGGAGAACAAGGATCTGCGGTCGCTGGGGGCGCGAATCAGTAGCTCGCAGTCGGACGAAATAAAGTTTATGCAGCGGTGGCTGGCGGCTCGGGGCGAATCAGTTTCCATGGCGACGCCGGGAATGTTGGACATGGATATGTTGCGCCAACCGATGGCTCTTATGCCCGGTATGCTGACACCGGAGGAGATGGAGGTACTGCGGAAGGTGAAGGGCGCGGAGTTCGACCACCTTTTTTTGACGGGTATGATTCAGCACCACGGTGGCGCGCTGACGATGGTGAAGGATTTGTTCGATACGGCGGGCGCGGGGCAGGATGCTGAGATCTTCGCCTTCGCGACGGATGCGGACAACACGCAACGTGCCGAGATCAGGATTATGCAGTCTATGCTGGAGAAGAAACCGTCGGGGGAGAAACGATGAACCGAGTGCACTGTGTTGCTTTGCGTCTAGCCGTGGCCGCGATTGTTTTGTGTTCCGGTGTGAACGGGATGCGAGCGCAGACGCCTGCCTCCCCAACACCCGCGCCTGCACCCACGCAGCCGCCGGAGGAGGAGGAAGAAAAGGACCCGTTTGCGGTGGAACCGGCTGCGCCGCTGCCGGTGGGGATGACGGGGTCGGATGCGAACGATCCACGCTTCAAGCTGAAGCCGGGGATGTATGACGCGGCTGAGTCGTCGATGGGCATGAAGCACGTCCAGCTACTCAAAAAGCCTGACGCGTTTCAGCTGGGGGTCGCTGAGCCTGACGATCCGAAGGTGCAGAAGACGCTTGGCCAGCTCGGTGTGAGGATCACCCCAAAAATGACGAAGCCACTGCAGTTGGTGATCGCGCAGCTCGCTTTCGCGAATTCGGACCTTGCGTTCCAAGGTAACCACCTGTTCCAGGGGAATTTTTATGGCGTGAATGTCTACGACATTTCCAATCCCGCGAACACCGCTTTGCTGACTTCGCTGGTGTGCCCGGGCGGGCAGGGTGATGTGTCAGTGCACGGAAACCTGCTATTTATGTCGGTGGAGATGCCCAATGGACGCCTGGATTGCGGCACGCAGGGTTTTCCGCCGGAACCTCCGCCGGCTGCGGGGAAGGAAAAAGAACGTAAACCGCCGGCGGCGCAAAAGGACCGTTTCCGCGGCGTGAGGATCTTCGACATTTCGGACATCAGGAACCCGAAACAGGTGGCAGCGGTGCAGACGTGCCGCGGGTCCCACACGCATACGCTGGTGACGAATCCGAACGACAAGGACAACGTTTATATCTACGTATCAGGGACATCGTTTGTGCGTCAACCGGAAGAACTGGCTGGATGCTCGAACGAAAAGCCGGACAAGGATCCGAATACCGCGCTGTTTCGTATCGATGTGATTAAGGTTCCGGTGGCGGCGCCGCAGGAAGCGAAGGTGGTGTCGAGCCCTCGCGTGTTCATCGATCCCCGTACGGGCGCGATGAACGGATTGAACAACGGCGGCAGCCACGGCAAGGGCGAGGAGAAGCCGGCGGACACGAACCAGTGCCACGACATCACGGTGTACTCAGCGATTGGCCTGGCGGCGGGTGCGTGCTCCGGCAATGGGATTGTGCTGGACGTCAAGGACCCGGTACATCCGAACCGCGTGGATGCGGTGAACGATCCGAACTACTCGTACTGGCATTCGGCTTCGTTCTCAAACGATGGGACCAAGGTGGTGTTTACCGACGAGTGGGGCGGCGGGCTGGGGGCGCGGTGCCGTGCGAACGACCCGAATAAGTGGGGCGCTGATGCGATCTTCCATCTTAAGGACAACAAGCTGAGCCTGGCGAGCTATTACAAGCTGCCGGCAGCGCAGGGCGAATCCGAGAATTGTGTGGCGCACAACGGCTCGCTGATCCCGGTCCCCGGGCGTGACATCGAGGTGCAGGCCTGGTACCAGGGCGGCATCTCCGTTATGGACTTCACCGACGCGGCGCACCCTTTCGAGATTGCCTACTTCGACCGCGGGCCGGTTGATCCGAATTCGCTGGTGCTGGGCGGCGACTGGTCGGCATATTGGTACAACGGCCGCATATACGCTTCGGAGATTGCGCGCGGTCTGGACGTCTTTGAACTGGCGCCGACGCAGTTCCTGACTCAGAACGAAATCGACGCGGCGAAGACGGTTCGGGTGACTGAGCTGAATGTGCAGAACCAGCAAAAGATCGAGTGGCCTGCGCGGTTCGTCGTGGCGAAGGCGTACCTGGATCAGTTGATGCGGTCACTGGCTTTGCCGGCAGACCGAATCGCAGATCTGCAGAAGGCGATGCAGGGCGCAGAGAGTTCGCACATGAACAAGAGAAAACTGGCGAAGTTGAAGAGCATGGCCGATTCCTTGGAGCAGAGCGCCGCCACGGCGATGAGCCCAGGTGACTCGGCACGGTTACATGCTATAGCGGAGATCCTGAAGCATCCGGCGGCATGAGGAGATCGCGGACCCGATGGATTTTCGTTTAGACCGCGAGGCCAAGGATTCGCGGACAGCTTTCAGATTCTGAGGCTGGAAAGCGATTTGGAGAGGTCGGCACAAGGAGAGCACAACCTGTCAATTTTTTGAGCCGATGGATAATGTCGAACGGAAGCGAGGGACGATCTTCGAAAAGCGCCAGCTTGTGGGGCAGGGGGCTGCGAGCGAATGCCGATACTCACTCCTTATCGGGTTTTTCGCTGGTTGACACTGAGCCGTTCAGCTTCTCCAATTTTGCCAACTGCTCCCGTAACTGATCCGCGTTTTTCGCATGCGGAGCTAACTCCAAGTAAGTTTGTATCTCTGAGATCGCATTGGCATAGTTGTGTTTTCGGGTAAAAATTTCAGCCAGTAAGAGATGCAGTTGCGGAAAACGCGTTCGCAGGTCTAGGTGTTCCGCCTTGAGCGCGCTCTTTTCAGCCTCTTCAATCTTATCGAGCTTGTAATTCGCAACCGAGTTATAGAAATAGGTCTCGGCGTAATTCAATGCATCGAGATCCAGGATGTAACCAGTGGCGGCCGCCTGATTCAACGGATCGAGACCCATGATGTGGCCAGTAAGTTTAAGAACCTCTGTCCAATTTTCTGACTCGTAGGCCATTAACGCGAGCGACAGATAAGGCGGCAGGAACTTGGTATCGGTGGCCGTGGCTTGGATGTACGCCGTGCGAGCCGCATCGTTCTGGTTTTCCTTCTGCAAAACGGTGCCCAACTGAAACCAGGCGTTCGCGTACCTGGGGTAGATCTCCACTGCGTGTTCAAAATATTTGCGTGCATTGGCAAGTTTGCCGTTCCTCTCGGCCTCAAGGCCTTTCTCATAAGCTCTTCTGGCATCTTTGGGTGCTTTGTAGGGGGTGGCGCTCAGCGTCATGCCTTCAATCTTTGTAGCTCTCTGCACTACGATAGCGCCCACGTCAATGCTGCTGCCGAAAGTATCGAGGTCCACAAGGCTGATGACACTGGAGTGAAAACCAGAAGCCGAGGCCCGTAGCTCACAATTCGCCAACTCGCGTCGTGATATTCCCGTCCTCGAAGCCTTGCTAGCCACACCATCTTGCGAACCCCGGTCGCCGCTAGCGCTTGCGTCAAGGAAAGAATCGGCCATCGATCCCATTTGCATGCTGAAGTCGCCGCGGGAAGTTGCATGTACCTGTTGACGCACCCCGGCGTTGCAAATCCGCTCAACCAACACATCGTTTGGAACGGCTGTGCCGTCGTTGGTTGCAACGCGGCCCAGGAGAAACATCACGAGATCCAGTTCCGGTTGGCCTGGCTGCGAACTCGGGGGAAGGGGAGTCGCGGGGCGGCTTGGGGGTACGGAAGGCGGAGGCGCAGGGGCCGGAGCCGGAGGCTTCTGTGCCAATGCGACTGGTACCAGAAGACCCATTGTGAGCGCCAGCTCGACGAAAATGCGCCTGCGGTGGCTCATAGATCGATGCCTACGGAGGAAGCATCCGAGGCCCAAATCTTAGGGCGCATGTCAGTTCAAGTCAAGGCTCCCGAATCGAATAACGGGACAGCCTGGATCTCGCGGTTCCTAGGTGCGCTTTGGGTGGACAATTCTGAAGTCGAGCGAACGAAAATTTTACACGCTGATCTCTCCAACGAATGGGCGCAAAAAGGCGCAGGGCACAGCCGTAATTCTGAGTTGCTGCGATCGTGGCGATAAAATTCAGGACCCAACGCATTTAGAGCAGGCAAAGTTCGAGTTGCGCCGGATTTTTCGTTATGCCTTTCCTCACTCTGATGAGGGTTTCGGCTAAAGTATTGAAAGGAATGGTAGGCCCGTGGGGACTCGAACCCCAGACCTCTACCGTGTCAAGGTAGCGCTCTAACCAACTGAGCTACGGGCCTAGAATCCATAAAGTTTAGCACGAGTGCCAGTTCAAAACGGAGCGAGTGCACCCATTCGGCGAATGATGCTCCCGACGAGAAATCAGGCGGTGTGGTAGTGTGTCCCGGGGAAAGTCCTGGAAGAGCATGCCGATCAAGACGATCATCGAGCCGTTCCGGATCAAGAGCATCGAGGCGATCGTTTGGCGCAAACGCGAACAGATCCCCGGCTACGAAATAATCCGCCAGGCAAAGTTCTTGCGGCACTTCTCGGCCCGGCTGAAACCGGTTGCAAGCTGAGGCCGCGATGAATGTAACGATTGATCCGAAATTGAAAACGAAGTGCCCGCGAACAGCGTTGGGCTGCGTGACGGCGCAGGTGGAGGCGGGCGCATCGCCAGCCGCGCTGCTCGAAGAGATGAAGGCGCGGGAGAACGAAATCCAGAAATTGGCCTTCCCGCGCGGCGTGCTGGCGTCGCCGCAGGTGGAAGCGACGCGCATGGCCTACAAGGCTCTGGGGAAAGACCCATCGCGGTACCGCGGTTCGGCGGAGGCGTTGTTGCGGCGCGTGGTTGCTGGGAAAGGCTTGCCGCAAATCAACGCCGTGGTGGACGTGATTAATCTCGTATCGGTGGAGAGCCGGTTGCCGATCGGACTGTATGACCTTGCGCATGTGACCGGCGAAATTGTTTTTCGCGCGGGGCGAGCCGGCGAAACATACAAAGGCATCGGCAAATACGATTTGAATCTGGAGGGACTGCCGGTGTTCGCTGATACGGTAGGGCCGCACGGCAGCGCTACGAGCGATTCGGGACGAACGATGGTGACGGCGGCGACGAAAGAGGTTCTCGCCGTAATTGTTTCCTTTAGCGGATCGGAGAATCTCGAACGATGGACGCAAAGACTTGGGGCGCTCTTGCAACAATATGCGGTTGGCACTGACGTCTTGACGAACGTCGTAACTTAAGCAGTTCCGGATAGTAATTGAGAGCCAGGGCGACATCCTCAACTACGCCGATTCTGCTGGCCTCGCCACCCCTATTTTCTTCTCCCTCGAACGGTATTTCTTCGTGGCATGAGGGTGGGGTACCCCCATCGCCCGGGTGTTTTTGTCAAAGAGTGCGGAATCAATTGAAAACAAAAGAGTTGAGCTTTGGTGAGTACAATGAGTGCGCAAGAGTCTGAGGTGTATCGGCATTCGGTGCTGAAGCGCTGTGCAGGAAAACGCAGGTAAGGACATGCTATTATTCTTGGATGCAGGACAAGGAGGCCTCCGTGACTGAGCGCATTTCACGCCATCCGACACCGCCTGGTGAGGTCCACGACTAAGCCTGGCATTTACGGCAACCGGCAAATAGCCAATCGAGTTTCTTGTTGTAACACTGCATTCATTTTAGGGTTATTTGCTTTCTATGGCGTCGTCGCAGACGGGAGCTACCAAGTTTGGTATCCAAGGGTCCAAGAGCTTCACGCGGCAAGGACACGAGCAGCGCCGCGGTTCCCGCACCACTCTCGAATATCATCATGAACCTCCCCGCCAAAAACGCGGAGGAGCGCTACCAGACCGCCTCCGGCCTGAAGCCGATCCTTAGGCGGCGCCTGACGCAACGGGAGTCGTATGACCGCGTCGCACCCGTTGCCGTTCGTTAGGTTGTCTCTCGATGCGGAGATGAATACCGCGCATTAAGAATGCAGCGATGAGCAACTCGATCGCTGTATTGCCGAGGCAGCTGTATGTTCAGGTCCAATCCTGTTCTGTGGCCCAAGCCGCCTGTGATTTGGAGCTTTGGGATTGCGGTTCTATCGGTCGCTACGGCTCTGATTCTCACACAGTTGCCGGCGCTGCATTTGGAAGCGGCTCCGGTTTCACTGTTTCTTTTCGCCGTCATGTTCAGTGCATGGGTCGGCGGAGTTGCGCCGGGATTGCTCGCGACGGCCCTCTCCGCTCTCGCTTTCTATTATTATTTCCTGCCTCCAATGCATTCGTTGACTGCGAAGCCCGAGGGGATACCACGGTTTATCGTTCTTGCGTTTTCGCTGCTGTTTGCCGGATTGCTGAGCGCGGCGCAAAGAAGGGCCACCGAATCGCTCAGGCGCGCGCGCGATGACCTGATTGGAACAGTTCAACAGCTCCAGGGAACCAACGAGGCGTTGCAAGCAGAAAGTAGTGAACGCAAGAGGGCCGAAGAGAAGCTGCAGCAGAGCGAGGCCTATTTATCGGAAGCACAGCGACTAAGCCCCACCGGCAGCTTCAACTGGAGGATTTCCACTGGCGAAACCATCTGGTCAGAGGAAACCTTTCGAATCTTCCATTACGACCGAGCAACAAAACCGACCGTGGAACTAGTTCTCCAGCGGGTTCATCCGGAAGACGCGGCCCTCGTGAAACAGACCCTCGAGCGCGCGTCGCAGGATAGGAAGGATTTTGATCATGAATATCGCCTGGTGATGCCGGATGGTTCCGTCAAGTATGTCCATGTTGCGGCTCATGCCTTAAGCGATGAATCGGGCAGCATCGAGTTTGTTGGGGCGGTGATGGACACCACCGAGAGCAAGCAGGCGGAAGAAGCGTTGCGGCGGAGCGAGAGCTATCTGGCGGAAGCGCAGAGGCTCGCGCGTACGGGGAGTTGGGCTTGGGGAGTGGCGGGAGGAGACGCCTTGCATCTCTCCGAGGAATGGTATCGCATATATGGCTTCGACCCAGAAAAAGGCACGTCGGCCTGGGAAGAAAAGGCACAGCGCATTCATCCGGAGGATCGAGATAAGTGGCAGCGGGCAATCGATCGAGCAATCGGTGAAAAATCGGATTACGAAGTGGAAATGCGAATCCTTCTTCCGGACGGCACTGTTAAATACATCCACACCGTCGGCCATCCTGTTTTGAACGCATCCGGGGATGTGGTGCAATTCGTGGGTACCTCGACGGACATTACCAACCGCAAGCAGGCCGAAGAGGCGCTGCGCCAGGCGCAGTCGGATCTCGCACACGTCAACCGGGTGACCACCATGGGAGAACTGACCGCCTCCCTGGCGCACGAAGTGAAACAACCGATTGCCGCCGCCGTCACCAACGCCAATACCTCCTTGCGCTGGCTCGCCGCCAACCCTCCGAATTTGGAAGAGGCACGCGCGGCGGCCACGAGAATGGTGAATGACGGAAGGCGTGCGGGGGAAATCGTCAGCCGGATCCACCTGCTCTTCAAGAAGGGTACTCCGCAACGGGAGTTGGTTGATATAAACGAAGTCATTCGAGAGATGATCGTCCTCCTGCGCAACGAGGCAATGCGATACTCGATATCAGTCCGGACGGAGCTGGAGGCAGATCTTCCCCAGGTCGTGGGGGATCGCGTACAATTGCAGCAGGTGCTGATGAATCTCATGATCAATGGCATCGATGCGATGAAGGATGTGGATGGGGCGCGCGAGCTCTCCATCAAGTCGCAGCGAGCGGAAAACGAGCAACTTCTGGTCTCGGTCAGCGATACCGGCGTGGGGCTGCCCCCGCAGCAGGCGGAGCAGATCTTTGAGGCCTTCTTTACCACCAAACAGCACGGCACTGGCATGGGGCTTCGGATAAGCCGATCCATCGTTGAATCGCATGGCGGCCGCTTGTGGGCTGCCGACAACTCTCCGCGCGGCGCAAGTTTTTACCTTACTCTACCTGCCAAAGTCGACACACATGAAGACGCCCGCGGGCACTCCCACAGTGTTGGTAACTGATGACGACGTGCGTGCGGCTAGGGCGCACTTGTTTGAGCGCAGGATGTTAGATTGATTTACTCAGGACAGGCTGCGCCACCATCGATCCAAACTTTT
>DATNMD010000025.1:0-176073 GCA_035602505.1 Candidatus Acidiferrum sp.
ACCGAACTGGCCGTGTCCGCCGGACTGTTTTTTGTGTTTGCCCTCGACGTCGGCGCGTCCGCGAATGGTTTCGCGGTACGCGACCTTGGGCGGGTGGAGCTTGAGGTCGACGTGGTAACGCTTGTGGAGCTTGGACACCACGACTTCGATGTGCTGCTGGCTGGCGCCGGCGAGCAGGAATTCCTTGGTCTGCGGATCGCGCGAAAAGCGCAGGGCTAGATCTTCCTCGAGGATTTTGTGGATGGCCACGCCGATTTTGTCTTCGTCGGCGCGGGTCTTGGGCTCGATAGCGAAGGTGATGGAAGGCTCGGGAAGCTGCGCAGGCGAATAATAGATCGGCGAGTTTTTGTCGCCGAGCGTCTCGCCGGTGGTCGATTCTTTCAACTTTGCGATGGCGCCGATGTCGCCGGCGTGCAACTCGTGGATTTCGGTGAGCTGCTTGCCCTGCACGAGCTGTGTGTGCTGGAAGCGCTCCGGCAGGCTGCGGTTGTAATTCATCAGCGTGGCGTCGTTCTTCAGTACGCCGCTCTTTACCTTGAAATAGTTGATGCGGCCGGCAAACGGATCGGCGAGGGTCTTGAAAACGAAGAGCGAAAGCGGCTGGCTGTCGTCGTATTTGCGCTCGATGCGGTCGCCCTGTCCCTTGGGCTCTTTGAAGCCGACCTGCGAGTGCTCGTCGGGATGCGGGAAGACATCGGCAATGAAGGTTAGCAAGCTGGCGGTGCCGACGTTGCGCAGCGCGGAAACCATCAGGGCGGGAAAGATTTTTTCGGCAACGATCGCTTTGCGCACGCCGGGGATCAGATCCTCGATGGGGATGGTGCCCTCGCGGAAAAATTCTTCCATCAGGTCGTCGTCGCCCTCGGCAACCATTTCGACCAATTTTTCGTGCGCCGCTTTTGCTTCATCGGCCAGCGCGGCGGGAATTTCTTCGATGGAAGGCTTGCCGTCGCCATCGGGCTTGTACATGTGCGCCTTCATGGCCACGAGATCGATCACACCGCGAAACCCTCTTTCGGTGCCGATCGGGAGCTGCAGAGCGACAACATTGCGACCGAACACAGACTCCAGCGATTCCATGGAGCGCTCGAAGCTGGAAAGCTCGCGATCCATCCAGGTGAGCACAAACGCGCGCGGAATGTCGTACTCGGTGCAGTAATCCCAAACTTTTTCGGTGGTGACTTGCGAGCCGACGTGGGCGTCGACCGCAATCAGCGCGGCGTCGGCAGCGATCAGCGAAGCTTTTGTCTCGGTGATGAAGGTGGAATATCCGGGCAGATCGAGGAAATTTATTTTTACATTGCTGCCGGAGCAAAGCGTACATGGCCATTCGGCATAGGCAAGCCCGGTCTGAATCGAAATTTTTCGGGCGATCTCCTCCTCGTCCCAGTCCGTGGTCGTGCTGCCTTCCGCAACTTTTCCCCACCGGGGCGTCATGCCCGCGGTGTACAACAACGACGACACCAGTTGCGTCTTTCCGGTGCCGCCGTGGCCTACAATGCCAACGTTGCGAATGTCCTTGGTGGGATAACTCTTCATATAGACCTCCATCGGGCGAGGTCCGCCGAGCACGGTGAAGGCGCGGGCCTGCGCCTGGCTTGTGGTGCTGGGGTTTGAGAGCGCGGCACTTTCCCTGGGTCCTGCGAAGAAGGACGAAGAGTTAGCTAAATCCCCTGGTCCGCTCTCGAGCGGTGCGTACCCCGTAAGCCGGGGCTCACACGAGGCGGATGCTAGCACAGGGAATTCCTCAGGGCAATCAGTACGCCCCTACTCCGGCCAGGGATTGAGGATGGTGTGCATACCCGCCAAGACGGAGGTCCGCCTGATCCAATCGGCCCGGCCCGGTGCTCTTACGAGAATGAGGTATGTCTTCCCGGCCGCTAGTGGCAGAGATGCTGGGATGTCGCCAACGAACTTGCCGTCGACATAAATCTCCGCAGCTTTGGGCTCGAGTAGTTCAATCGTGCCGAATGCCTGATCTAGCGACGACGTTTTCGCGGCAGCGGCAGAGTCGGCCGACGACAGTAACCGTTTGCCCGGCGAGATCGGATCCGGATAGTACTTGAGGAGGACAGCCAGCAAGTCGCTGGCGCTGATCGCAAAGCCGATGCCACTCACATTCCTTTTCTCGAGCTTGAGTGTATTGATTCCGATGACTTGGCCGCGCGAGTTGAGAAGTGGACCACCGCTGTTACCCGGGTTAATGGTTGCGTCCGTCTGGATCCAGATTCCGGGCCCGGCGGCGGAGAATTTGCCCACGGCACTGACGATCCCTTTAGTGACAGCAAAGGGCATCGCATCGCCCGGATTGCCGATGGCGATCACGGTTTCACCTTGGCGCACGTTGCTGGCGGCCGCAAGACTCAAGTACGGAAAATCATCGCCTTCGACTTTGACCAAAGCAATGTCACGGTCTGGGTCGATGTCAATGATGTTGGCCGCAAGTTGCTGTCCTCCGGGCAGGATCGCTAGCAGTGAACCCTCACCGCGGGCGAGATGCGCGTTCGTGGCGATCACCCCTTTTTCCGTGACGAAGAAGCCGCTGCCCGATTTGCTCAGTCCTTTTAGACGAACCACAGCCGGCTTGGCGCGTGCGATTACATCCTCCAGTGCCGGCTCTGGTTGGGCGTTGGGTGGCGCCTCCGCCGTCTCCGGGATATCCGCGGAGATGTTGCCCGTAAACACTTTGGAGAGCGGATCAAGGTCCACGTGGAAATGATTCATTTTGAGCAGCCAATACTCGCCGTGGTTGTGCCCTTTCAGCGAAACCCAATTCATCGGTCCTTCGGTCATCTGGACTTCCTTGGTCGTGTAACCGGCGAGACTGATGCGCGCAATCATGGAATGCTGTAGACGGCGGCCTAAGGCGGTCTTGGTTTTGTGGAAATAGCCGCCGGGCACTTCCTCTTCATAAGGAGTTGTGCCGACGGCGACACCGTTGATTTCAACGGTCGCGCCGGAAGGGGTGCTGGTGATCTTGAGGGTGTCAGCACGGGCAGCTAACGGCGAGAGGCACACGCACAGCATCGCTAATAGAGGGTGCTCCGAGCGGGACGCCATGCGATGACCTCGCCGGAAGGATGGAACCATGCGAAGGCGAGATTACCAGAAGCTTATGTACTTGTATATGGATTATGGAGCGCGGTTCAAGACTTTGCTTCGCCGCGCGGATTGAGTTTAGGCGAGTGCCCTGTGCAGGAAAGAACAGGAAGGCGGGGATATTTGGGGAAAGTAGGGTCGGTCACAGAGAGTTGGCACATTACAAAGACCGCGCCGCGGTCGGACTCGATTTCCCTGGCGTGCCGGCAGTCGCAGCACAGTCCGGCGTTGATATGGCTTCGCATCGTGCCGCTCATCCTTTGAGCATAGCGCAGGTGCATGACTCTTTAAGGAGCAGTGCCTCGCAAGGACGGGCTGGTGAAAATGTCGGCGGGACGCTGGAGCGCGCTTGCTACACTGATTTACAAAAGAGGAGCCAGTGGGAAGGTTTGTACGCCTATTTTGCATGTTGTTCTGCGCGGCGGCAAGTACCATGCCGCTGCATTCACAGGAGCAGAGCGCCGGAGAAACTCAAACGGAGACGCAGCCGAGGGAGCAGACCCGTCCGGCGAATGCATCCGCGGAGCAGGCGCAGGCAACCAATGCGCAGGGCGAGATCGTGGCCGTGCCGAATCGGCCGACCTTTGCGACGACGGCGGAGACGGTGCAGCGCGGCGTCTTTGAGATTGAGTATGGGCTGGAGGCTACGAGCGACCACCAGAATATCAACGGGCTGCTGAAGTGGGGCGTGCTAGGAAATCTGGAGCTGCGTTTTGCGAACAATCCTATCGCGCGCGATGCCGGAGTTGCCGGTACGGGTGATTCTGCTGCGGGATTCAAGTACAAGGTTTTCCGGCAGACAAAGACTCTGCCGACTTTTTCGATTCTGTATACCGCTGCGATTCCTACGGCTCCGACCTCGCGTGGCCTAGGAGCCGTGGGGCACTCTATTCAATTGCTGGGGACTAAGGATTTTGGGAAGCATCACTTCGATGTCAACGAGGGCGTGCAATTTGTCGGGCGTCCTGCAGGTAGCGGCTTCGACCGCAACTATTTCACATCGCTGTCGTATTTCTATCCGCTTACGAAGAAGTGGGGAGTCACGGGCGAAGTTGCGGGCTTCAGCAGAACGAACGCGACGACGCCGGCGACCATGGTCGTGCTGGAGTCGATTACTTACAGTCCGTCCCCGCGGTTGGTCTTGGACATCGGTGGGTACTTTCGCGTGTATGGCAACCTGCCCCGGTTTACGTTCACTGCCGGCTTGACATATGCGATCGCTGACTTGTACCACCTGCGCGCACGTCGCTAGAAATCATCGGCTGAAAGTCCGCCTCTCCGACGTTCCGATGGTCATCATGCAGCGGTAGTCGCATAATCAGGACATGGAGCCGCGGGAGCTGGCCAATTCCATTTGCGAGACGCTGCGCAGCAGTGGGTACGAAGCACTGCTGGTGGGAGGCTGCGTGCGCGATCTTTTACTAGGGCGCGAGCCTGCGGATTACGACGTCGCCACGGACGCCACGCCCAATGAGGTGATGGCGCTTTTTCCGGAAAGCGTGGCTGTCGGCGCGCAATTCGGCGTGATCGCCGTGCCGCGAGACGGGCTGAAGGTTGAGGTGGCGACGTTTCGCGCCGACGTTGGCTACACCGATGGACGACATCCGGACAGCGTGGTTTACGCGCGTACCCCGAAGGAGGATGTGCAGCGGCGCGATTTCACGGTGAATGGGCTGCTGATGCGGCCCGACACAGGCGAAGTGCTCGATTTTGTCGGCGGGCATGCCGATCTGCGGGTTGGGATCATCCGGGCGATCGGCGAACCGGATCGCCGCTTTCGAGAAGACAAGCTGCGCTTGGTGCGGGCGGTGCGCTTTGCCGCTCGATTTGAGTTCGGCATCGAGCCTTCCACGTTCGACGCCATACACCGGCATGCTCGCGAGCTTACACAGGTTTCGGCGGAGCGCGTGCGGGATGAACTCACGAAGTTGCTGACGGAGGGCGCAGCGCGGCGGGGATTTGAACTCTTGGAGCAAACAGGGCTGCTTGAGGTAGCTCTGCCGGAGATTGCGGCATTGAAAGGCGTGGAACAGCCGCCGCAATTTCACCCCGAGGGCGATGTCTGGATCCACACGCGACTCATGATCGAGCACCTGCCCGCTGGAACTTCGCCAACGCTAGCCTGGGGTGTCCTTTTGCACGATATAGGTAAGCCGTCAACTTTTAAGTCCGCGAAGGAGACGGGTGACCGCATCCGTTTCGATGGGCATGTGGATGTTGGGGTAAGGATGGCTCAGGACATTACCCGGCGCTTGCGTTTCTCGAATGAAGATGCGGAACAGATTGTCGCCTTGGTGGCCAACCACATGAGGTTCAAGGACGTCGAACAAATGCGGGCTGCAACGCTGAAACGGTTTGTCCGGCTGCCGCGATTCGATGAGCATTTGGAGCTGCATCGGCTCGACTGCCTCTCCAGCCACGGGCGCTTTGAGTCATACGGACTCGTCAGCCGCACATTGTCGGAGACGCCCCCGGAGCAGATTCAGCCGCCACGTTTGCTGACTGGGGACGACTTGCTCGAGATGGGCTACAAGCCGGGGCCGATTTTCAGCGAGATCCTGAACGCGGTAGAGGACGCCCAACTGGAAGGGCAACTCAAGACCAAGGAAGAGGCCAAGGATTACATTTGGCGGAGTTTTGGCGGCACCAAGCGCCGGGTGGCGAAGAGGCGATCCAACTGACCCCGGAATCATCGGGGCTCTGGACGCCATCTAATTGATTTTGTGGGTGTTTATTGCATACTTGCGCTGGAGCGTAGGGGGCGCTACAATCTTAGCCTGTCGCACTAAGGTTTTGTGCTATCTAGAGTTACAACTCTCGCACCCTTTACCACCCCGGCGCATCTAACCATATCGAGCGCGTTTCTACTTCAGTTTCGCGCTTAAGATTAGGGGACATCATGGCTGAGAAAAAATTCTCGGTGCCAGATATTTTACCGGTCCTGCCGGTGCGGGACACGGTGTTGTTTCCCGGCGCGGTGCTTCCGCTCACGGTCGGCCGGGAAAGCTCTCTGGCGCTAGTCAATTCATTAGAGGGGGACGAAAAGCTTTTGGCGGTGGTCGCCCAGCTCGACCCACGCATTGAGGATCCCTCTGCCGCGGACCTGCACAAGGTCGGGACTGTGGCCAAAGTACATAAGACCGTAAAAATGCCGAACGGCAATGTGGTCGTATTTCTGGAGGGCTTGCAGCGAGTGCAAGTCACGGAGCTGATTACCTTGCGCCCGTTCATGCGGGCTCGGGTTGAGCCGCAGCCCGACATTATCGGTGAAGTCGATGCCGAACTTGAGGCTCTACAGCGCAACGCGCAGGAACTGTTCCGTGATGTTGTTGGTCACTCGCCGCAACTTTCCGATGATCTGCAGTCGGTAGCGCTGAACATCGACGATCCCGGCCGGTTAGCGGATTTCATCGCGGGAACGCTGCCTTCGCTTTCCACCTTGGTAAGGCAGGAACTCATCGAAACGCCCAACGTGCGCAAACGCTTGGAAGCGTTGATTCGTGAGCTTTCCAAGGAGCTCGAAGTACTCGAGCTGCGCTCGAAGATCCACGAGCAAGTGCAAGAGCAGGTCAGCCAAAACCAGCGGGAATACCTGCTTCGCGAGCAAATGAAGGCGATTCAGAAGGAATTGGGCGAGTCCGACGACTCCATGCAGGAGATCGATGAACTTCGCAAAAAAGTCGAAGAAGCCAACATGCCCGCGGAGGCCAAGAAGGAATGCGAGCGCGAGCTGAAGCGGCTGGCGAAGATGACTCCTGCTTCAGCGGAGTACATGGTTTCGCGGACGTATCTGGAATGGATGACCTCGCTGCCATGGAGCAAGTCCTCGGGTAACGAGGAAATCGACATCGGCAAAGCGCAGACGATTCTCAATGAGGATCACTATGACCTGGAAAAGGTCAAGGAACGCATCCTGGACTACCTGGCGGTCAAGAAAATACAACCGGGTATGAAGGGACCGATCTTGTGCTTCATCGGACCTCCAGGAGTGGGCAAAACCTCGCTTGGCAAATCCATAGCGCGTTCGCTGGGACGCAAGTTCGTGCGCATCGCCCTGGGCGGCATGCACGACGAAGCGGAAATCCGAGGACACCGGCGAACGTACATCGGCGCGCTCCCTGGCCAAATCATTCAAGGCATCAAACGCGCGGAAATGAATGATCCGGTGATGATGCTGGACGAAGTCGACAAACTCGGGCGCGATTTCCGCGGCGATCCGTCTTCGGCGCTGATGGAAGTGCTCGATCCTGAGCAGAACAACGCGTTTCGCGATCACTACCTGGACGTGCCGTTCGATCTTTCAAAGGTGCTGTTCATTGCCACGGCGAACTGGATGGACCCCATCCCAGAGCCGCTGCGTGACCGTATGGAAATCATCGAGCTGCCAGGCTATACGGGAGAGGAGAAGCTGCACATCGCGCACAAGTACCTGATCCCGAAGCAAGCGGCGGAGCACGGATTGAAGGTGGGCGAGCAACTGGAGTTCACGGATGAAGGGCTCCAGGAGATCATCCACAGCTTTACACGCGAAGCGGGCGTGCGCAACCTGGAGCGCGAGATCGCCACGATCACACGCAAACAGGCGCGGCGCATTGCGGAAGGCAAAACGGAAAAGATGGTGGTTACACCGGAAGTCGTCCGCGAATTCCTGGGCGTGCCTAAGTTCCGCACAGAAAAGGAAGTGGCGGAGCGGGTAAAGAAGCCCGGAGTAGCGGTGGGGCTGGTGTGGACGCCTGTCGGCGGCGACATCATCTTCATCGAGGCCACGCGCATGCGCGGCGGCAAGCAGTTCACGATGACCGGGCACCTCGGCGAAGTCATGCAAGAGTCGATGACTGCGGCGCTGACCTGGACACGCGCCAACTGCGAACGCTATGGCATCGATCCGGACTTCTTTCGCAAGCAGGACATTCATATCCACGTGCCGTCCGGCGCGGTGCCGAAGGATGGCCCTTCGGCGGGCGCGGCGATGGTAACGGCGTTGGTCAGCCTGCTCAGCGGGCGGCCGGTGCGCGAGGGCTTGGCCATGACCGGAGAGATGACGCTTTCCGGCGTGGTGCTGCCGATCGGCGGAGTGAAGGAAAAGGTGCTTGGCGCCAAGCGCGCGGGCATCAAGGAAGTGCTGCTGCCTGCGGACAACGAGCCGAACGCGGTGGCGGATCTTACGCCGGAAATTCTCGGCGACATGAAGATCACCTACGTGCGGACGCTCGATGAGGTGCTGGAGCACGCTTTGCAGAAGGATCCGGTGACACCGGCAATTTTGCCCCCGGAACCGAAGGGCAAGCGCGTTGAAGTGCCTCGCGCGATCCACTAAAGTGTAAAACCACTCCCGATGCATTGAAAACGGCCCGGCGTTTCGCCGGGCCGTTCATCTTTAGGCTCTCAGGACGCAGTAAGCTGCCTCGAAACTTGCTTACCGCCCGAGAAGAGCGCGAGACTTCTCCGCCTCGGGCCGTTTGCTCAACTCTTGTAAGCCGTTAGCAGACCGTAATGAAAGACCGCGGCCGCCATATCGTCATGTTGTTGTCGGCCTTGTGTGAAGGCTTCTACAGCTGTGAATATTCGCCCCAGCAGTTCCCGGGGCGGAATCCGCAAGCCCTTCTCGCAAAGGCTCTGCAGCCGCGAAATTCCGAACGCCTCATCTTCGGTATTGAAGGCGTCGGTGATGCCGTCCGTGCAAAACAAGATGGAGTCGCCGGGTTGCAAATTCAGCGTCACGGTGTCGTACTCCGCTTCTGCAAACAGCCCTGGCGGAAGCCCTGGAATTTCCAAGACCCGGCAACCTTCTGCAGAAAGATAGAGGGGCCCCAGCATTCCTGCGCTGGCAACATGCATCTCGGCAGTGTGTGGATCAAAAACTGCATATTGCGTCGCGCTGTAGCGCCGGGGTACGCCCTGGACTAGCAATCTGCGATTTAGAGTGGCAAGCACGGCCGACGGCGATTGGCCCGTTTTATGAACGCCCCGCAGCGTTCCTACGGCCAACGCGGCGTACATTGCCGCCGGAAGCCCTTTTCCCGACACGTCCCCGAGATACAGCCCGATGCTTCCATCCGCCAGTTCGAAATAATCCAGGAAATCGCCGCCCACCGCAGCCACCGGCTGAAACTCGTGCGAGATTCTGACAGCGCCGGCGCGCAATGGTTCCGCCGGGAGCATCACGCTTTGAATCGCGCGCGCTTCCTCCAACTCTTCTTCGCGGAGCTTCTCGATGCTGAGTTCCAACAGCGGCACGGTCATTTCATATATTTGCAAAAAGGGAAATTCACCGAGGAAGGGTGTTTCGGCGGCACGTGTGAGTCTAGCAGACTCCTCCATCAGCGGGCGACAAACCTCGCTGTTGTTTCCTTCCGCACGCTCCTCGACGCCGCAGTTGCGGTCGCCGCTCTCGCCGTTCCACAATTTCTATTATGAAGATTTTTGTCTCGCTGCTGGTTACGGCCGGCTTTCTCTTTGGCATCTACGTTCTGTACTTGAAGAGGCTCCCAACCGTCGCCGAGGGCACGGTCGCTACGCAAGCGGTCAGCCTCACCGGCGTGAAGATGGATCTGCTGCAGATCGCCAAGGCCGAGCGCAACAGCATCGGTGTCGACGGCCACTGCATGACCATGGATGAGCTCCTCGCTTCTGGCTCCATGAGCCTGTCGCGCCCCGAGCGCGACGGCTACTCTTACACTGTGGAGTGCTCCGGCAACGACTTTACTGTCACCGCGCGTCACACTCCCGCTCCCGCAGGCTCTGGGTTCCGCTACCCGAACATGATGATCGACCAGTCCATGCAAGCGCGCGAAGCCCAGTAGGCTGAGCTAACTCGGCTTCTTGCCGGCGTGCCTTAAGTTCCGTCTAAACTTGCGTTTCCGCTTAGATGCCTCGACGCCATGGAACTTTTTCCAGACCTCTCCCGTATCTTCATCGACAGCGGGTCCTACAACGATTGGCGCTAGGGGCGCCCCAAGCAAAAACAAGGAGCGGAAAATGGACGGCACGATTATCGGTTTAGTGGCTGTGATTATGAGCCTGGGCATTCCCCTGGGCGCGATGTACACCTATTATCGCGTACGCAAATTGCACACGGAAGAGCGGCTCGCGGCCATCGCCCGCGGCGTCAGCGTTCCCATGGAGCCGGAGCTTACGCAGGCGGCGCGCTCGCGGCGCTGGGGCATTCTGTTCGTATGTGGCGGGCTTGGTTTTCTGGTGGCGCTTGGATTGATCGCGCAAATCGAGCGCGAACCCGATACGTGGAGCGCCGCAGTCCTCGGCATTATTCCTTTTGCCATCGGCGTCGGCTATTTCCTGGATTTCACGCTGATCCGCCGCGACGCCAACGCATAGTCGACAGAAATTCATGCAGCAACGGAAAGAGGTGGATCAGCGGCTATGTTTCCCTAGAATGCTGATCGGCACTTCATCTGGTCTCCAGCGGCGTAAACGTCTCTCCTTGCTTTATTGCCAGCCGGATCGGCCTCGGCGGACCATTGGCCGAAAGAGTCACCTCGGCCCACAGCTCCCCTCCCCTCGCTTGTTGCCACGGATCGGTTGCGTGCTCGGGGAGAAAGAACAAAACCGGCTCGCTCAAGTTCGTTGTTGGTGCTTGCCCCGGCCGCTGCCGCCAAAACATATGGGCTCCCTGGGTGGTTGAAGAGCAGTCCGAAACCACCCGCCCGTTTTCCGCGCGGAGTGCTCCTCGCGCATACCCGCTTTTGATTCTCTCTTGTGTTGCTGTAGCGCCGTCACAGACTATCTCCAACTGCAAAGAGAGGTATCGTCCGCGAATCGGCAGGTTCGGGTCATAGGTGCCGGCCCTGGCCCACGCGCGTGGCAACCGGTGGCGATCCCACGCGAGCTTCGCGCCGAGACTGGCCACGACCGCGACCTGCAGCAGAGCAAGCAACAATCCTTTTCGTAGAGCGCTCATGCTGCGCTCCCCTGAATACGCGCGATAAGCTGGCGACGCGCCCGCTCCAGGATCCATCCACCAACCAAGAGCAATACGCCCATTCCGATCAGGCTGGCCGAACGTCCCAGTTTGTCCATTACATCGGAGAAATAGAAAATGAGGACGGTCAGAGCAAAACCCACGACGCCCAAGTTGATCCGCACGCGCTGCCGTTCCAGCAGACCCCAGGCCACCAGTCCGAGCGCCCCGGCCCCTGCCCAAAAATAAATGCCCAGGGAATTCCATGCGTAAGCGGCCAGACTGTCCGTTGTCCGCGAGCTCACCGGGCTAAATGTGCCAATCACCAGGACCCACACGGCGGCGAGCACATTCACCCATGCCGCTGTTTTGCGCAGCGCCAAGGCGAGCGCCAGCGGCGCACAGATGGCAATGGCCCAGCCCGTGACGAGCAGGGACGTGGAGGAATGCGAGCGGTCCATCCACCACCAGGACTCGTGCCGCTCCAGGAAAGCCAAAACACTAAGCGGTAACAGCGATATTCCCCCGACCCAGACCAGCGCCCTCCGGACGGGGGAATCGTCTTCGCCGGTCCTGGCGGTGAAGTATGTAATTGCGAGCAGCAGGAGTCCTTCCAACATCAATCGACCGCTGACTTGGAAGTGTTCCGTGCGGACTTCCCATTCGCCAGCTAGCCAAGCAGGCACGAGCAAAGCGAGCAGCGCCGCTTGCGTCCAGTTGCGCAGAAGAAGCCAACCCGCGAGCGCTCCGATGGCCCACAGGAAAATGCCGTTCGGCCAATGTTCTTGAAGATTGAAGATTTGCGCCGCCAGGAAAATCCCCGCGCCCACACATACCGTGCCGATGGCGTAAAACGTTACCGACAGCGCTGGGAATCGTTCCGCCGCGAAGGCGCCCGAAACCGGAAACGCCGCCACAAGCAGCAGAACTAAACTGAAGCGCCAAGCAGGCGACAGTTCATCCCAGTGCGCGGCGACAAACAACAAAACGCCAGCGCATAGCAAAACGCCTCCGAGCGCCAGGGCGAGTAGCACCGGCCAACGCAAGCGTTCGCTCGACACCTGCGATTGTTCAAACGCGCGAATTCGCCCCGCTGTCCCTGCATCCAAAACTCCTGACGAAAGCCAGCGCTCAAGTTGTTTCTCCAAGGAAGCCGCCAAGTGAGCTCTCCTTCAGATATATGTGGATTATATACATGTGGGCGTGCCGCGAGCCTAACGCAGACTCGGCGCGACGGCTCACGTGGTGCGCTTCTGGTCCACTACTAACACGCCTGCTTCCGAGTAGTCCGTCGCCGCCACATCGTGAAATGACACGTGAATGTTCTCGCGCTTTGCGCGCCCGTCTTCGATCAAGACGTTGGTAATACGCTCCGCGATTTTGCGCTTCTGTTCCGGCGTCCGTCCCTCCACCCAAGTAATCTGCACATGCGGCATCGCTCTCCCTCCAAATGGAATCGACCAGCGCATTCTATCCCACTCGGTGTTTAAGTCTTGCGGCGGGACTTAGCCTATTTCAGGGCGGTGGCGGTGGTAATTGACGGAGCGGCGGTAGCGGCTTGACGTTGGGGAGAGATGGCGCTGGGCCAGATGACCTCCAGGGTGGTTTCACGGCGGACGAGCATCTTGGCGCGCTTGCTGACGCGAATGGTCAGAGTGTTTGCGGTGTCGGCGCGAAGCTCGCCCAAGCCTTCTTTCTCGGTCTGCAGGCTTTTGTCGGCTCGATACAGCGCTACGCGAAGTTGGTGAGGTCCCGCAGGCAAGATGCGCTCAAGGCGCATCGGGTCAGCCGCTGCGTACTCGCGCAGACCCGTAGTTAGCAGCAGGTCGTGATCGGCAAAGATGGCGAGGGTGCCGTCGGCGACGGTCGCATCAATCTTAATACGCAGCGCGGCGCGCTGGACGGCGACAGGGACAGGGGCGGCAGCGGCCGCCGGTAAAGCCAGAGCAGGCACAGTCACATCGGAATGCATATCCCGGGTTGCAGGTGCCACGGCCCGAGCCACTTCGATACGGCGATGGCCCTGACTGTCAGATCGCGGCGCAGTGCGAATTCTCCTCGGCGCCGCGAGACTTTTGGAAACTCCGAGTTCAGCGGAAACTGGGAGGGCAACCTCTGCGACGGGATAGCCTCGCAAGTCCTCCGGTACCTTGGGGGCAGTGAAGGAAGCGATCAGGGCCGGTGCGGGCGGCATGTGGAAATGAGAGACAACGGCGCGGCCTGCAGGGACGCTGCCACCAGCCAGCAAGATGACCGAAGCGAAGGCCCAAATATCGCGCGGCTCTATAGGGCGCGACCACCAGGAAAGGCTGGAACGCGGCGGTGGAACGGGAGTGCGGCGCGCCAGCGGGTAGAGTGACGCGGCCAATGCGTCTCCTGAGGGATAGCGATCTTCCGGTTTCTTAGCTAGGCAGCGCATGACAATGTGGTCGAGGCCTGAGGGCAGTGCCGGATTGCGCCTAGACGGCTCAATCGGATCGGCCGTGAGGATTTGCGCGCAAACAGCAGCTACGGAGCTTCCGTCAAAGGGCGGTACGCCGGTAAGCATCTGGTAGAGAACGATGCCTAGAGAGAACAGGTCGGAGCGGGTGCTGTGGGGCTCGCCCATGATTTGCTCCGGAGCGAGATAAGCCGGAGTGCCCATAATGCGTCCAGAACCAGAAACTTGCGTGGCAAAACGGGCGATGCCGAAGTCGCTAAGCTTTACCTCACCGTCTTCGGTGATCATGATGTTGGCTGGCTTAACGTCGCCATGAATGATGCCGGCGCTGTGAGCGCGGCCGAGCGCCGTGGCTAGGTCCGCAGCCCATGAACAGGCGCGCGGCCAGGGAATGGGCGATTCGGAAAGGACTTGCTGCAAGGTTCTCCCGTTCACATACTCCATGACCAGGTAGGCGATGCCGGTTTCTTCGACGCCGACGTCGAAGAGGTTGACGATGGCGGGGTGGGAGAGCTGCCCGACGATTTGAGCTTCACGCAAGAATTGCTTCTGCTGTGGGGCGGCGCCGAAGGAATGAACGAGGGTTTTTATGGCTACGGTGCGGCCAATGATCTTGTCGCGGGCTTTGTCCACGCGACTGGTGGCGCCGAAACCCAAGGGGCCAAGGATCTCGTAGCGATCTTTTTGCATGGTTGAGGGCAAACCCGCACCCGGTTCCACCCCGGGGTTAATCGAGATATTGAAGGAAAAACTGTGGAAAGAGAATGGGCCGGGAGTCCAGGTGTAAACCAGTCTTTAGTACTACGTCTAAAGGGCTAAGGTATTTCCTGTAGGACAAGCGTGCCGATAAGTTACTGATAAGGAGTGTCCTTATCTGCAATTAGAAACGGTATTCGCACGCCAGGGGATAGTCAAAGTACTTTGATAGGCCCGCCTGGGACTTTGTCGGAAAGAGATTAAGCCGAGCGCAGAAGCTGACCAACGCGATCGCGGAGAGAGGAGGGCTGTGCCTGTGTTTGCTGAGGCGTGTTACGCCGCGCCAGCGGATGAAGGCGCTCTGCAAGAGTTTCCGCCGAGGCGCAGCGCTGGGAGGGGTCCTTCGCCAAACAGGAGGTAATCAGTTCGTTAAAGGCCGCTGGCACAGAGGGGTTGGCGTGCGAGGGCGGTAATGGGGTGGACGAGAGAATCCGCGAACAAATGCCCTGCAAGGAGTCGGCATCGAACGGCCGATGACCAGTCACCATTTCATACATCACAACGCCGAGGGAGAAAATGTCCGAGCGCGCATCTTGGGGCTTGCCGACGATCTGCTCGGGGCACCAGTAAGCGGGTGAACCGAGTAGCGGCGTGTCCTTAGAATCGCGGCTGGCCAGGCGAGCCATGCCGAAGTCGGTCAGCTTTATGCGGTCGTCATCGGTAATGAGAACGTTTGCTGGCTTGACGTCCCCATGAATTACGCCTTTGCGGTGGGCAACCGCCAGGGCAGTAGCGACCTCTGCAGCCCAGGCGCAGGCTTTAGAGCAAGGAATGCTGCCTTTTTCCAGTAGTTTCTCTAGTGACTGGCCCTGAATGAACTCCATCACAAGATAGGGAGTCTGAGAAGGCTCATCAACCCCCATGTCGTGGAGCGCGATCACAGCAGGGTGGGAGATCTGGCCGACCACACGGGCTTCTTGCACGAAGCGATTGCGAGCCTCGCCGCGTGCAAGTTCGGTGGGGAAAAGCTTAATAGCGACAATACGCGCGATCAGGGGATCGAAGGCGCGGGCCACTCGGCTGTTGGCGCCCACGCCAATGACTTCCAGAATTTCGTAACGGCCGACCTTACGCGACTGAGGGTGAACTTGCACGGGGACGTTCCTCTTGAGCAGCTCTTATCACTAGGATAGAGCATAGAAAGGATTGCGCGAAAAGGGATGAAGCGGAAGTTTCGAAAAGAGAAGTACGCGGGTACTAGGCCAAAATTCGTGAAAGCGTCAGCGCTGCACTGGTGAAGTGTGCAGAGGCGCGAAGATGGGGTCGGCGGCGAACTTGACCGGGAATTCGTGGACGTAGGATTTCATAGCTGGAAACCAGTGATAGTGGAAGCCGAAGGAATCCATTTCCGCGGCGGCTTGGTCCGGCGTCCAGTTTTGCTCCGCGATGCGATAGGTCGCGACCATCACGCCGGTGCGGTCTTGCCCATAGTAGCAATGGACGAAAATTTTTTGCGTGGGATCTTGTTGCACGAGTTTTAGAAATTGAGCGACCTGCACATTATTTGGCGGAAACCAGCCGAGCAATGGGATGTTGACGAAACGCATGCCAAGGGATTCCGCTTGCGCACGCTCCCGATCTACCGGACCGCGATTACCCCGCAGATCAATGATCGTGGTGACGCCAAGTTTTTTCAGCTCGGCCAGCCCTTGCGCGGAAGGCTGCGCGCCGCGGAAGAGCATCTCGCTGATTTTTCCAGCGTTGCGTACGCCGGCGAGTTTTAATTTCTCCGCCGGTGCGCCGAAGGAAGCGCGGACAATTGCAGGCTGCGCGGGAGCGTTGGCAACAACTTGCGCGTGCGAAGGACAAGCGGCGGTAACAAAGAGGCATGCGGCCAGAAAAGTTTTGCACAAACTGGGAAAACGGGATCTGTTCACCATGGCTTAGATGCTTTAGTGTACTCCGCTGGATGGATGAAAATGGGCCTCGAGGTGAAACTGCGCGCAGGGAACATGACCACTACAGATAGACATGGTACGAAAATGACAACCACGCTTAGCGTTTTTCCTCTTGACAGGGATTTGACAGAAGTTGATACTTCGCATCGCTGACTCTGGGGGAGCGTGGTAGCGCCCGGGCCGGTTTTTCTGATTCCGGGGGGAATGACCGGCTTAGAAACCACGTAGCCGCCAAGTACCAAACAACAAAAAGAACGCGACCACTTGCGGTGCGAAGATGCGCCGTCAAGGAGCTGCCGTAAAGCCTTCCGAAATGAGGAGGCTGAGGTCAGCTATTTGCATTTTGCACCGAGAGAAGGCGCTGAAACGGGATTCCGATTCGTAAGGAGGCTGCATTTTTTACCTGAGTGCAGCCTCCTTACGGCTCTATAGGGGCAGCGTTTCGAGCCGGTTGAACCCAGCAGTAGTAAACTAGAAGGGTCGCCTCTGCGAGAGGCCGCCCATGAGCGCGGAGGGACGGATGGCTACAGTGAAGCCGGCACTAAACGGCAAATCGGTGGAGGCAGGAACGCGCGCGGACCAGACCAGCGCTCGAAAGGGATTGGTGTTTGGGCGCCGCTTCACGGATGGAAAGACTTCTGCGTTCGACATGGTGGAATGGGAGAAGCGCACCGCGCTGATCGGGAACGAGAAAGGCGCGACCATCTTCCGCCAGGAAGGCGTGGAAGTTCCGAAGAACTGGTCGCAAACCGCCACGAACATCGTCACCAGCAAATATTTCCACGGCAAGCCAGGGACGAGCGAGCGGGAAAACTCGGTGCGGCAGCTCATCAGCCGCGTCGCCAATACCATTGTGCGCTGGGGCGAAGAGGGCGGCTATTTTGCGGACACGGAGTCACGTGACGCTTTCAGGGACGAACTCACGCACCTGCTCGTTGAGCAAAAGATGGCTTTCAACTCGCCCGTATGGTTCAACGTGGGCGTACAGCCCAAGCCGCAATGCTCGGCGTGCTTCATCAATTCCGTGCAAGACAGCATGGAATCGATCATGGGGCTGACGCGCACCGAAGGCATGCTGTTCAAGTGGGGCTCGGGGACGGGCACGAACTTTTCGACCCTGCGTGGAAGCAAAGAAACGCTTTCAGGAGGCGGGATTGCGTCCGGCCCGGTTAGCTTCATGAAGGGCTTTGACGCCTTCGCGGGGGTGATCAAGAGCGGCGGGAAGACGCGGCGCGCGGCGAAGATGGTGATCCTCAACATCGATCACCCGGATATCGTGGAATTTATCGAAAGCAAGATGAAAGAAGAGCGCAAAGCGCACGTGCTGATCGAGCAGGGTTATGACTCGGGGATCGACGGCGATGCGTACAGCTCAATTTTCTTCCAGAACGCCAACCACTCCGTGCGCGTAACCGATGAATTCATGCGTGCAGCGGAAGAAGACCGCGATTGGTGGACGCGCAACGTGACCGACGGCCAGCCAGCCGACAAATTGAGCGCGAAGGATCTGCTCTTGAAGATTGCGGACTCCACCTGGCACTGCGGCGATCCCGGCATGCAATACGACACCACGGTGAATCGCTGGCACACCTGCAAGAAGACGGGCCGCATCAACGCCTCCAATCCGTGCAGCGAGTACATGTTCCTGGACGACACGGCGTGCAACCTGGCCTCACTCAATTTGATGAAGTATCGCTCTTCAAACGGGCAATTTGATGTAGAGGCATTCAGGCACGCGGTAGACGTCACCGTCACCGCGCAAGAAATTCTGGTGGACAACGCCAGCTATCCCAACGACAAGATTAAGGAGAACTCGCACGAGTTTCGGCCGCTGGGGCTGGGCTACGCGAATTTGGGCGCGCTGCTGATGTCCATGGCTCTGCCCTACGATTCCGATGAAGGCCGCGCTGTCGCCGGCGCCGTCACCGCGCTGATGTGCGGCGAAGCGTACGCGCAATCGTCGCGTATCGCCGAGCGCATGGGTCCGTTTCCCGGCTACGACGTGAACCGCGAGCCCATGCTGGACGTGATCCGCATGCATTGCAAGGCCATGCGCGGGATTCAGCCGGATCATGTGCGGCCGGAGCTGTACATGGCGGCGCAGGAGTCCTGGGACACCGCACTGCATCACGGTGAAAAATTCGGGTACAAGAATTCGCAGGTGACCGTGCTGGCACCGACGGGAACGATCGGCTTCATGATGGATTGCGACACCACGGGAATCGAGCCGGACCTGGCGCTGGTGAAGCATAAGAAACTGGTGGGCGGCGGGTTGATCAAGATCGTGAACAACACCGTGCCCGAAGCGTTGATGAAGCTGGGGTACTCGCCGGAACAGAGCAGCGAAATTGTTTCGCACATCGACAAGCAAGGGACCGTCGAAGGCGCGCCGTACTTGAAGCCCGAACATCTTCCGGTCTTTGATTGCTCGCTGGCGCCGGCGGGCGGCGGGCGCTCCATCAGTTGGACCGGGCACGTCAAGATGATGGCCGCGGCGCAGCCGTTCCTTTCCGGTGCGATCTCCAAGACCATCAACATGCCTGAGGAATCGACGATCGAAGATATTTCGCAAGCCTACCTTCTCTCCTGGAAGATGGGCCTGAAGGCCGTGGCCATCTACCGCGACAATTCCAAGCGCTCGCAACCTCTTTCTGCCGCAGGGCAGAAGAAGGATGAGAAGAAAGCGGACATTGCTGCGGCTGCGACGATGCTGGAGCCGTTGCAGCGCGAGCTGTTTGGACGACAGCAGCGCGAGAAGATGCCGGTGGAGCGCGCTTCCGTGACACACAAGTTCAGCGTCGGCGGGCACGAAGGCTACATTACCGCTGGCATGTACGAAGACGGGCGTCCGGGCGAAATTTTCATCAAGATGTCCAAGGAAGGTTCGACGCTTTCGGGCATCATGGACGGCTTGGCCCTGACGATTTCGCTGGGATTGCAGTACGGCGTGCCGCTCAAGGTCTTCGTGGACAAATTGCTCAATACGCGCTTCGAGCCTTCCGGCATCACCGCGAATCCGAACATTCGCTTTGTTTCATCAGTACTGGACTACATTGCGCGATGGCTCGGCGGCCGATTCATTTCGTCGGATTACCTGAAGCTGAACGGCGAGCACGCTACAGCAGCGTCGCCGTTGGCTTCCACCCCTGCTTTGCAGGGTTCCCCGGCAGCGCCAGCGATGACCGAAGCGATGCGCCTTGCGCCGCCGCTCACCAATCCTCAATCCTCCAAACCGCGCGACCAACACGAAGGTGCGCCCACCTGCTCCGAATGTGGAATGCTCATGGTGCCCAACGGCGCGTGCTACAAGTGCGAGAACTGCGGAAGCACCTCCGGCTGCAGCTAGTTTTGGAGACCGCCGAATGAGATACGACGGGCGCACAAGTCGATGAGCACATCGCAACCTGGCGCGGCGATCGCGGCTAGGCTCGCTCCACTCAAACCAAAGACGAGAGGCTTTCTTCGCATCGCGCGGCACGGCGGCGGCCCGGGCGCGGTGTATGTCATCACCTATCACCGGCTTGACGCGCACGCGGAAAATTCCCAGGCGAAGCCGGTGCTTGCTGAGGGCGCGCAGACCCTGATTGAACTGCTGGAGCGCATTGGAGTGGACTTTCGGCTCAGCGAAGTGCGTGGCGCCCTGGAAGATATTTTGCGCTTCGGCTCGGCGAATATTCCGGACCTGTGGCTCAGCGATGAGGAGATGATCGAGAAAGGGCTAATCGAGAGTTCTGATTCTGAATGACAAACGAAAGTGAGGTCGTTACGCGACTCGGTGTTGGTCTACGTAACGGAATTGAAGGTTTTTGAGTTTGTTGATCCGGCTTCGGATGAAACGGTCCATCTCTATACAGCTGCTTGCCATCGACTCTCAAGAATGAACTCGTGACGCATGGGACCGTTGCGTGTAATTCCTAGCATCAAGCCTAGGTTACATCTTGGAAGGTGCCGCCAACATACAGTCTCCTGCCGATGTTTGCAAGAAGTAAGTGCCATCCCTGGAGACCGTCGCGGGATTTGAAGAGCCGAAATACTTGCACGTTAGCGGGGGCGGGGGCGCAGAGGCGGGCGCGCGGTTAGCGGCCGTGGGCGCATGCGGAAGCGCGGGCCGAGCGGCGGCGGGACGTTACGGAGGGAATCGCCGCAGCAGGGGCAGCGGCCTTCTTCGCTAAAGGCCCGGGTAGCGTCGGCGCGCAGCCAGTGGCCGCGTGCTTCGCATTGCGGATTAATGCATTGCACGGTGAAGCCGGGCAGAAACTGCATATCGTTTTCCCTCAGTGGCCGTAACGCCTTTTGCGGCGACGGCCGGTAGCGAGACCCGAGTTCCCCTGTGACGGACAGATGTTGGCGCGGATTGTGGCCCAGGGCTACCGTGGTGTCAAGGGAAAAGACCACAATATATTGGGGTAGAGTTGCACAAGGAGTTGGCGCATTCGATGCCAACGCCCCTGAGAAAAAGAAATCGTTGGCGTGCGTAGTAGATGATAGAGGCGGTGCGCGTAGCCTTAGCTTGCAGAAAGCTGCGCGACGGAGGCAGTCATGGCGAATGTGACGCGTGGTGGGGGAATTGACCTGGGCGGCTCGATGCCGTCGATGCCGAATTTTCGGCTGGCAGGGTCGCGGATTCTGCGACTTGGGCTTGTGGTCTTGATCTTGTTGGTCTTGCTGTGGAGCACGACCTCGATTCCGACGGGCAACGTTGGGGTGCTCACCCTTTTCGGACGTGTGACGGGAGAAACGCTGCCGGAAGGCATCCACCTAATCAATCCTTTGAAATCGGTTCAGAAGCTTTCCGTGCAGACGCAGTCGCTGAAGGAAAGCGCCAACGTCCCCTCCAACGAGGGACTGATCTTGGCGCTGGATACGTCACTGCTATTCCGCTTGGACAAGAGCAAGGCCGCGTATGTCTATCAGACTATGGGAGAGCCCTATGTCGAGAGGGTCGTGGAACCGACGCTGCGAGCGGCCATTCGCGCGGCGACTTCCGCGCACAGCGCAAACGCACTCTACACCAACGCCCGCGAATTGGTGCAGGCGCAAATTCAAGATGAACTGACCAAGGAACTCGCGCCCCGCGGCGTGATCGTCGAGAACGTGCTGCTGCGCGACGTGCAATTGCCGGCCATGCTAAAGGGTTCGATCGAGGCTAAGCAGCAAGCCGAACAGGACGCGCTGCGCATGAGCTTTATCCTACAAAAAGAAAAGCAGGAAGCAGAGCGCAAGCGCATCGAAGCGCAGGGTATCGCCGATTTCCAGAAAATTGTGGCGCAAGGCATCAGCGCTCAGTTGCTAGAGTGGAAAGGCATCGAAGCGACGGAAAAGCTGGCTACGAGCTCAAACTCGAAAGTCGTGATCATCGGCAATCCGAAAAACGGGCTGCCGCTCGTGCTGGAGCCGCGATAGCCGTAGGCGTACTAGGATTGCGGTGGAGCGCTGGGCGGGTTTTCCGTTTGCGGAGGTGGGGCTGCCGGCGTCCCGCTCGATTTGCGACGGCTCTTCATTTCTTCGAGCGCGGCGAGCCGAGTTTTAAGGCGCTCGATTTCCTGTTGTTGATCATTGATCTGTTGTTTCTCGCCGTCGAGCTTGGCTTTGCCCGCAGTATCGTGCGCGTAATCAGGGTTTGAGAAAACGGAATCTTGATCGAGAGCGAGCTGGCGCCGCAAGAGATCCAAATCTTTTTCCGCTTGCGCGATTTGCAATTTCAGCCTGGCAATCTCTGAGTCTTGTGCAGTGGCGTCTCCTTCCGAGGCTTTATCCGCGGCTTCCGCAGCCGCCACGGCCTCCGGGCTGGGCGCCTCGGTTTCCAGCCTTGGCGGCGCGCCCACATTAAAGCCTGCCTGGCCAGGTTTGAAGACGTGCCGGTCTAGGTCATCATCGGTGATGACCTTGGGGGACTTCGCGGAATTCTTCTTCTGATCGCGATTGCGGCGAGCGGCGTCCGCTACTGATGAGCTTTGCGAAGCGGATTGCTGTGACGCATCTTGAGATTGGGCCAACGCCGCGACCGGCAGGGAAATGCCGACGACGAAAAGCGCGGCAATTACTGTTAGTGGGCTGCATAGACGCATAGACATCGATCCTCAATACGCGCTAACGCAAAACTCAGGATACGCCGGAGCTTTTGCCGAGGCAATCTTCCAGGCGCCGGCTGTGCGAATTAGGCAACGCCCGTGGAGCAGCAACGCGAAGACTTTCCGATGCGTCCTAAGCTAGGAATCTTGAAAGCGTCCCCGGGCTGCGCCGACAGAGAGTTGCAGCCACGCGTGCTGGGGCGCATACTCCCGAACCGCAAGCCCCTCGGGCTGGAAAGGAAATGGATGCGGAAGGGTTGCGTTTTTTGCGTGGCGATGATTTGGTGTGGGTTGATCTCTTCGGTTGCGGCAGCGGAACGTTCGCCCCTGATGAGGGTGGCAGCGAAAGCCGCTGACGCGCAGACGGCACCGCAGCGTCCTTCTCCTTCGCAAACGCCCGTTCCCGGATTGCCGAAGTCCGAGCGGGTGGAGCCGCAGCGCGGGAAAACCGAGCAGTACACGCTATCCGAGGATCGCTACGAGAAGGCGGTGTCGTACTCGCGGGCGGCCTACGCGCTATATTTTGTATCCTACTTCGTGAGCTTCGCGGTGCTGCTCTTGCTGCTGCGGCTGGGCGTGGCCGCGAGATTCCGCGATTTCGCGGAACGCGTCACGGCCAGGCGATGGCTCCAGGCATTCGTGTTCGTGCCGCTGCTGATATTGACCTCGGACATTTTCGATTTGCCGGTCCGTTTGTACTGGCATTCATTGTCCTTGCGTTATGAACAGTCGGTGCAGCGCTGGGGTTCGTGGTTCTGGGATTGGACGAAGGAGGAACTGCTGGGCACGTTTTTCGCGCTAATTCTGGTTTTGATTCTGTTTGCCGTGATGCGACGAAGCCCGCGGCGCTGGTGGTTGTACTTCTGGTTCGCGGCCCTGCCCATCCTCCTTGGGATTATCTTCATCGGCCCGTTGGTCATCGATCCGTTGTTCCACAAATTCGAACCGCTCGACAAGGAACACCCGCAACTGGTGAACGCGATTCAAAAGCTGACCTGGAACGCCGGGGTGCCGATACCGAGAGAACGCATCTTTCTGATGCGCGCTAGCGAAAAGAGCAACGAGATCAACGCGTACGTAACCGGACTGGGGGCTTCCAAACGCGTCGTCGTGTGGGACACCACTCTACAAAAGACTAGCAACGACGAAGCGCTCTTTATTATCGGGCACGAGCTCGGGCACTACGTACTGGGGCATGTGTGGAAAGCATTTTTGTACGGTGCCGTCGGGCTACTAGGTACCTTGTACCTGGTCTTTCGCGGATTGCATTGGGCTCTCGGGCGCTGGGGCAGAGACTGGAAGCTTTACGGCTTGGAAGACTGGGCCTCGCTAGCCGCCTTCCTCTTGCTGTTGCAAGTAGTTATGTTCTTTGCTTCACCGGTGGTGAACGGCGTCAGCCGTATGCAGGAGCACGCCGCGGACGTGTATGGGCTGGAAGTGATTCACGGGATTGTGCCGAATCCAGAAGAGGTTGCGGCGCATGCGTTTCAAATTTTGGGGGAAGTAGACCTCGCCGATCCGAATCCGCCAGCCTTTATTACATTTTGGCTTTACTCGCATCCGCCGCTTGCGGAACGCCTCGTATTTGCGCACAGCTATGATCCCTGGTCGAGAGGCGAGTCACCGAAGTACGTGAAAACACGCGCAAATTGAAGTTACGAGGCGTGGCGGCGAGCGAAGCTGGCTGCCTTATGCCGATTGCCGCAGACAGCCATGGAGCACCAACGTCGGCGGTGCGTGCGCGACTTGTCGCTGAAGAAAAGGCCGCAAGCGGGATTGGCGCAAATACGCAATCGCGCTTGTGCGCCTTCCACAATGATCTCCGCTGCGGAACGCGCGATGGCCGCCAGCAGCCAATCCAAGCCACCTTCGCGCGCCCTGAATTCCATTTTCCAAGCGCCTCCTTCGAAGACCAATTCGTCGTGCCCTTCGGTGATGCGCAGGATTTGGTTGATGGGATCAGTCCATTGCTGCGGAAGTCCCTCTTTTCTGACGATGGCACTAAAGACCTTGCGTAACGCATCGCGAAGGCGTACGGAGAGTGACAGCAGGGTTTGCGCCGCGTCCGGATCGGAGCCGGAAAGCGCAAGAAGGCTGGAGCCGCGCTCCGCAGAAACGATGCGCGAAGCTTCGAGGAAGCTGATTAACTCTTCCCACGACAGGTTTTGGGCCGGGATTCCGGGATACGACGGGACATTGGCAAAATCGATGGCGAGGCGGCCGCCAAGCAGCGAAGTTGGGTTGAGGTCTGGCAAGCGTTGCGACCCTAATTAACCGGTGAACTTTAACACGGCGGTTAGGAGCGTCACCAGTATCATTTTCCTCGGCTCGGAATCTAAGTTTCGTCCGCCGAAAGACAGAAAACGTAGTATGTAGTGAGTGATTTCAGGGAGCCGCGCTAAGTATGAAGGATCTGCTACGTTTTCTGCCGTTTGCTCTGGCCTTTATCCTAGCGGCTACTTGCCAATCGGGATCCCCACAGCAGGCTGGCAACGCCGCAAGCGGTACTGGGGTGCGCGTGCCCGTGGTCTTGGAATTGTTCACATCCGAAGGCTGCTCGAGCTGCCCGCCCGCGGATGCTTTGCTTGCGAGACTCGAAGAACAACAGCCAGTAGCGGGGGCGAAAATCATAGCGCTGGAGGAGCATGTTGATTATTGGGACCACCAGGGTTGGATCGATCCCTTCTCCTCGGGGCAATGGACGCAGCGCCAACAGGCTTATGCGTTCGGGTTTGACGATCATGGCGTCTATACGCCGGAACTGGTCGTCAATGGGCGCTCTGGATTTGTTGGCAGCCACGAAAGCGATGCCTATCGAGCTATTGTGGGTGCTGTCGCGCAACCTCGAACGGATGTCTCCGTGTCGTTACTGAATTCGGAGAAGCGCGACGGTGAGCGCCTGAGGGTCGAGGTCGGAAAGCTCCAGGGAGCGCAACCGGGCGACACGGCTGAGGTGTGGCTGGCCATTACAGAAACGGCCCTGCATTCGGCCGTGACGGGCGGTGAAAATGCCGGTCAAGATCTGCATCACGCCCCAGTCGTGCGGTGGCTGCACAGAGCGGGTACCACGAACACCAATGCGGCGCCCTCTTTTACAGGCGAATCAGACCTGAAGCTGGATTCGGCGTGGAAGCGCAAGAACTTGCGCATCGTGGCCTTCGTACAGGAAAAGCACAGCCGCCATATTCTCGGCGCGGCGCTCGTGCGTGTCGAACCATAGTCCATCCCCGCCGCGGAGCGCGGCGCGGAGAGCCCGTATGTTATCGTCAATCACTCAGTCCCCGCATCCAGCATAAGGACACTGGCGATCACCCGGATGCGGGCTTTGGCTGAATACCTCTCTCATGGGCGACGCTCCTTTTTTGAATTCAGAAGGTCCAGCGCAAACAAGTCCGCCACCGGCAGAGAACAGTGTATTTCAAAGCCAGTCTCCCGTATTCGTCTTGATGCGTATTTGTATTTACATAGCTCTGACGATGGGAATCAGCTTCGTTCTGCAATGGATCATGGCGGCGCTGCTGGCTGGAGATCGCTCCTTGTACTCGCCCAAGATCCTGGCGATTTCGGAGGGAAGTTCACTGGCAGGCGCGCTTGCGGCAGGAATGGCAATGTCGCACCTGGAAGGGCGCTCATTTGGTGACTACGGCCTTCCGTCGCGTGGCTCCTTTGGACGATTGTTTTGGCACGGCGCATTGTTCGGCTTGGCGGAGATCAGTGCCGTAATCGCGACAATTGCCACGTTGGGTTCCTATCATTTCGGCTCCTTGGCGATTCACGGAGCGGAAATGCTTCGCTGGGCAGGGGTTTGGTGGGCGGTCTTCGTCCTGGTCGGCCTCTACGAAGAATTCACGTTTCGTGGGTATCTGCAATTCACTCTGGCACAAGCCATCAGCTTCTGGCCCGCCGCCGTGCTGCTGTCCATCGCATTTGGACTCGTGCACAGGGCAAATCCTGGTGAAAGCAAGCTAGGGTTAGCGGGAGTCATGCTTACTGGCCTATTCTGGTGCTTCACTCTGCGGCGCACCGGGAACTTATGGTTTGCAGTGGGCATGCACGCCAGCTTCGATTTTGGCGAAACGTTTCTATATTCCGTTCCCGACAGCGGCATGATGTTTCCGGGACATCTTTCCAACGCGACTCTCGCCGGGCCGAGTTGGCTGACCGGCGGCAGCACTGGACCAGAAGCGAGCGTTTGCGACTTCATCGTTCTTCTTGTCCTTTTCTACGTGTTTCACAAGCTATACCCGGCTCGCACGCACAGCCCAACGCGGCCAGCCGGCGAGTGATGCGGATAGGCAGCCACATGGCCGGTCGCACTGTCTGCTACACTGGCGCGCTTTATGAAGCCTTCTGCAACGCAACGTCGCGCGCTCGAATCCATCTGCGACACCTTCGCACCCGCACGCAACGGCTGGCCGTCCGCCTTGGAGCTGGGCGTTCCCGATGCAATTGCGCGCGGCCTGGAATTTAATCTACGCGCTGCAGATCGAGCGAAATTCCTGCAACTGCTTGATTTCTGGGACTCGCGTTTTCACAGCTTCTTTGCAACTGGTAGGTTTGCACCTTTTTCTTCGTTGACGCCCGAGGCCCGCGAATGGGTGTTGCTCTCCTGGGCGGATAGTGGCATCAAGCGGCGGCGTGCCGCGTTTCAGGCGCTGCGCAAAGCCATCGGACTGCTTTACGTCATGCTGCCAGCGGCGGACGGTAACCGGAGTGCCGTCTGCAACAAGCTTCGCTACCCGGGGCCGTTGGGCGTCCAGCGTCCCGATGGGCCACGCCCGCTCCGCGCGGTTGTCCCCACCACCGATTTGGATTTGTCCTGCGATGTATGCGTCATCGGGTCTGGAGCGGGAGGAGGAACTGCGGCGGCGGTCCTCTCCGCGGCGGGATGCGACATAGTCGTTCTGGAAGCCGGAAGCTATTTCGATGATGCTGACTTTGATGGTGACGCGTTGCACGGGTTTGAGCGGCTGTACGCGGAGGCAGGAAACGCCGCGACGCGGGATCAAAGCGTCAATCTGCTTGCCGGAGAATGCTTGGGCGGCGGCACAGTGGTCAATTACTGCACATCGTTTCGCACTCCGGATGACATCCGCGAGGAGTGGGCGAGCACAGGAGTTCCCTGGTTTGCGACGGAGGAGTACACGCGCAGCCTCGATGCGGTATGCGCGCGCCTATCGGTCAACCTGGAGCACAACCGCGTCTCAGCGCGCGAGCAGATTCTGCAGCGCGGCCTTCAATCGCTGGGCTGGCACTGCGCGGCAATGCCGCGCAACGTTATCGGCTGCGAGCAAAGCAAAATCTGCGGCTACTGCGGATTCGGCTGCGCCATCGGAGCAAAACAGTCGGCCGTGAAGACGTGGCTTGCCGATGCGCAACATGCAGGCGCGCGGTTTTATGTGGAGACGCGAGCTGAGCGGGTTCGACTGAAAGAAGGCAGGCCCGTCGGCGTGGAAGCACGCACACGCCGCGGCCAACGCGTCAGGGTGCGCTGCCAAGCCGTAGTTGCCGCATGCGGCGCCATTCATACTCCGGCGCTATTACTGCGCTCCGGCCTGCGCAATGAACATATCGGCCGCCACTTGTATCTTCACCCTGTCTCGAACATTTCCGGCATCTTCCGGGAAGAGATTCGTCCTTGGGAAGGCACCATGCAGGCGGTTTATTCCGACCAGTTTCGTTTTCTGACCGGCAATTATGGCGTGAAATACGAGACTACCGCGCTGCAGCCAGCCATTCAAGCCGCCGTTCTACCGTGGCGCGACTCCGGTCATTACCGTTCGTTGCTCCAGAAGCTTTCGCACACCGTAGGCATCGGGACGTTGCTGCGGGATCGCGATGGCGGCCGCATCACCGTGGACCGCGAGGGTCACCCGGTTTCGGATTACTCGCTCTCCGCTTTTGATCGCAAGCACCTTCGGCAGGGCTTCATCGGCGCGGCGCGCATCCTGGAAGCTGCCGGCGCGGAGCTGATCTATTCGCCACACGCCAAGTGGTGCGCCTATCAGCCCGGGCGTCGGGGCTCGCTCGGAAGCTTTGTTCAAGGCATGGATTTCGCCGGCTGGGATGCCGGGCAGCTTGCGCTCTTTTCGTTCCATATCATGGGCAGCGCCCGGATGGGCGGCTCGCCCAAGACCTCGGCGACTAACCCCGACGGTCAAACTTGGGAGATCCGCAATCTCTATGTTATGGATGGCTCCGCCTTCCCCAGCGCTTCGGGAGTTAATCCTATGATTTCCATCGAGGCGATCGCGCATCGCAACGCCTCCTCACTGGGGGTGAAATTCAACGAGTGACTGCCCGCTGGTACAGCACCAGTTCACTGAGCCAATTTGTAACGTTTTCACCCATCGTCTTGAGTCCGCTGGGGTAAGTCTCACCAATTCAGCAAGAAACCCTTGTATTTACAGTGAGTTACACAGCAGCGGTGCTTGGCCTTCCGCCTGCTATCTTCACTCTGCATCGTGGCCTTGCGGCCAGGGACTTAGACTTAGAGAGGAACCAGACATGAGGGCCGAACTCAACAAGCTGCGGAAGGCGCAGCGTGGCGTCTCGATGATCGAAACGTTGGTAGTTCTCTTCGTGACCCTGATTACTGCCGCGATGGCAAGTCCGAATATCATGCGGGCCGTTTACAACACACGCCTGCGTTCTGGTGCCGGGGATCTCGCCGGGCTGATGCAGCAGGCAAGAATCTTGGCTGCGAAGGACAATAGGCCCTACGCAGTTCGGTTTACCACCCTTGGTGCCGCGAGGATCGCGTTTATCGATCTGAATCTTGACGGCGCCTACGCCGGGGGTGAGCCGCAGGTGCAATTCGTCGGGACCGTCGCTCCCGCACCTGGTGCCCCGAGCGGTAGCGGCGGGCAGCCGTCGCCGTACGTGCTGGCGGGAGACACTGGAGTAGGATCCTACGACAACACCACCACTCTGGGCTTCTCACCCAGAGGGCTACCTTGCAACTACGACACCAGCACAAATCCCGCAACGTGTACTACGCCGGCGGTCAAATATTTCGGCTACTACCTGACGGATACACGAATGGGTTTACCTGGTTGGACAGCGGTAGTGGTAACAAAAGCCGGACGGACGAAGGTTGTTATGTGGGACGGTACATCATGGCACTGAAAATGAAAGCAACAAGATCACGTCGGCAGCGCGGAATGTCTTTGATCGAGCTCATGATCGCGATTGCTGTGCTCACCATCGGAGTAGCCGGATGTGCGATTGTCATCCCCATCGCGATTGGCAGAAATTTCGCCAACCGGCAACAAGGCAACTCAACCGCTCTCGCCCAGATGGTGCTGGAAAAGCTACTGAGCGTGCCCGCCAGCACAAATCCGGTCCTAACCATCACCGACTGCGCGGGTAACGCCAACGCAGTGAACACTACGGGAACCGCCGGGGGCAGTGGCTCTACGCTGTTGGCTTCGGGCGACATCGATTTCTCGCAGGCCCAGGGGGGTGGAGGGGCCCCGGCCGGCTATTACATGAACTATACGACGTGCGGTACGAACGGGCGCCAAATGACCTATGACGTTCGCTGGAACATCAAGGCCCCATCCACATTCAGCGAGCTGGTAACAGTTTCAGTCAAGCTGAAGAAGACAACCAGCGACGCGAAGATGTTCTCGCTTCCGGTGACTATTCGGTCCATGGCCGGGCAAGGAAGCTAACATGAACAGCAAAAACAATGTCCGCCTACACAGTCAGCGAGGGTTCTCCTTATTGGAGGTGCTGGTAGCGGTGTTGATTCTCGGTATTGTAACGGGCGGGGTGCTTTCGCAGATGGATGTCGCGATACAGCGCTCCAACGCCGAGCAAGTAAAGCTCGACAATTTCCAGGAGGCTCGCGACTTCGTCGACCAGTTCTTCCGCGACATCAACCAGATAGGCTATCCGAACGTGCGGATGGCGAACACCGCCGTCGCATGGCCAACGCCGCTGGTAACGCAAAATGCCTACGCCTGGGCGTCCCAGTACATCAATGACAACCGATTCGCCATCGGCTTGGTAAAGATTGACGCCAACGAGATTCGCTTCGAGGCGGATGCCAATGGGGACGGGAACGTCCAAAGCATCATTTACACCATCAACGGCTCGGGGGCGTGTGCCCTGTGCCTGCAGCGGAGTCAAGTCGACAAGGTCACCGCCAATCCGCTCACGGGACAGATACCGAACTGGGGTACGGAAGTAAATGACGTAGTCAACGCCAACCCGATCTTTTCTTATTTTAAGGCGGACGGAACAGCAGTGGCTGTGCCCCAGGACATAAGCACACTAGCGGGCGCCCAGGCCCTTGCCTCCATCAAAACCATTCAGATCAGCCTCGTCATTCGTAACAACACTGTGAAAGATTTGAAAACCGGGCTTCCTATCGAGACTTCCTTCGAGGGAGAAGTTTCTCTCAACAACTGCTCGATGGCGGCAGCATACTCATCCACCCTAGCCCCGATGGGGTGCCAGTAGGAGAGCACATGTCGACACTTCACAAAAAGAAACGCAGTAGCTCTGAGCAGGGCATAGCTTTAGTCCTCGCCATACTTGTGCTACTTGTCATCAGCACAGTCGTGGCAGGCATGATGATAATGTCCACTACGGACACCAGGATCAGCGCCAATTTCCGCGACGAACAAGTCGCTTTTTTCGCGGCACGCGCGGGAGTTGAAGAAGTCCGCGACCGCTTGCGGACGGCTGCCCCGGGCACTTTAAGTACGAACGCTTGGTTCACCACCAATCCTCTTCTGAAGCCCGGCGATAACACGGGAATTATCTACATCACGAATGCGCAGGCCGGAGAAACCGTTACTCCCTGGGTTACGTCGGCGGACCCACAATGGGGTACAGGCACGCCGCATTATCCAGATGACGAGGTCTGCAAAGAAGTCTTTGCCGCCTGCGCCGGTAACCCGGCCGTACCCGCCGGCAACCCGTGGTATACGAGCATTACAGCAAACAACACCTATGCAGCTGCCCCAGCGCTCCCCTGGAAGTGGGTCCGCATCATGCGGAAAATAAATAAATCAGCTACGGGCGCAACGCGCATCACTTCGGTTGACGGGAACCAGAGCAATAATCTTGTCTGCTGGAATGGCTCGAACGAAGTTGTGATGGCGGCCGCGGCCACAGATTGCGGTTCGAATGCGCAGGTCTTCACGATCACGGCTTTGGCGGTCACGTCGAACGGTACGAGAAGGATGGTGGAGTACGAAGAAACGAGTAATGTGAATGTTCCGGTTACCGCGGCGATGTACGCACAAAATCAGATCAATACCGGACAAGCCCTTAACGTAACCGGGAACACAGACACAGTCTGCAATTTGCCATCCCGTCCCGGAGCGGCGTCTGGGACGAGCACGGTAACTACGCCGGGAGGGGGAAACGTGACGGGGTCCCCCACTGGAACCGTCAATAGCTCCGGTTGGAACCCCAATCTCATCCCGAACCTGATCAGCTCCTTGAATTCCGGGGCAACCGATGTGACCACCGCGCCTGGCATCACCAACGATGGCAGCACCCCACCGAACTATACGCTGACTCACGGCACGCTAGGAACCGCGCCGACAGTAACTTATTCGGGAAGCGACAACATCACTGCTATCACGAATCCCGGCACTCCGGTCACGTACATCACCCCCGACTTGACCATTACTCCGGTGACGAATCCGCCTACGTACAGAACGCTGACCTTGGGAGGGGCTTCACCCGGAATCTCTGGCCAAGGCGTGCTGATTGTCCGAGGAAACCTCACCATGGACTTTGGACAAGCATGGAGCTACTTCGGGTTGATCATCGTTGAGGGTAACCTCACCATGATCAATACGGGTGGTGGGAATGCGAATCCCAAAATTCACGGCGCCATCATCGCCGGCGGCACGATCCTGGCCAATGGCACCGGAATGGGCAGTTTCAGTGGCAGCATCTCCATCCACCAGAACGCGTGCATGGTGAACAACGCAATAACCGGCCAGTATTACAGGACCGTCGCGCAGCGCGAGCTGATCTACCAGTGAGCAGATTGACGGGCACGCGCGAGGGGCAAACAGCTGGCCACCCGGCGAGGGTACTCTGGACGGTACACAAGTACTATTGTGAGCTGCACACCTCGTGGACAAACTGAACCACCGGAATTTCCCGAGCAGACACGCGCCCGTTGAACTCGGGGCAGGATTTAGGAGGATATATATGACTAAGCTGAGCAGGAGCATCCTGGTTTTCTTCAGTTGCCTGGCTCTGATTTTGTTCGTGAGCTCCCGAGCAGTCTCCGCGCATTCCATGGCGATTGCCCTGCAAGAGCAGGGACAGCAACAGGGCGACCAAAATAACCACGATGATCACAACCAGAACGATCATGATGATCTAAATCAAAACGATCATGACGATTTGAACCAGAACGATCATGACGACGGAAACCTGAACGATCATGATGACCAGAAGATGAACGATCATGACGATGGAAACCAGAACGATCATGACGATCTGAACCAAAACGATGTGGATGACCGGGAGATGGATCAGCAGGAAGATCTCCAGGACCACCAGCAGGACCAGCAGCAAGAACATCAACAGGACCAGCAAAACGACCATCAGCAGCCGCCCAGCCTTTAAGGGCGTCGAGTCGATGTCTGCTGCACCAAACACATCGACTGAAATGAAAAGGTTCCGGGAGCGTTGACCGGTCGCAACGCGTGGCGGTAGAAGCCACATTCGTCGCGACGGGTTTCGCTCCCGTCTTTTTGTGTTCGGTACACGGGGCCTCGGTCGTTAAAATCCGCTGTCTGGGTCGAGGAGCGAAGGATGCGAATAGTCCGAAACCTCGCCATGTTGTTGGTGGTGACATTGTGCTTTTCAGGGCCCGCCTGGCCGCAGGCAGGTCCTTCCGCCCGGCAAGCGTTGGACTTAGGGCGCGCCGCTTTGCAGCAGCGCAACTATACTGAGGCAATCCGCATATTTGAGGATGGAGCAAGAGAGCATCCCGACGACCAGAACCTGAAGTTGGAATTGGGAGGAGCTTATCTCTATAACCGCCAGGACGAGCAAGCGATTCGGCTCTTCCGGGAGGTTCTGCGCCAAGATCCTTCCAATCACACTGCCAAACTGCAATTGGCGCGTGCGCTGGGGTACCAGCGCAATTACAAGGCTTCCGACGAGACGTACCGGGAGTTGCTCGTCTCTGACCCCTCGGATGAAGCGGCGGCCATCGGGCTTACGCGAAACCTGATGCATGAACGACGCATCGACGAGGCTCGAATCGTCTGCAGCGCTGCGCTCACGCGACACCCTGACAACAGCACGTTGCAGGAATATCAGCAGAAGCTCAAGGATGCCACCGTTCGCAAGCACGTCGTGGAATCCGCGAGTAAGGAGCCGAATGCCGCGGCCGAGAGCCGCACAGCCGAGATCCAAGGAAGCAGCGGCTATTTTGCGGATTCTGCCGGGAATCGGTCGTGGAGATCGACACAACAGTTTGACCACCAGATTACTCGCAATCTTACGACGCGTTTTCGAGCAGAGCAGCGGTCTCTTTGGCTGAGCGGCGGGCCGAAAGCAAATGTATTGTGGGGCTCTGACGAACTGCGCATGCAGCTAACCCACGGGCTCCTGGCGAGCGGGACGGGCGGAGTTGTGCGTTTCGCGGACGGGGGCACGCGCTCTCTTTATCGCGGCGAGGTGCAGCTGAATCCAGCTAAGCGCCTTTGGCTCGCCGGCGGATTTTCCCGAAGGCCCGTTTCTCCGACGTACGATTCTGCTCAATTTAACTTGCTCGCCGAAGGCTGGTATGCCCGGCTCGAATGGTATCCGGGGGCATGGCGCGTCGACGCCCACTGGTCTCGCGAACACTATTCCGACAGCAACCGTGAGAAGAGGCTGGAGACGCAAATTCTACGCTGGATTGGCAATTCGCGCTTCGCAGTCGGAGCCGGCTATCGTTTCAACTATCTCGCCTTCGACCAAAGCCTTCTCCACGGCTACTTCAACCCCAGCAAGTACCAAAGCCACTTGGGACGGACGGGCGTGAGATTTCGCCTCGGCAAGGCCTTCCGCGCGGAATACCTCGGAGGCGCCGGCGCGGAGTCAATCTCGGCTGGACCCTATCAAACGGCATGGGAGCTCGCGCTACGAAACCGCATGAAATTCGAGAACTGGGAATTCAGTGGGGACTATTTCTATTTTCGCCTGGCCCAGAGCACCGGGGCTTTCAAGTCTCAGGGTGGTCGCTTGGCCGTAGCCTATTATTTCTAATCTAAACGCAATGCGCCTCGCCCGTCATGTCAACATCTCAAATCCAGGCGACAGCAGAGTGGCCTCTTCACAGTCGCCGCAATAGTTCCTATCAACCAACATCTACGCTCCCAGGAGACAGGGCCGGACGCCAATCCGGCCCTTCTTTTTTGTCACTCCTGCTACCATGGGCCTGATGAGTCCGGCGAAACAGTCGGCCACGGATGCAGCGGTTGAACTAGCAGGGCGTTTGACGGAAGCGCTGCAACGCGAGCGCATTGTGCCGCGGTTTGTGGATTCCTACGTGGTGGAACACGGACGACATGGCCTGCAAGTGCACGCCGCACTGTATCGCGATTTGCTCGCGTTGCTGCAAAGAGAGGCGCTAATTGCGGTAAGCGTGCATGCAATGCAGATAGTCACGACGGATTTCCAGCCAACGGCGAGATCCAAGCCGCGACCGATGGTGAAGAAGGACGCGGCGGCATACCGCCGGAAGTACCTAGGAGCACTCGCTCGCCATCAGAAATGGTCCATGGGCGATGCCCTGGATTTTCAAAAAGACTTCCAGATTTATGAGGAGTTGATAGCCCGCAGCGCGTCCGGACGGCGACGCAAACCGTTTGAGGCAGCGAATCATCCGTTTGTCGACCGCTGCGCGTTCCTGCTGGACTCGTCATTTCTGGAGAAAGCGCGTGTGGCGGCGAGCCGGGCACTGACTTCGCTGGAGGAGTTAACCGAGCAGGTCGTGTCGACGCTCATGTAGACGCGACATTCCACCTTTGCGACCAATGATAAGAAACACGGCACTCAGTTGGCGCCCAAGGTGCGCGATCGCCGGATCGATTTCCACCGCATCCACACTGGCGCATTGCGCCCGCAATGCCGCGGCGACATCGTTGCCGGTGCCTGCACCAATGATCAAGACTCGCCCGCAGGGTGGCAGCATGGCGAAAGGAAGATCGCAGTAGCGTCGCGGCGCCTGAAGACCCAAATTGCTCGCGGAGGGGCCTAGATTCAGCAGGTCCTGGTAGAAATCGTGGTCCACGTCCAAGCGGTAGTTGCGCTCAGGCGTAGGCACGTACGTGATGCGGTAGTAGGGCGACCACTGAACGGGACTGCTTATCTCCGCGGCGGCAATCACCGCCAGCACACTGCCCAAAATCAGCGCGTCACGCGTGCGCTGAGAAGAAAAATACACAAGCCCGGCAAACACGGGCAGAATCCACACCCACGGTGGCAAAGAGAAGTACACCAATGCCGTAAACGCTAGAGTGCCCATGAGACTTCCCGCAAGATTCAGCGTGTACGCTTGCAAAGGGGGTCCGGCTGCTTCCAGGCATTCCCCCACCAGCATTCCGATTCGATAAAAAATGGCGAGCACCAAGCAAAATAGGGCGGCCCCTAAGACCAGGGCAAAAACACCGAGCGTCCATGGCACAAAGGCGTCCGGCACGTGCCGAAGTACGGCGCCCAACACCGGCAAAGCTCGAGCGGCAGGCAGGAGCTGCGGAGAGCGTAGGTTTCCGCCCCATTAGTAGAATTCGACATCGGGAAAAAACAGCCTGGTAAGGTGGAGTTGCGGGGCGAATGCCAGCGTCAACGCTATCGCCGCCATCAATATCGCCAGAAGCTTTTCTGCGCGACTGCGCCCGCGGCGCATCATCCCCAGACCTAATCCCAAAAAGCACGCGAAGAGTGTGAAATTCTTCAGGTAGGCAAACATCCGAATCTCGGCTGACATCCATCGAATGAGGACTACCTCAGTGTAGAGAGCCATCGCGCATTCGATAGCGGCCGCTGCTGTGACGCGTCAGTCACGAGATGCGTTCGACTTGCACAGCGGTGCCGTAGGCGAGAACCTCGGTAACGCCTTGCATTACTTCTGTGGCGTCATAGCGCATGGCGACAACCGCGTTGGCACCGTGCTGGGCGGCATGCTGCAGCAGCAACTCATAGGCATCTTCGCGGGTCCTCTCGCAAAGATTCGTCAGGATGGTGATGTTGCCCCCGACGATGGTCTGCAGCGCCGCTCCCAAAGTTCCGATCACGCTACGCGACCTGACTATAATTCCGCGCACGATGCCAAAGTTCTTGACGATGCGATAGCCTGCGATTTCGTTGGCCGTGGTGACCATGGAGCTGTCCACGCGATTCATAGCCACTCTCCAGGAGGGATGTTTACCGGTGCGATTCTACCTGTTCACGCAACCCTGCGGGAGATAAATGGTTCTGCTAGGCTCGGATTTACGTGGAGACTCTGTTCTATTACCTAGCCATCTTGCAAATAGCCGTGGGTCTGTACCTCGTTTGGCATGGGCTGCGCTGGGTCGGGTACGTGCGCCGGAGGATGAAGGGCGATCCGGGTTTCAATGCGCCGCGCGCCGCGGTGCTGTGTCCGTGCAAAGGTATGGAACCCGGGCTAGAGCGCAATCTCCTCGCGCTGACCGAATTTGATTACCGCAACTACGAGATCTTCTTCATCCTCGCCTCCGCTTCCGATTCCGCCTACGGCACGGTGAAGCGTGTGGCGGATAATTCCAAGACGCCCGCGCACGTGGTTATCGCTGACCGGCCGGAAGGCTGTGGGGAAAAGGTACACAATTTACGTGTGGCGATCGAGCAGTTGCCGGCTGAGTTTGAGGTCCTGGTTTTTGCGGACTCAGATGGGCGGCCGGGAAGATTCTGGCTCCGGCGTTTGGTGGCGCCACTAAATGACAAACAAGTTGGCGCCGCAACTACCATGCGGTGGCTGATTCCCAATAACCACAATTTCGCCACAGCGCTGTTGGCGGCATGGAATGCCTCGATCGTGACAATGCTCAGCGAAAAAGGGAAAAATTTCTGCTGGGGCGGGGGAACGGCAATCCGCCGAAGCGTGTTCGACGAAATTCGCGTTTTCGACGAGTGGTATCACTCTGTCAGCGACGATTACTCCATGACGCGCGCGCTACAACACGCCGGACGTTCCATTGTGTTCGTGCCGGAGTGCCTCACGCCTACTTACGTCGACGTTGATTTCCGGAGCCTATTAGAATTCACGAACCGGCAAGTTTTAATCACTAAGGTCTACTCGAAGAAGAACTGGTTGTCGGGGGCAGCGACGCACGTTTTGTACTGTCTGACCCTTCCGCTCGGGCTGGAAGTCACACTGAGCAATTTCGTTGTGGCGCTGCCGGCATTTCACCTGGCCGTGCTGACATTTTTGCCGATGCTGTTGGCCGCCATTCGCGGCGGGCTTCGCGTCGCGGCAGCAACTGAGGTCTTGCAGACGTCACGCGCGCAAATCACGGGCCAAGCGTGGATGTACATTGTACTGGGCGTTTTCATTCCTTACCTGTTCCTGCTCAATTTCGTGATGTCGTTGTTCACCAGGAAAATTCGCTGGCGTGGCGTCACGTATGAACTGATCTCGCCGCAGCAAACACGCATCCTGGTGTATTGAGAGGATTGCTCCAGGTCCTTGGTAGTACCGTGGTTTGCCGAGAGGAAGTTTTCCACAAGGCATCGAGTGTGCAGCTATCTCGGACTGTTAGGGGGCAAACACATGGAAGGACAGCCTACTACGGGGGAAAAATTTCGTAGACCGTGAAATTCCTACCCGCAAATGTGGCCAACGCCAAGGCTTTCTAGTACGTAAGTACTGCTATCGTAGGGGTTTGTACTGATTCAAATTTAGGGTGAGGTTTGCATTGTAATTGCGGTTCGCTCGTCAGTATTTCGTCGCAAGCGAAATGACAGGGGGCTCCTTCTCGCGCCCAAGCTGGTTTTAATGGGATTCGCCAGTCCTCAAGCCCAACCTTGGCTCCTTGCCCGCCGCTTGCTCCATGCAGTGGAACCATGCCTCGTCAAGAGGCGAATCAAACAAAATCACAGGTCTCGGTTCCCATTCGAGGCTGCATACAGAGGGGTGCATGTGAAAGTAATCCGCAGGAGTGAACAAGCGAATCTGAACGTATCTCGCGCAAGTCTTCCTCGAGAGCTTTATTTCTTTTATGAAAAGAGCACCGGCGTTTCCCATTTTCATGTGGAAGCGGGAGCCGACGGGCAGTTCCCGGTGGACCAGGCGGCCGGCCTGTTGGCGATGCACTGCCTGGTGCGGGGTCAGTCTCCACGCGATTACGTGGTAATGGTGCAGGCGGCTCCGGACGCACTAGAGGGACTCGCCGAAAAGGCCGAGCAGTTGCTGCAAGCGGGGCACTCGGTGGGAAGCTCAGTAAAACTGACGCGCCGCGAAGAAGAAGTGCTTGGCGGCGTGATGCGCAGCCTGGCCAATAAGGAAATCGCTGCGTCGCTGAATCTCTCTGAACGGACCGTAAAATTTCACGTGTCCTCGCTGCTTGCGAAGTTCCGCGTACGGGGCCGGATGGAGCTGGTCCGGGAAGCAACGCGCCATACCGCGACGCCGATGACTGTGGCGCAGCAGCCCGTCACCACGCGCGAGACTTGCCCTTCGATTCCTCCTCCACACACATACAGCCAAGTTGCGCGCAATGTAGGTCCCATTGCGCTAACGAAGCGGCAACTCCTGGCTTGATTTCTCTCTGAGTGCAAGAAGCACAAGGCCCGAACCGCGTTGGCGGTCCGGGCCTTTTCATTTCTGAAACGAAGATCCGTTTCACTATTTCCGGGCGGACGCGTACTGTTCGGCGGCGGAGTCCCAGTTCACGACGTTCCACCAGGCCGCGATGTAGTCGGGGCGACGATTCTGGTATTTCAGATAATACGCGTGCTCCCAAACATCCAACCCCAGCACGGCTTTGCCTTTCAACGAAAAGGGCGTGTCCTGGTTTGGCGTGGAATCGATGGCCAGCTTTCCGTCTTTCACGATCAGCCAAGCCCATCCGGAGCCGAAGCGGCCCACACCTGCGGCGGCTAATTTCGCCTGAAAATCCGCAAAGGAGCCGAATGTGGATTTAATCGCCGCAGCAAGGTCACCTTTCGGCTCGCCGCCGCCCCCTTTTTTCATCTGCGTCCAGAAAAGTGAGTGGTTCCAGTGGCCGCCGCCATTGTTGCGCACCGCTTGTCGGATGTTTTCGGGAATAGAATCGAGATTCTTCAGCAGGTCATCGAGCGACTTGGATTGCAAGTCGGGATGGCCCTCAAGAGCTTTGTTGAGGTTTGTGACGTAGGCCCCATGATGCTTGTCATGGTGGATTTCCATCGTCCTAGCGTCAATATGCGGTTCCAGAGCGTCGAATGGGTATGGCAGCGGGGGCAGTGTAAATGCCACGGGTTTTTCCTCCGATTGTGAATTTGAATTGGGATTTGTTGTGTCAGCGAGCAACAGGCCTGGCACGACACCACCTGCTCTAATCAGTCCTGCGCCAACGATGCCAGTGCCAGCTATGAACTTGCGGCGATTGATGGCAGCCTCCAGCGACGCGCACACGCGAATGAGAGTGCGTGCGGATTATACCCCTATACCGCGCATGATGGTAAACCTCCGCTCGCCAAGCAACAAAACCGAGGCTCATTGGCGAATCGCCCTTTCGCCTCTCATTCGATGCGGGAGAGCGCCCAAAGGGCAGATTCCGCGATGACGGAGTCTTCCGAGGAACAAAGACGTTGCAGCAATTCGCTGATCGTTCGATAGCTGGGTGCTCCGCGGTGGAGATTGGAATTGCCCAGAGCGACGCAAGCGTTGCGAACCAGGCCGCGCCACTTAGTGCGCTTGATCGCGCTGCCGCGGAAAATGCGACGGAATTCCGTTTCGTCCATCGCGGCGAGCCACTCGAGCCTGGGTAGAAAGAACGATTCCTCCTGGGACTCTGTCTTGTCTTGGTGTCTGGGCTCGGGGAGAAGCTCTATATTTTCTGCTTGATCGTCCTCCAGCGGCACGTTTTCGAGCGCCGAGGGAAAAGTTCTGGGATGGAATTCTTCGCTCGGAGTTGCCGGCGCGCGGCGGTTCCAGGGGCAAACGTCCTGGCAAATGTCGCAGCCGAATACGTGGCTGCCGATGGGCTCGCGCAGTTCATAGGGAATCGCACCGCGAAGCTCGATGGTGAGATAGGAGATGCATCGGCGCGCATCCATGACGTACGGTTCGACGAAAGCTTGCGTGGGACACGCGTCGATGCAGCGGCGGCAGCTTCCGCATAGATCTGGCGGAGGCAGAACGCCGTCCTCCAGAGTTGGGGCAAGATCTAAGGTGGTGAGGATCGCTCCGAGAAAAACCCACGAACCTAGGCGCTGATTCAAAAGCAGGGTATTCTTGCCCAGCCATCCGAGGCCCGCATATTTGGCGAAGATACGTTCTTGTATCGGTCCAGTATCGGCGTAAACGCGAGCCCCGAAGGGTTCGTCAAAACGCTCCCGCAAAGCTGCCATTAATTCGCTCAGTTTTTCTTGCAGCCCTTCGTGGTAGTCGTCACCCCATGCGTAGCGTGAAATCCAGCCGCGAGGCTCGCCGTCCTCGGGCAGATGGGTGATGTCCGTCGATCTGGGCAAGTTTGTGTTGTAGTTGACAGCGCAGACAATTACGCTGCGAATGCCCGGAAAAGCGCCTGGTCCGCTGCGCCGGCGCGGATCGGACAAATACTTCATCTCGCCAGCGAATCCGCGCGCCAGCCATTCTTCGGTGCGCTCCAACTCAGGGAATTTCCCGGCGGACACCACGCCGCAGAGATCAAAACCCAGCTCTTTGGCACGGGATTCCACCCACACGGTATCGGACCTGGTTCCCATCTTTTCGATTCTGCCGCACCTTAGGCGATCTGGCGAGCAGGGAAAGCGCGGGACCAGAACGCGATGGAGGGGATGAGCGAGAGCGCAGGCTCGAACAGAGCAGCTCGGCCGGAGCTAGCGGTAGCTGCGCAGAGCGCTGGTTTCGTCGGAGTAGACTTCGAAGACTGTGAACAGCTTGGTCAGTTGCAGGAGATCGTGCACTTTTTTTGTGAGGTGCAGTAGCTTGAGGCTTCCTCCGCGATTTTTTACACCAGTATAGGCGCTAACGAGTTCACCGATGCCGGAGCTGTCGATGTAATCGACGTCGGCCAAATTCAGCAGGATCAGCGTGCGCTGATCTTCAAGCAACTCGCGGATGGTCTTTCGCAAAAGGGCGCTGCCTTCACCAAGCGTAATGCGGCCGCCGATATCGACGACAGTCACTCCGGCAGCTTCACGATACGTGGCTCGCAGTGCCATTTAGATTGGGCTCAAGCTTTCTTTTTCGGTGCGGCGCCTTGGCCGCTCTTGCCGTTGGTTCCGGAATTCCCGGACAAAGGCAATTTCTTGGACATGATGATTTCCGCGCCTCCCGTGCGGCCGGGGACGACCTCGAACTCGTCCATAAAGGCGCGCATAAGAAATATGCCACGACCGGAGGTGCTGAGCAGGTTTTCCTCAGCGAGTGGGTTAGGCACGCTGCTGAGTTCGAAACCTTTCCCTTCGTCCCGAACGCGAATAATCATTTTTTCAGGGGTCAGGTCCAACGCTAAGTGAATCTTCTTTTCGGGCCGCTCTTCGTTGCCGTAGTGAAAGGCATTGATGACGCCTTCGCGCACGGACATTCCGATGCGGTAGCAGTCGTCTTCGCCAAATCCCGCAGCCTCCGCCACGCGGAGACACATTTCCTCGGCGAGATTAACGCTCTCGACCTGCGTCTCCAAAGTGATTTCAAGGTGCTTGGAGTCTTCGGACATGCGGGGGCGTCACCAGCGCCCAATTTGGCCCGGTTCGGGGCGCTTTATGGGTAACACACGGATGGAAACCGAGTCAATGGAGCAGCGGCTGGAGGTGAGACCCATTGTTCCTGTAGAACCCGGGTTTTCCCGTAGAGTTGCGTTTTTCCCTGTCGTCAACCTATGCCCAGTACGAGCGGTCCAGTGTGCGGTATTGAATCGCCTCGCTGAGATGGCGCGGCTCGATGTTTTCCGCGGCGTCAAGATCCGCGATCGTGCGCGCAACTTTCAGAATGCGGTCGTGCGCTCGTGCAGAGAGGCCTAGCCTGGTAATCGCGTTTTCCAGCAATTTTTCTCCCTCCGGGGTAATAGCGCAATATTTGCGGATCATCTTGGGCATCATCTGAGCATTGGAGTACGTTTTTTTGTCGGCGCGATAACGTTCCGTCTGCCGGTTGCGCGCGTCGATCACCCTTTGGCGTACCGCCGCGGAATCCTCGGAGGAGGAGGGCGCGCGCAGCTCCTTATATTTCACCGCAGGCACTTCGATGTGAATATCGATGCGATCCAGCAAAGGGCCCGAGATCTTGGACACATACCGCTGAATCATCGGCGGAGTGCAGTGGCACTCGCGTGTAGGATCGCCGAAGTAGCCGCACGGGCAAGGATTCATCGCGGCAGCCAGCATGAAGCGGGAAGGGAAGGTCACGGAAACCGCGGCGCGCGCAATAGTTACGGACCCGTCTTCCAGCGGCTGTCGCATTACTTCCAGTACGTTGCGCTGAAACTCCGGCAATTCATCAAGGAAGAGCACGCCATTGTGCCCTAGCGACACCTCGCCTGGCCTCGGCACAGCTCCGCCACCGATGAGCCCGGCATCGCTGATCGTGTGGTGCGGCGAGCGGAACGGCCGCGTACCCACCAGGCCGCGACTATCCTCCAGGACTCCAGCGACGCTGTGGATGCGCGTAGTTTCGATGGCCTCATCGAGCGACATGGGCGGCAAGATTGTGGGGATACGCTTGGCGAGCATGGTCTTGCCCGCTCCGGGCGGTCCGATGAACAAAATGTTATGACCGCCTGCGCAAGCGACCTCCAGAGCGCGCTTCGCTGCCTGCTGGCCGTGGACGTCACGCAAGTCGACCGCGTATTGCGCTGCTTCGCTGAGCAGTTGGCGCGCATCTACCCGCACCGGCTGAAACGATTCCGGCGAATTCACCAAGTCCACCGCCTGCGGCAGTGATTTCAGGCCGAAGACATCTACCCCTTCCACAACCGCGGCCTCGCGTGCGTTTGCTTCCGGAACTGCCACTGATTTCAAGCCGACTTCGCGCGCGGCCAGTGCCGCGGACAGTGCTCCTCGCACTGGGCGCACGCTGCCGTCCAGCGAGAGTTCGCCAAGAAACATGCACTTATCCAACACTTTGCCGAAAAACTGCCCCATACAGCCAGCGAGCCCCAGGGCCATTGGCAAATCGAAGGCGGATCCTTCCTTGCGGACGTCTGCGGGCGCGAGGTTAATTGTGACGCCCTGCCCATGGGGAAACTCGAAGCCGCAGTTCCTCAGAGCGGACTTAATGCGCTCGCGGCTCTCTTTAACAGCGTTATCCGGCAACCCGACAACGTTGAAGTCGGTCATGCGCGCGGAACCCACGTCGACCTCCACTTCGACTACGTAGGCGTCGATGCCATAGACGGAAGCGCTGAGCGTTTTGAAGAGCATAGAGAGGGAAGCCGCGAAACGTCGGGCGCAGCATAAACCAATGCTGAACTATACGCCAGAGGTAACAATTCCGTAGCAGTATGGCTAACACACAGCGGAGGGTGCGCCTTCTTTACACTAGTGGACGCGGACACGTATATTGGCCTTATCGGCAGTGCGCACCTACTCCTTCCCGCGTGAGGTTGGTCGATGATTGGCTGGATTATTTTGATCGCGCTGGTCCTGATCATTGTTTTTTTGATTGGGATGTACAACAGCCTGGTTCGTCTGAAGGTCGCCTGCGACAATGCCTGGGCCGACATCGATGTGCAGCTCAAGCGGCGCTACGACTTGATTCCGAACCTCGTGGAAACGGTCAAAGGCTACGCCGGACACGAGAAAGGTACGCTCGAAGCCGTGATCAACGCGCGCAATCGCGCCATGACCGCAACCAGCCCCGGTGATAAGGCGCAAGCGGAGAACATGCTTTCCGGAGCCCTGAAGAGCCTGTTTGCACTTTCAGAAGCGTATCCGCAGCTCCGCGCTGTCGAGAGCTTCACGTCGCTGCAGACGTCGCTAACTCAAATCGAGGATACCCTACAGAACGCGCGGCGCTATTACAACGCCGTAGTCCGGGACCTGAATACCAAGATTCAGCAATTTCCCACGAATATCTTCGCGAACATGCTGGGATTCAAGCCGCGCGAATTCTTCGAAGTCTCCGCGCCCGGCGAGAGGGAAGCGCCCAAAGTCAGCTTTAGCGCGCCGACGGCATGACGCGTCAGCCGCACACGGGATGACGCGCGTGCGCCGCCCTACTATCCGGTCGTTCTTCGCAGTCGCTCTAGTTTTTGCTTTTGTTTTTCCGGCAGCTTCGGCTCTCAGCACTCGTGAGCTGCGCATCGAAAGTTTCCGGTCCGAAACGATCGTCATGTCGGACGGAACGATCGACGTCACAGAAACAATTCAGGCCCATTTCATCGGCGGTCCCTGGCACGGACTCTATCGAACGATTCCCGTCGAATACGTCACGCCGCAAGGCCTCAATTACACACTTTTCCTTGATGTGAAGCGCGTCGTGGACGGCAGCGGACGGGCGCTCAAATTCGAGACCAGCCGCGTGCGCCACTACCGAAAGCTGAAGATTTATGTTCCTGACGCCGACAACTCGACCCAGAAAGTCTCCATTGAGTACTCTGTTTCGGACGCGCTGAAATTTTTCGACGATCACGACGAGCTCTACTGGAACGTGACCGGCGACGAGTGGGACATTCCCATTCAGTCCGCCAGCGCACGCATCATCCTTCCCGAAGGCACCACGAATATTCGCGCCAATGTGTTTACGGGCGCCTACCGCTCGCGTGCACAAAACGCGGAAGTGGACATTGCCGGAAACGGCGTCGAAGTACGTACGCGCGAGCCTCTGCACTTGCACGAAGGACTGACCGTAGCCGTGGCGTTCGACAAAGGCTTTGTTGACGAACCGACAGCGGCGAGCAAGCTTACCCTGTTCTTCCGCAGCAATTGGCCGCTCGGCATTCCCATCGCAGCGTTTGCGGTGATGTTCTATTTATGGTGGACGCGCGGCCGCGACCCGCGCCTGCGGCCGATCGCCGCACAATATGAGCCGCCGGAGCAACTCACGCCGGGAGAAGTGGGGACGCTCGTAGACAATTCCGCTGACATGCGCGATATCACTGCATCCATCGTCGACCTTGCGGTCCGCGGGTACATCGTCATCGAGGAGCATCAGAAAGACCGCATGCTCGGGCTGATACACGACAAGGACTACAACTTCATCGTTCAAAAGGATCGCGTGGATTGGTCGAAGCTGAAGCCTCACGAGCAAACGTTACTAGAGGGTTTATTCACGACAGGAACGGTCGGCGAATCTGTTTCGATGTCCAGCCTGGAAAACCATTTCTACAAGAATTTGCCGGACATCAAGAGCAATATCTTTTCCTCGTTGATCACGCACGGCTACTACAGCCGGCGCCCCGATAGCGTCCGGTCCGGTTACATCGCCGTGGGCGTAATAGTAGGTCTTCTCTTGATATTTGGGGGGGTGAAGGTCGCCGAGAGCCAAGGCATGGCCCCGTTGACGTTCATCATCGCGGGAATTCTAACCGGCCTGATCATTTGCGCCTTCGGATGGTTCATGCCCGCGCACACAGAACAGGGAACCCGCGCGCTGGAAGGTGTTTTGGGCTTTGAAGACTTCCTCATGCATGTCGAATCGGATCGCTTCAATCGCACGATCAAGACGCCCGAAATGTTTGAGAAGTTCTTACCTTTCGCAATGGTGCTTGGTGTAGAGAAAAACTGGAGCCGCGCCTTCCAGGGAATTATGACCCAGCCGCCACAGTGGTATCGCGGCTCCTCGTATAGCCCGAATTTCTACCCCATTACCTTCGCCAACGACCTCGGCTACATGTCCTCGCGCGCCAGCAGCGTGATGACCTCCGCACCGCGCAGCTCGGGAGGCTCCGGGTTCTCCGGCGGGGGCGGTTCTTCCGGCGGCGGCTTCGGGGGCGGAGGCGGCGGTGGTTTCTGAGCCCGAAGCGAAAGTACCTTTTGACAATACATTTCCCGTGAATACAATACCCGCACTCTCCGGCAAGTGCGTAGCCTCAATGCGCGGGACTCTCGACTTAAAACTTAACTTCTAACCGGAGAAAGCGTAGCGTGTCGATTTTTGAGGTCAGCGGGTGTTTCCCGCTTGAATTGCGGAACGAAACCAAGCAGTGGTGGAGGAAACATGGTTCGGATAGGTTCGATCTTCGCAGTGCTGCTTCTCGCAGCGGGTGTGGCGCGTGCGCAGGGCTCGTCACCCACCGATCAGGCCGAACAAGTCAGGCTATTGCTCGAGCGAGTTCAGCTGTTGGAGCGCCGCGTTACGGAACTGGAAGCGCGACAAGCGCCAGCGCCGGCTACGGCGCTCTCCGCTGCGAACCAGGTCCCGACGCCTTCGCAAACTCCCCAACAACAGACTGCTCCCGCTGGAACCCTTGCACACGAGCACGAGGTTCAGGAGCAGGCGGCCACTGTCCAGCAAATGGAGCAGCACTATCCCTCTCTCCAAATCCGCGGATTTGGCGACGTGGACTTTTCAGCTACGGACCAGAAGGGAACTACCAGCGGCTTCAATCTCGGGCAGTTAGATCTGCACTTGGCTTCGGCGCTGTCGCGCAAAGTAACTTATTTCGGCGAAATGACTTTCAATGCGCAACCCAACGGCTACACCGTGGAGGTAGAGCGCAACATCATTCGCTACGACTACAACGACTATTTCAAGATCTCCTTTGGCCGCTATCACACTCCAATCGGCTATTGGAACACGGCGTTTCACCATGGCGCCTGGTTGCAGACCACCATCAGCCGCCCGGATATGGTGCGAATCGGCGGTACGTTCATTCCCGTTCACTTCGTAGGGTTTCTTGCTGAAGGAAATATCCCGTCCGGCGGCGCGGGTTTGAGCTATAACGTTGGCGTCGGGAATGGCCGAGGCTCCCTCATCTTCCGTCCCGGCGATGCGGGAGACAACAACAACAATCGGGCATGGGTCGCCAACATCTATTCGCGTCCGCGGCGATTCTACGGGCTGCAAATGGGCGCGTCCGTCTACCGCGACAAGATTACCCTGGTCGGGCGAGATTTCCGCGAATGGATTACCGCAGCTCACCTGGTCTGGACCAAGGAAACGCCGGAATTCTTGGCGGAATTTGCCAATGTCAATCATCGCGCCGTCCTGACCGATCTCTCGACGAACAGCCAAGCTTTCTACGTCCAGCTTGGTTATCGCCTGCCCTGGTTTGAGAGAACGGTGAAGCCCTACTATCGGTTTGAATATACTCACACACCTCTCAGCGAGCAGGTATTCACGAATCAAGATTTGGTAGGCTCAATTCTGGGTGTGCGCTACGACATCTCAAATTACGCTGCCTTTAAGATCGAATACCGCAACAGCAAGCGCGGAGTCGCGGACCCGCGTGTGAATGGCTTATTTCTCCAGACAGCCTTCACGTTCTGAGCGAGCCGCCAATGAATGCCACCACAAAACGCGTCGCAGCAGTTCTCCTGAGCCTAATCTTGCTGTTCGTAACCTTCGGTGGCCGCTCGTCCGCCCAGAGCGTCCGAGGCGGCCCCGATATTGCCGTCGTCGTCCATCCAGATACGCCGGTCAGCGATCTAACGCTGTCGGAGGTGCGCCAAGTTTTATTGGGAGAGCGGCAATACTGGAGCTCCAAGTTGCCGGTGGTTTTGCTGATTCGCGCCCCTGTCGCCCGCGAGCGAGACGTGGTGCTGCGCGTCATTTATCAAATGACGGAAGCGCAATTCAAACAATATTGGGTGGCCAAGATTTTTCGCGCGGAGGCAGCATCGCCACCGAAGATTGTCTACTCCAACGACATGCAGTATGAATTTGTTTCTGGCATCCCCGGAGCCATCGCGTTCATGGATGCCCGCAACGTACGGCCGGGTCTGAAAATTCTACGGGTCGATGGCCACTTGCCGGGAGACAAGGCTTATCCGCTGCACTAGCGTGTCGGCGGGCCGCTGTTAGACCTGGTTCGAGAGCTTCATCCGCCGGACAATATCTTTAAAGCGGGGCTCTGATCGTACCGGATCGAACATCGGCTCGACCGCAATGGAGACTAGCCCGCTGTCATGTTCTTGGTACGCTTTCTCGAGCCACTCCAAAGCTTTGTCTTTCTGCCCCAGTCGCATGTAGCCCTCGGCGATGCTGTACGAAGAGACGTAGCCATGCTTTGAGATTTCCGTCAATCCATCCAGCCAGCTTTGCTGCACACCCTTATAGCCGGACTTCGAAAAATCCTCGGCAATAGAGGCGGCAAGCTCTGGGCTTCCGGAAAGCGATACGAGTTTTTCTCGTTCCTCGACGGCTTCTTTCTGCTTCCCGCTCTGCGCGTAAACCTCTTCGAGCATCCGCCGCGCCGGAGTAAATTTGGCATCGATGTCGAGAACCTTGCGCAATTGCTCGATGGCTTGATCGCTGCGGTGTGCCAGGTAGAGTTGCCATCCCAACGTTGTATTAATGATCAGCGAGAGCGGATCCAACTCCTGGGCCTTTTTCGTTTCGCGGAGCCCTTCTTCTGGACGCCCCATGTTCGCCAAGTAGTCTCCGTACCAGTGGTGTGCCGTGGCTGAATTCGGATTTAGCTCGATGGCTCGCCGGAATTCTGTCTCTGCGCCGGTCCAGTCCCATTCGAAATGCTCCTTCACAAGCGCGAGCGAGGTGTGCGCTTCCGGCAGGGTGTCATCGATTTCCAACGCCTGCATGGCCGCCGCTTTTGCCTTCGGCCATGCTTCAGACGGCGGCAGGTACCCCGCGTCTCCCAGCAGGCTGTACGTGTCTGCAAGACCCGCGTAGGACAAGGCGTACCGCGAATCCTTTTGTACCGCCTGCGTGAAATAATCCGCGGCCTTCTTGAAATCCGCTTCCGTCCACTTGTTCCAATAGAACAAACCCTGCAGGTAAAGCTGATACGCCTCGACGTTCTCCGTGGGCCGCTTCGCCAGCAGTCTTCGCTCTTCGCCGGCTAGTTTGGGGCGCAACCTGCCATATATGTCGGCGGCAATCTCTTGCTGCACCGAAACCAGGTTGGACATCTTGCGGTTGTATTGCTCGCCCCAAATTTGTCGGCTTTCGCGCACGTCCTCAAGGCTGACGCTAATCATCAGCTCGTCGCCGGTCTGAACAAGCCTTCCGGTAAGTATGGTCCTGACGCCCATGTCGTGGCCCAACTTCTGCGGATCCGCCTGCTGCCCTTTGTATCGAAACACGGTATTGCGGGACATCACCGAAAGGTTAGGCAATTGCGAGAGGCTGTTGATCAGGCTCTCTGTGATCCCGTCGCTGAGATATTCCGTTTTCGGGTCGTTGCTTACATTCGCGAAGGGCAAGACGGCGATAGAGTCGATGCGTCCCTGCGCGGAGCCGTGCAACACGAGGTCGCGCAGGCCGCCAATATTCAAGCCAAACAACAGCAGCGCCAAGGCGAGGACTCCAGCCCAAACGAAATGAATCCATCGTTGCTTCATCGTTTGCAGGGAAGACGGACTCGAAATCACTTGGAAAGCGCGCGCCGAATCCGTATCACGCTTCAACCGCTGCAAATCCGCCCTGAGATCCGCTGCCGTGCGATAGCGGAGCGCACGGTTCTTTTCCAGCGCCTTGTTGATGATTTGCTCGAGTTGCGGGGAAATGGCTGGATTCAGACGCGCTGCCGGCGCCGGCGAACGATTGAGAATGGCCTCAAACACAACTCCCGAGGTATTTCCCACAAAGGCCTGCTTGCCTGTGGCCATTTCGTACAGAACGAGTCCGAGGGAGAACAGGTCCGTGCGCTCGTCCAGTTCTTCCCCGCGCACCTGCTCCGGAGACATATAGGCCACCGTGCCCATGGAAACGCCGGTGCTGGTCAGATGCGCATCTTCCGTCGTGTTGCTGAACGCGGTTCCGGCGTGGCTCAGTGACGCCACCCCCTTGCGCTCCGGCAGCAACTTAGCGAGACCAAAGTCGAGAAGCTTTATCTGGCCGCGTTCGGTCAGAAAAATATTCGCCGGCTTGATGTCGCGATGAATGATGGCCTTGGCGTGAGCCGCCTCAAGGGCGTCCGCCATCTGATGTCCGTATTCCGGCACGCGCTCAATATCCAACGGCCTGCCCGCAATGCGATGCTTGAGCGTCTGCCCCTCGAGAAACTCCATGACAATAAAACTCTGGCCATCGTATTCGTCGACGTCATAGATGGTGCAGATGTGCGGGTGATTCAGTGACGAGGCCGCTCGCGCTTCGCGTTGAAAGCGCTCGATAGCCGGATGATCCTTGGAAAGCCGCTCGGAAAGAAATTTCAGGCAGACGTGTCGGCCCAGACGAACGTCCTCAGCTTTATACACGATCCCCATGCCGCCGCCGCCCAGCTTTTCCAGAACGCGGTAGTGGGAGATGGTTTGCCCGATCATGGGAAGGAAACAGCCATCCGCGGTTCATCTTAGGGTGCGTCTACCGGCAAGTCAACGCGCACTCAATCGTCCGTGTTTTTTGGGGCAAAACCGTAAAGCTTCGGCACGTCCTGCAGGGCAACGTCAAGCAACGTGCCGATCAGCAGCGTCACCAGCAGAAAGACCTGCTCCTCGCGCTTCTTGAGCAGCGCGGCCCACCGTTGCGATGGTTTTTTCGCCGCCATCTCTTCGTTATTCACGCTTTTTTCGCTTCGCCGAAGGTCTTGTTTGATTTGCTGGCGGCGTCTTCTCCAGCAATTGATCGATGGCGCGAACCAACTCATGCCCGTTCGACCGCAATTCACCGATGCGATGTCGCGCCACCTGTTCCAGCAGACGCTCCCCGCGGGGCAGCAACGAGATCAGCACGCGGCGCCGGTCCTCGCGCCCGCGCGAGCGACGCACATAGCCGTGCGTCTCCAGGCGGTCGATCAATTCCACTGCGCTGTGATGTTTTAAGGCCAGTCGCTCCGCCAAAGTCCGGATCGTCGCCTCTTCCTCGGGCGGCAGTCCTCGAATCGTAAGCAACAGGAGATATTGCTGAGGCTCCAGGCCCGCGGCCTGAGCGACGGCGTCACCTTCCCGCAGAAAGTGGCGGATGCGATAGCGCAACTCGGCCAAAGCCCGATATTCGTCGGTGGTAATCTCCGTCGCCATGTATTTAGTATATCGTATTGCGATACAGTTGGCTCTTCTGGCCGGCTCTGGCATCCAAGTAATCATCCCGCGGATTTTCCTGTATTTTGGTCCAGCGAATGAGACAGCATCGTCTGCTCCCGCGCTTCCGCTCAGGTTCCAGGCTGCTCGCCGCGCTTGCGCTAGTTGGGGGCGGTTACGCTGACATGCAAGACATAGACACGGCGCGGTTCGTTCCCACGGTTGGAATTCCTCAGAAAACTGGACAAATCCCGGTTTTGGCCGTGAAATTGGTCCGGGCGTATCCTCATGACCCGCACGCCTTCACGCAGGGATTGGAGTATTACGGCGGGTACCTGTACGAAAGCACCGGGATCGCGGGCCAATCGACGCTTCGTAAAGTCGCGTTAGAGACCGGGAAAGTCATCCAGCAAGTCAGTCTGCCGCCGCAATACTTCGGCGAGGGGCTGACGATTTTTCACGGAAAGATCTACCAGCTAACGTGGCTGTCGAAAAAAGGGTTTGTCTATGATCTTCGCACCTTCCGGCAAGTTGGGGAATTTCCTTACGACACCGAAGGCTGGGGCCTCACCCACGATGACAGGTCACTGATCATGAGTGACGGCACGAACAAGATCCGGTACATCGATCCAGTTTCGTTTGGCGTGACGAGCACGATCGAACTGTACGCGGGAGGCGAGGGGGTCGTGAATTTGAATGAGTTGGAGTACGTCAAGGGCGAAATCTTCGCCAATATTTGGCACTCCCTGCGGATCGCTCGCGTCGACGCGCGCTCTGGGCAGTTACTCGCGTGGATTGATCTCACTTCCATCGTCTCGAAGGAACAGCACGGCGACGAAGCCGTATTGAATGGAATCGCGTATGACAGAGCCGGAGACAGGTTATTCGTCACGGGCAAGAAGTGGTCGAAGTTGTTTGAGATTAAGGTGGAAGGCGGTCCCCGTTAGAGTGGGATCGATGTTCTGCCTGGGCTGTTCTTGGTGAAGGCTGAACTAGAGTGTTTTGCGGAACGCCTTCTGCGTCTTGTAATGCTCGTAGCCGTGCTTTTCGTAAAACTTGTGCGCCCGTTCGCGGATTACATTCGATCGTACATTCATCCCTCGGCAGCCGCGCCTTCGCGCCCACTCCTGGGCGGCTTCCAGCAGCTTCGCGCCAGCTCCCGCACTCCGCTGGCCTTCCGCTACGATCAGCCCGTTCACTTCGGCTCGGATATCGCTCTCCAACAGATGAGAGACACTGACATGCACCCAGCCAACCAGGCCTACGGCGGCATCGGGAGATTCCGCGATAAACACCGCATGCTTCGAAGCAGGCGTGAGCTGTCGCAATCTCACTGCAATCTGGGCCGCCGAAGCCGGATATCCCAGCGCTCCTGAGAGCTGTGCGATCCGCTCCGCATCGCCGCGCCGCGCTTTCCGAATCTTCAATTTTGCCGATGCCAACGCGTTTGCCATTGATGCCATCGTCTCACGCCGCCTTCCGGCGTAGCCGCTGCCGCACCGGGCCGCTTTTAAGCTCACGTAGCGCGTCCGCCGCAATCCATCGCGCCGAGCGGGACGGCTGTCTCCCAATTCGCTCGGCGGCGCGAATCGCAGCGCGATTGAGGCGTAAATTTCTTTTGCCGATATTTCGCAGCGCCCAGTTGACCGCTTTTCGCACGAAATTCCTCTCGTCGCCGGCCTCCCGCTCGATGATTTGCAGGGACCGTTCGAATCGGGCATCCGGCGCTTGCTTATCCTTATAACTGAGATATGCCAATAACGAAAAAGCCGCGCGCTTCACAAATTCTTCTCGCCGCCTGCTCCAGGCCTCCACTTGGCCCCAGGCTGGGGCCGCCCCGGCGTAAAGATAGCAGCAAGCCGCATCCACCACGTCCCAGGCGTCAAACTCTCGCGCCCAACGCTCCATCTGCTTCGATGTTACCTTTTCGGATTCTCCGATCAGCGTCGCAAGGATGCGCGCTTCGTGAATGCCGGAGATCCACAGTTGCTCAGCAAGTTCGTGTTTTTTGCCGATGCGCCGCGCCAGCCCATGCAAAACGGGCTGTGAAATTCCGTACGCCTTCGGCACGTTGACGCCGAAATGCACCATTTTGGCGCGAACCTTTGGATTTGCAAGCCTCTTCAATTCGCGCAGGACACTTGCGCAGTTCCAGCGCCCTGCCGTTTGCTCGCGCGAAGGCCCCTTAGAACGTTTTTTCAGAGTCGAGGAGAATCGTGACCGGGCCTTCATTGACAAGCTCCACCGACATCATCGCCTGAAAGATTCCCGTAGCCACCGTGACCCCAAGCGCGCGTAATGCCATATTGAATTCCTCATACAACGCAGAAGCCTTGTCAGGCGGCGCCGCGGAAATAAAGCTGGGACGGCGCTGTCCGCGCGCATCGCCGTACAACGTGAATTGCGAAACCACCAGCACCGCGCCCTTCACCTCCAGCAGTGACCGGTTCATTTTCCCCTGTTCATCCTCGAAGATGCGCAGGTGTGCGACCTTCTCAGCCAGCGATGCAGCTGCCGCGGGAGAGTCGTCCCGGCCTACGCCAAGCAGCACCATCAACCCAGCGCCGATTTCCCCGGTCACCCGTTCTTCGACCGTTACACGCGCGCGACTAACCCTCTGCACCACAGCTCGCATAGACTCAAGTGTTGTCGCTCCGCTTACTACAAACAAGAGCTGTCATCCTGAGCCCATCCGACAAGGATGGGCGAAGGATCTCAAATACAGGTGTTTGGGTGCGCGTACTTACGGATCGGCTCTCTTCTCTTTCGCCGGCTTCCTCGGCAACAACTCCGGCAACTGCGCTACGTTGTATGCAAACACCGCTAGCACCTGCGCGCCTTCGGTCAAGTCTTCCCAACGCACGTGCTCCAAGGTATCTGCCTGGGAATGATGCATCTTGTCGTAGTCGGCGACGTCCTGCACGCACCAGAATCCCGGCACGCCTGCTTCATCAAATGGCACGTGGTCGGAGCCGCCCTCCTTGCGCAGGCTCGGCTCGGCCAAGGCAATGTCTTTCGCCTTAGCCAGAGGGTACAGCGCATGGTCAATCGTTTCCCGCGCGCCATAATTTCCCATCAAGCCGATGGTTAACACTTTGCCCGTTCCCGTATCGTGCACCAGAACGCCGGAAATCTTCGGCAGCTCCTCCTTGTGCACCTTCACATAAGCGCGCGAGCCATTTAAACCCTGTTCTTCACCCGTGAACAGCACAAATCGAATCGTGCGCTTCGGCTTCACTCCCACTTTCTGCAGAGCCCTCGCGGCGGCAAGCACTGCCATCGATCCTGTGCCATTGTCTGTCGCGCCAGTGCCCAGATCCCACGAATCCAGGTGCGCGCCAATGATCACAACCTCATCAGGCTTCTCCGACCCGCGGATTTCCGCCACGGTGTTGTACACCTGCACCGGCTTCCCGCTGAGGCTTCCCTCGATGTTTACTTCCGCTTCAGCGCGACCCTGCTCCTGAAGGCGCCACAACTGCTCATAATTCTCGCGGACCGCGAACGCCACCGGCACTTGTGCGGGTTGATAATCCCGCGACAGCACAGACATGTTTAGCAGTCCAAACTCCTTCTCCGAAGCGATCAGCACTGTACTGACCTTCTCCTCCGCAAACATCTTCATGGCCGCAAGCCGCGCCTGACGGTAAGCCGCCGGGTCGATGGGCATTTCGTTTACGGCGTGCGCCAGCGGAATGGTGCTCTTGTCCCACGGGGTCGCCAAGGGAAACTCCGGGCCTTCCATCTTTCGCGGCGCGCCAAAAAGGACAATCGCGCCCTTTAGTTTGCCTTTGTATTGCTCCAGATCCTCGATCTTCTCAAACGTAACGCCAACAACCGGTCCCCGGACCGGCCCCTTCGTACTCGGCGACCATCCCGCCGCGGCCAGCGTCAATGTCTGCTCGGTCGGAAGGATCAGCCGGCCAGTCGCCGGACCGCGCGTCCAGCTATTCGCGATTGTCCAGTCCTCAAGGTGCACGTTCGCAAGGCCTGCCGCCTTGAACTGCTCCGCCGTCCAGCGGCTCGCTTCATCAAGTTTCGCCGAGCCGGTCAAGCGTGGTCCTATGTGTTCAGTGAGATAGGTGAGGTCCACCTTCAATGCCGGCGCATCGGATTTGACCTGCTCCAGAATCTTGGTGTCCAGTTCCGCAACTGGATCAGGCTTTGGCGCCTCCTGATTCTTCGCATCTTTGGCGGGATTATAGGGCAGTGGCCGTCGTGGCAGCATGTCCGGCAGGTTCGCGGTGTTATAGGCCCACGTAGCTAACACTTGCGCCCCCTGATTCAGATCGTCCTTCCAAACCTTGTCAAACGTGTCCGACTGGCTATGGTGCGTCAGATTGTATTCCGCGCGTTCCTGGATACAGAAAAATCCGGGCACGCCTACCTCATCAAAAGAAAAATGGTCAGTCCCGAACGAGCGTGCGATGCGCGGCTCGAGCAATTTCAATTCGTGCAGCGGCGCAAGAACCTGGTCCACCAACTCGCGATCCTGATAATTGTCGTGTAGTCCAATCGTCAGCACGCGGCCTGTTCCCGTGTCGTGCACCAGCACTCCCGAAATCTTCTCCAAGTCGTTCTTGTGTGCTTTCGCATACTCCTGTGAGCCATAAAGCCCCTGCTCTTCCCCCGAGAACAAGACAAACCGAATCGTGCGTTTTGGTCTTGAATTCAGCTTGCCCAGCGCGCGCGCTGCCTCCAAAACCGCCATGGAGCCTGTTCCATTGTCGGTTGAGCCCGTAGCCAGATCCCAGGAATCCAGGTGCGCTCCGATGATCACCACCTCGTCCGGCTTTTCCGACCCGCGAATCTCCGCCACTGTGTTGTACACCTCCATCGGCTTCTCGCCGATGGTGTTCATCATCTCCATCTCCACCTGCACCGGCAGATGCCGCTGGAGCATCCTGAAAATCGTGCGGTAGCCTTCGCCTGTAACGAACGCCGTCGGGATGGGTCCAATGTCGTAGCGGCCCAGGCTCACGTCTGTCATGTTCAGCAGTCCGTGCGGCTTGTTCGAATCGCGCAGCACACCCGCCACACCTTCTTGCTTCCAAAACTCCGTTCGCTCCTTGGCCGCTTTCAAGAAAGCTTCGTACGGATCCTCCACCGGCGGCTCTCCAATTCGCGCTGGAGGCTGCTGCATCGGCCGGCTCATCTGCGCATGCGGATCGTCCGGTTTCGGTGGAGAAAGGCTCGCCGCCTCCTGGTAAATGACAATCGCGCCCTTCAGCTTGCCGTGAAACTTCGCAAAATCTTTTTTCTCCTTCGCATCGAAGTACACCACCGGCCCGGTAATTGCTCCATTCGTGCTCGGCGACCATCCCGCCGATGCGATCGTCAACGCATGCTCCGTCGGACTCACAATGCGCGCGCTCGCCTTCCCGCGCGTCCACGAACGCTCCATCGTCCAGGCCTCCAGGTGAGCGTTCACTGCGCCGTACTTGGCAAACATATCCCGCGTCCATTCATTCGCCCGCTTGAGCTGCGGCGAACCCGTCAGCCGCGGCCCGATACTGTCCGAGAGATATTCGAGATTCGCTGCCGCCTCGCTGTGCTCACGAATCTCGCTGAGAATCTGCGCATCCGCCGCCGCAAATGGGCTCTTCTCGTCGCCGGCCGGCTTTGCAACCCCGCCGCGCACCGCCACCAACACCAAAACCACGCCGCAAAGCACGCTGAATCGACGCACGCTCATTCGTCTACCTCATAACGAATCTGGAGGTTTGCTATTGATCCACCACGCGGCAGTAAGCTCCCGCCGTCCCCACTCGTCTTAGACGCGCATAAGCCGCTTAGCCGTTTCGCACCCGACGGCGCCGCTTGCCCCGCTTCGCCAAACGCGGCGCGCGCTGGCACTTCGGGCAGAAATAGCTGCTTCGGCCTGCAACGATCACTCGCCGGATCGCCGTCCCACAACGGTAACAACGTTGTCCTTCGCGTCCATACGCCCGATGATGCCGCTGATATTCTCCCGGCTGGCCCTCGGCGTCAAGAAAATCGGAAATTGACGACCCACGCGCCAAAATCGCCTTCCGCAAAACGTCCTGTAACACCCGTCGCAACGCTTGCGCCTGCTTCTTGCTCAGCTCCGTTCCGCGCCGCATCGGATGAATCTTGGCCCGCCACAAACTTTCGTCGGCATAAATATTGCCAACGCCGCGCAACACGCTCTGATCTAACAGTAGCGCCTTAATCTGCGCGTTCCGAGACCGGATTCGCGACGCAAACTCCTGAGCGCTCACCAACAGCGGATCGGCCCCAAATGCCGTCAACTCCTTCGCCAGGAGCGCCCTCGTAAGATACGCCATGCGCCCAAAACGACGCGGGTCCGTATAGCGCAGCTCGCGTCCATCGTCGAGCCCAAACCATACATGCGTATGCTTTGCGCAAGGCTGCGCCGCCGCACACGGCGCAAGCTGCCCCGTCATTCCCAGGTGCACCAGAAGCGAAGCCGCTTCCGCATCTCCATTCTCTGAATCCGCAACGGCATTCCCACGCGCGGAAAGCCGCAGCAGCATAAATTTCCCATACCGCTCCACTTTCTCGATCTGTCTTCCAGGAAGGTACTGCTCCAGCGCCGCCGGATCGTCGATGAAATCCGTCTTCCCCAGCCTCACCGACAGAATTCGCCGCCCCGCAATAGACTTCTGCAGCCCTCGCGCAACAGTCTCAACCTCAGGAAGCTCTGGCATACGTGTCGCCCACAAAATGTAGGGGCGCAGCATTGCTGCGCCCCATGTCCGCAAGTCGTAAGAATTCTACATCTCGTCTTATTCACTCGCGAGCCAGTCCGCCATTCGTGAGCCACGGGTCGCGAACCGTACTCACTTCTTATGATAATTCGGATACGGCGGGTGGTCCGGAATCACCACAGGATTCTTCTTCAGCGCCTCCAGCGTAACCTGCACCGCCTTCTCCAACTGCGCGTCATGTCCCGCCGCTACCGACGCCGGACCATTTTCCACTTCAATATCCGGCGCGATTCCGTGATTTTCCACTTCCCATTCACCGTGCAACCCGTAAATCGCCCCGCGTGGCGCGGTCACGAACCCTCCATCCATAAGCGGCGGGTAATTCCATATTCCGACCAACCCGCCCCACGTGCGCGTGCCCACCAGCGGGCCGACCTTGTCCTGCTTGAACATCCAGGGTAGCGCATCTCCACCCGAACCCGACATTTCGTTGATGACCATTGTCTTCGGCCCGTAGATCTGCGCCAGCGGCGAGCAGAACTTCTCGCCTTCCCGCGTGATCGCGCAATTCCGCAGCGGACGCTCCAGCTCATCGATGATGTAATCGGCGATGGACCCGCCGTGGTTGTAGCGTTCATCAATGACCGCCGCCTGCTTGCCTACCTGCGCAAAATAAAACCGGTTAAAGTTCGTGTACCCGCCAACGCTTGTGTCCGGCACGTGCACGTACGCGACTTTCCCTCCGCTCAGCTCATCCACCTTGCGCCGGTTATCTTCCTCCCACGCACGGTTCCTTAGCGGAAACTCGCTCGCCACCGGCACCACGATCACTTCCCGCGCGTCCTTCCCGTCCACATTCGGCCCCACCTTGATGCGCACCTGCGTGCCCGCGGTGTTCTCCAGGAATTTGCTCACGTCCGCCGGCGGCCGCACCTCCATTCCATTCACCTCCAGCAGATACTCGCCTGCCTTAACTTCGACGCCCGGCTGCGTCAGCGGCGCCCGCAAATCCGGATTCCAGTTTTCACCATTGAAAATCCGCGCAAAGCGGTAGCGGCCATTCTCGATTTTGTAGTCCGCGCCCAGCAGCCCGCCTTTCACTTTCGGCGCCTCCGGGATATCGCCCCCGGCAATGAACATGTGTCCGACGGTCACTTCGCCGAGCATTTCATCGAACAAGTAATTCACGTCCGAGCGCCCGCCCGCGCCTTTCAAGTATCCCGCGTACTTTTTTTCCATCGCGGGGATATTCAATCCGTGATGGTTGGGGTCATACAAGAAGTCGCGCTCGATCCGCCACACCTCGTGGTACATCTGGTTCCACTCCACGCGCGGATCGACGAACACTTCCATCGCGCCCACGTTCAGCGCGCCTTCACCAGGTTTTGGTGCGCTGTCCGCCTTTGCGATGAACCATCCCGGCCCTTGCCGATACAGCACCTTCTCTCCATTCGCCGAAACGCCAAAGCCGTTAATTCCGGCCAGAAATGGCTCCGTCTTCCGCGTGGTAGCATCAAATTTCGTTACCGTAACCGGCGTGTTCGGCTCAAAGCGCGGGACATCCGGTATCTCCGAAAAAAACAGTGTTCCCGCCTTCCCCGCCTCGAGCGAAACGTAATTTGCCGGCTTAATCGGCAGCGCCACGATGCGTTGACCGATTCCGTCCAGATCGATCGTGACCTTAACGCCCTCATCCTTTTTCTCGTCTTTCTTTTCGCCCTTCTCTCCTTCCTTGCCTTTGTCCGCTTCCTTTCCCTTGTCCGCAGCGTCCTTCTTTTCCTCGATCTTCTCTTCGTCGCTCTGCGGCTCAACCGGCGACTTCTCGCCCTTCTTCAGCACTGCCGCGTAAATGTTCCGCAGCACCGGATGTTGAAAGCTGGAAAGGTCCAGCCAGCCCGACGACAACCCCAAACCTGTGCTGGCCGCGAAAATTAATTCCTTGCCGCCCTTATCGAACACCGGATAACGCGCATCTCCGAGCCCGTCCGTAACCTGCGAAAGTTTCCTGCTCTCCAGCGAGTACACGAAAATCCCGCGCAGGTGGTTCTCCAGGAATTTGGAGTACGTCAGCCACTTGCTGTCCGGCGACCAGTTCACCGCCAGCGCCACGCTCGGATCCTCAAAGCGGTCGGCGTCCACTCTTACCGGCACGCCCTTCCCCACGTCCGCGTACCAGAAATTCATTCGCTTGTCCGTGTACGCAATTTTCTTGCTGTCTGGCGACCACGTCGGCCCGTAAAAATAAGACGGCGGATTCCCCAGGTTGATCTTCTTCACATTTCCGAATCCCGATTGATCCACGATGTGCAGCGCATACTCGCCGGACTCATCCGAGAAGAATGCGATCGACTTTCCGTCTGGTGACCACGATGGATCGCGCTCCGCCACCGCCGTCGTGCGCGTAAGATTTCGCACATCGCCCTTCTCCACTGGTACCGTCAGAATTTCGCCTCGCCCCTCGAAAACCGCGCGTACGCCGGTCGGCGAAATCCCCGCATTCTGCAGCTTTTCTCCTACCTTTTCATAATGAGCCCGCGTCGACGGCAGGTCTCCGGAAATGTGTATCGCTACTTTCGTCGACTTCCCGCCCTTCGGCTCAAACAAATAAATTCCGCCAAACTGCTCATACACCAGCGCGTCCGGCCCCGCCGAAACCGCTTTCAGGTCCAACCCTTTGTTCTCGACAACTTGTTTCACAGCCTTCGTCTTCGTGTCATACGCAAACAGCGTCACCGCCCCGTTGCGATCAGAAAGGAAGTACACCGTGTCCCCAAACCACACCGGATGAGAGTCGTTCGAATTCTCGCGGGGAATCCTCTCCAACGCCAGGTCGCTCAGCTTCACGATATTGATCGGCGTAGTCTGCCCGCCGCGATACCGCTTCCACGACGTCTGCCACTTCAAATTTGGCACGTAAGCGATCCGCGTTCCGTCCGGCGAAAACCACGCGTCCTCCGCCCGCCACATCGGCAGCACTTCCGGCCATCCCCCCTCGACGCTTACCGTATACAGCCGATCGAAATCCGCATACGCCTCGCGCCCCGAACGGAACAGCACCTTCTTTCCATCCGGCGTCCATCCCTCCGCAATGTCCGGCCCCGGATGCCACGTCAGCCGTCGCGGCTCCCCGCCTTCCGCCGGCATCGCAAACACGTCGAAATTGCCGTCGTATTCCCCAGTGAATGCGATCCACTCCCCATCCGGTGAAAATATCGGCAGCCCTTCGTGCCCGCCAGTGGTAAGCTGTCGCGCCTCTCCGCCCTCCCGCGGCACACTCCACAAATATCCCCCATAGGCAAACACAATCTGCCTCCGGCTGAGCGTAGGCGCATGCGCCAGCAAGGGCGCTTCATCAGCGGCCGCAACGCGCCCGGCGAAACACAACAACATCGCAATCAAAACTGCCACCCGATTACGCATTTTCCCTCCGACCAAGACTTTAACCCTACTGCTAAGCGCGGGACTCCGCGACCGCGGCAAAAAGAAGGGGGATTCTATCCCTCTCAGCACCGAAGAAGAAGGTAGTTTTGAGTGGATCAGGCAGCTACTTAATCACTCCACTCGGTGGCGGCCAGAACCCCGGCTCGCTAATCGCCCTCGCGTCACGCTTCTCCGCATACTTCTCCACCGCCGCGCCAATCGCCGAAGCTTTCCCAATCAGCACAAATACCAAATTCTCCGAAGGAAAATGTTTCTGGATCACTTGCTTCGCCATCTCCGGCGTCACTGCATCGACGCGCGCCTCCAATTGGTTGATTTCGTCGGCGCCCAACCCATAAAACTCGTGCGTCGCAATAATCTGCGCCAGCTGTCGCGAAGTCTCAATGTTCGGCGGATACTGCCCCTTGATGTAACTCTTCGCCGATTTCAACTGCTCGTCCGTCACTCCCTGTTTGTGGAGCTTCTGCAGTACCTGCAACGCCAGGTCAATCGCCGGCTTGGTCGTCTCATTCTTCGTGAAGCTGAAAATCCCAAACGGTCCCGGTGCTTTCCGCGAATCGAAGAAGGAAGACGCTCCGTAGGCATACCCCGACTCCACGCGCAACGCCTCGTTCAGCTCCGATGTAAATCTTCCGCCAAAAATAGTGTTCACCACGCGAATCGCCACGCGATCCGGGTCCGTGCGCGCAATCCCTACATTCCCAAACGCAAAATACGTCTGCGTCGCGTCGGGCTTGTCCACCAGCAGCAACTTCTTGGCTTTCACTGGCGCGGCAGCCGCAATCGCAGGAGCAGCAACCGTATGCGCAGGCCATCCACCGAGGACATCCTCCAATTTCTTCCGCATCTCCGCGCCGTTGAATTCTCCCGCAACGGCCAGCAGGGTGTTCCCCGGCGCATAATTCCCTTCATAGAACTTCACAATTGCATCGCGCTTGATCCGCTGCAGCGAAATTTCGTCGCCGCCCGATGGTCTTCCGTAAGGATGAGTTCCATACAAATACCCGTAGTAGTACAGCCCCAGCACCTGCTGTGGATCATCCTTCGCGCCGCGCACCCCATCAACGGCCTGCGCCAGCAGCTTCTCCACTTCCGCTTGTGGAAACGTCGGATGCAGCAGCGCATCCGAAAACAGCTCCAGCCCCCGCGCCAAGTCCTTGGTCAAAAACTCCGCGCTGACGCTGCTGAAGTCCGCTCCCGCTTCCGCCTCAAAGGCGCCCCCTATGTAGTCCAAGTCCGCGGCAAACTGCTGCGCTGTCCGCGCCTTCGCCCCTTTCCTCAACAATCCCGCGGTAACCGAGGCAAGCCCATCTTCGCTTGCCGGGTCCGCAGCCGAACCTGTTTTCACAATCGCGTACAGATTAATCATCGGCACGCCATGCTTCTCCAGGAGCAGCACCGTCAATCCATTCTTCAAGACGTATTTTTCATGCGGCGGCATGTGCAGCGTCTGCGCCGCTGTCGAGGAAGCCAGAAACAGCACGGTCACAGTTAGAGTAAGTACATGCAATCCATGCCGCGCGCGGTTCATGGCTTAGCCTTTTCTTCGGCATTCTCGGGAATTAGTGTCGACACGGTGCGGTTGTTCGCTCCAAAGTACGCTTTCGCGACCCGCTGCACGTCTTCTTTTGTCACTGCCGAGTAGTTCTTCGCCGCATCAAACAGTTTTCTGTAGTCCCCGAAGAAGACCTCATAGGTGCCGATCGTGTTCGCCCGTCCATTGATCGTCCGCATCTCCCGGTAGAACTCCGCCAGCCGGATATTTTTGGCCTTCTCCAACTCCGTGTCGCTGACCATCGCGTTCTTCGCGTTGTCGAACTCCTCGTACATCGCTTTCTCGCACTTTTGCGGGTCCACGCCTTGCTTCGGCTGCGCGGCTACCTCCACGATCGTGGGATCGAATGCCGGCTCGACGGACGAGGAGACATCCAGCGCGATTTGGTCCTTGTCCACCAAGCGCTGGTACATCCGCGAGCTTTCTCCCTGGAACAACACCGTCCGCAAAACATTCAGCGCGTAAAAGTCGGGGCTGTTCGTCTGCGGGATGTGGTACGCCAGTAGCACCAATGGCAGCTGCGCCGGCTTTCTCACTACTAGTCGGCGCTCTCCCGTCTGCTCCGGCTCCACTGTGACCACTGGCGGCGGTGGCGCGTGCATCGGAATTGGCTCAATGTATTTCTCGCATAACTGAAAGATTTCCTCGGGAGAAACATCGCCGGCCACCACCATCGTCGCGTTATTCGGCGAATAACCCATCTCGAAGTGGTGCTTCAGTTGTTCCATGGTCCAATGCTCGATATCGCTCATCCATCCCACCACTGGCCACTGGTAAGGATGTGCGATGTACGACGTTGCCCATAGCTGCTCGTCCAGCAGGCCGCCATTGTCATTGTCGGTGCGCAGCCGCCGCTCCGAAGCCACCACTTCGCGCTCCGATTTAATCTTTTGCGGGTCAAAGCTGAGGTTCTGAATGCGGTCGGCCTCGATGTCGTAGATCAAACTCAGCGCCGAACGCGGAAACCAATCCTGGTAAACGGTCACATCGCGGGTGGTGTAGGCGTTATTCGCCCCGCCATTCGCCTCCATCACCTTGTCCAGGTCGCCTGGCCCGTACTTCTTCGCGCCGTTGAACATCATGTGCTCGAAAAAGTGCGAGAGCCCGGTTGTTCCTGGCCCCTCGTTGCGCGAGCCAATGCGATAAAAAATGTACAGCGCAACGTTCGGGATGCTATGATCCGTCTGCACCAGCACCTTCATCCCGTTTTTAAGCGTCTTCGTCGCCACCGGAAACTCCGCCTGCCCCCAGACAGGCGCGCACATCAAGACCGCCGCCATCAACGCAAAAGCCGCCCTGCCGATCCAACTAGTTTTCATATTCATCTCTGCGCGGAACATTCATGACCTTAAACGCAAAATACTTTGAAAATGTTTACCCCTGCCACGCACACCGACTCGTCACTTTCCCGTTCCGACCAATCCAAAAACCCTCACCGCTCCTCCCGACCCGCCCTCCAACTTAATCGGCGCCACCACCAAAAACGCTCCCGCATCCGGCAAGGAGCTCAAATCAGCCAAATTCTCAAGTTGGTACAAACCCGCTCCCAGCACCAAGTGGTGCACGGCAAAATCCTCCGAAGCCCCGTAATCCACGCTCATGGTGTCGCATCCGACTCCGCTTACTTTTCGCGAAATCAATAATTTCGCCGCCTCCGCCGAGAACCCGGGAAAATGCATCTTCCCCTGCGCATCTTGATTGCGATACTTCTGCGCATCGGGCCAGCGCGAAGCCCAGCCGGTCCTTAGCAGCACAATCGAGCCTTCGGAAATCCGCCCGTGCTTCTTCTCCCATTCTTCGACGCGCGCCGCCGGCGCCTGATAGTCGACATTTTTCGCGCCTTCCTCGCTGACATCCAGCACAACGGCTGGACCAAAGAATTGTTTCGCTGGAATTTGATCCACGGTGGTCTTGCCAGGAGGGAAATGAATCGGCGCGTCCAGGTGCGTGCCGTAATGCTCCAACATCCAAAAACTCCGCGTGAAGTAGCCGTTCTTCTCCACCGTGGCGTTCACCTTCGCCTCAAACCACTTCTGGTCCCCCGGCCACGGCACGAGTTTGTCGTTGATTGCGTAACTGAGGTCCAGCACCCGCGTCTTCCCGCTGGCAATGTCGGAGAGCAAATTGTCGCGTTGTGGTTTCTGCGGAGAAAGGGTCATAGGAAAAAGCGTCGCGAAGGTAAGAACACCAACAACAAGAAAGCCCAACCGGCTGCAGACACCCATCTTTCCCCCAGCGAATCGCTACACGTCAAAAATCCTGTCATTCCTGAGCCTATCCGACAAGGTCCGGTTTTTGGACTCCGGTGGAGTCCACCGGACTCCCGACACCGGAGATAGACGAAGGACCTCAACGTAAAGAGCAAGCGCTTTCCGAGCGGAGCGCCCGGTGCTACTTACGGCAGCGGAATCCCCGGCGTAGCAACAATCCCCGCCATCCGCAAAATCTCCAGATACTCCTCGTCGGTAATCGAAGAAATCAGCACCCGCACGTTCTTCAGTAATTTCATTTTCCTCAGCGCGCGATTGTCCCGCAGCTCCACCAGCGTCACCTGCCGTGGCAGCCGTTCGAACGCCCGCAGGTCCGCCACTAGATTTTTTCCCTTATGATCATGCGGATCAGGATACGGATCCCGCGTCACTTCCGCGATGGAATAAAGCGATCTCTCCGGTGCCGAGTGATAGCACAGCACACGGTCCCCCTTACGCACCTGCTTCAGTGCGCGGATCGCGTCCGGTTTCCCGGCGGCGCCTTGCCACATCTCTTTGCCCTTTACGAAAAGCGTATCCCAGTGGTAGTGGTGCGGGTCGGCGCTGAAGATCCAGTGGTGTCGTTGCGCGGTCGGAAGTGCCATCGAAGGCTTCGAATCGGCACTATACATTGGGTATGACGAAAAAGCGAAACAAAATGTGTGGGTTAGCGGGTTTTCGGAAAATTTTACATTAGAAACCGGAAGAAACAGATTGTACCTCGAAAAGTTATCGTATTCCCTTTAGATTCAAGTGTTTACAAGACTAGCCGCTTACATTGACGAAAATCTCGTCCCCGCGCACCTCCACCGGATAGCACTCCACGCCCACGGTAGGGTTCTGCGCGACTCTGCCCGTCCGCACATCGTATTGCCAGCCATGCCAAGGACAGGTCACAACCGGCCCCTCGAGCGGCCCATCCCCCAAGGGCCCTCCGCGGTGAAGACAAACGTTATTGATTGCGTGGAATTGCCCATCCACATTCGCCACTGCCACCGCCTTCCCCTCCACTTCGAACTCCCGAATCGTCCCCGGCAGCACATCTCCCGTCTTCGCAGCCAGCACAAACCCCATTTCGGCTCCTCATTACGAACACTGGTCTTGGCAGAGCGTGTCCGTGCTCTCTGTGCTCCGGACTCTGCCTCTGTGTCAATTCCAGCCTTTGCTTTCAGCGGAGTATAGTCTCGGCTGCAAGCGCAGTCAAAATCTTCACGGCAATTTACCGGTGATAGTCGGATAGATTCGCGAATCACGCCTGTCTAGAATCATGCTTGCCGGCCAAACGGGCTGTCATCCTGATCGCATCCGACTTGTCCCGAGCCAGCCGAGGGATAAGGATGGGTGAAAGATCTTAACGGAAACGCTCGCAACCAAGTCAAACGTCAGACATGCCTTCCATTCAGTAACGAATCAATGCCGTCGCCTGGCGCAACGCGGAGGAATCGCTCTCCGCCCGCGGCTATGCCGTTACCGATCAAATCCTTACGCCAGAGGAATGCACTTCCATCGTCTCGCTCTATCACGAACCGACCCGCTTCCGCAGCCACGTCATCATGGAACACCACCGCTTCGGCGTCGGCGATTACAAATACTTCGCGAATCCTCTCCCCGAAATTGTCGCCAACCTCCGCAACAGCGCCTATCCGCATCTTGCTCCAATTGCGAATCAGTGGGCGAAAGCTTTCGGTGAACAGAAGCCGCCATTTCCTCTCGATCATGCTTCGTTCCTGAAGGTCTGCCACAAGGTAGGGCAAACAAAACCGACGCCGCTGGTGCTGCATTACGAAGCGGGCGGCTACAACTGCCTGCATCAGGACCTTTACGGCGAGATCGCCTTCCCGCTGCAGATGGTTTTTCTACTCGGTCAGCAGGGACGCGATTGGGAAGGCGGCGAATTCCTCTTGGTGGAGCAGCAACCCCGCGCGCAATCCAAAGCCGAGATGGTAGCCGCCGGCCAGGGCCAGGGAATCATCTTCACCACGCGCTACCGTCCCGTGAAGGGCTCGCGCGGCTACTATCGTGTCAATCTGCGCCACGGAGTCAGCCGCGTGCACAGCGGCACCCGCTACACCCTCGGCATCATCTTCCACGACGCGAAGTAATTTGGAGTGCGGCGGCCTTGTTTACCGTGAGCCTCGAAGGGCCGCCGCTTTTCAGACGGAAACATGATCGGGAGGTGTCGGTCCGTAAAGGCGCGCATCCCACTTCAAAACTTCTGCGTCGGCTCCCGCACGCGCCGAGCGAGCGCTTTCCAATACGTCCCCGGCCGCAGCCGCTGCAGCAAATCAATCTGTCGCGCATCACGCCCAATCAAAATGCGCGGTTCACGGCGTTCCACACCCCGCAGGATTCTCGCCGCCGCCGCATCCGGCATCGTCGGCGTCAATCGATCGAACCGCGCCACCGCCTCATCGCGCGAGCCCGGCGGCGTATTCGCGCCAAGCCGCGCTCGTCTCGCAATCGGCGTGCGAATCCCGCCGGGATGTACGCACGAAACGAATACGGATGTACCTTCCAGTTCGTGCCGCAGCGCCTCCGTAAATCCCCGCACCGCAAACTTGCTCGCGGAATAGGCGCTTTGCCCCGCCGGCGCGACAATCCCAAACACGCTAGAAATATTCACGATGTGCGCGCGCGGCTCCTTCTTTAAACTTGGCAGGAAATATTTGACGCCGTAAACCACGCCCCAGAAATTGATTTCCATTAGCCAGCGCAGATCGTCCAGCGAGATCTCCTCAAACCTGCCGTGCAGCGCCACGCCGGCATTGTTAATCAGCAGCGTGACACGCCCATGCCTGGCCATAACGTCTTGCGCAAAGGCTTGCATGGCGGATTCATTGGAAACGTCCACAACATGTGTGGTTAGCTGGACGCCTCTTTCACTCAGCGAAGCGGCCGTCTGTTGCAGTCCCGCTTCGTCGATATCCGCCAGCGCCAGCGCGGAGCTCGCCACCGCAAGTTGTCGCGCGAGCGCCCGTCCGATGCCGGAGCCGGCGCCGGTCACAACCGCCACACCGTTAGGTAAAAATGGCATGGATTCTTTCAGTGCTCACTGTCTGTGCTGCCCTAGCTCAGAACACTTCCACGCCGCGATTTGTCTGCTGCACAACCAGTTGCGGCGCAGCCGTCCGCCCCGCCAATGTCTTGCGCAACTTTCTTTCCTTCCACAAAAGCAGCGGCAGCATGCGCTTGCCCCGGCGAATCGCGCGTATCGCGGCGTGCGGATCGACCAGGTGCGTCCTCGGTATTTTCACGCCGGACTCTTTCATCACCAGACCAATCGGCAATTCCATCTGGTCCTGCGCCAGCATCATTCGCGCAATCAATTCCATGCCCGGAGTGACCACGGGGCCGAACCCGTAGCGCAATTGCGACGTTCCAATGATGTAGAGATTTTTATAGTCCGGCAGCACGCAGCCGCCATACACCTGCGCCGTGCTGCCCTTCACCCTCACCAGACCCGGCGGCAAAAACGGAAAGCTCACGTGATATCCGGTGGCGCACACAACCGTGTCGAACTCCTCGCTCGTGGCATCCACGAAATGCACGGTCGTGCCTTCAAATCGCGCAATATCCTTTCGCGGCTGAATCCGTCCGTGCTTCATGTAATAGAGCAGCTCGCTGTTAATCGTCGGGTGCGCCTCGAAAATTTTGTGGTCCGGCTCGGGCAAGCCGTAGTCCGAATATTTTCCGATGGCAATGCGCAGAATCAGCCGCAAGAAAAGTCGCTGCGCCCATACAGGAAACCACGGCTTGATCAATTCCGCCGACGGAATCCCAAAGAGTGTCTTCGGCAAAAACCAATAACCCCGGCGCAAACTGATGCGCGCCGTTTTTCCTACGCGCGCCGCTTCCGCCACAATGTCGCAAGCGGAATTTCCGCCGCCAATCACCAGCACGCGTTTTCCCGCAAGCTGCGCTGGCGAGCGGTAATCCTTGGAGTGAATAAATTCGCCTTCAAATTTTCCCAGATAGTTGGGAAAGCGCCGGTCCCAGTGATGCCCGTTGCAAACAATCAATCCTTTGTAGACGCGCTTTTCGCCGTTGGCGAGTTCGAGCTCCCACCACCCTCCTGAAAGCGGCAAAGCCATCACCACTTTCGTGTTGAACTGAATATGCGGTGTAAGCTGAAATTTCGAGGCGTAATCCCGCAAATAATCCAGCATCTGCTGCCGGCTAGGAAAGTCAGGATAATCCGCGGGCATCGGATAGTCCCCATACTCTGTGGTCTTGCGCGAGGAAATGATGTGCACGGTTTCGTACACGCCGTGCAGCCAATTCCCGCCCAGCTCGCGATCCGCTTCCAGTTGTTCGTAAGGAATTTTGTGCTCGAGCAAAGCCTTAGCCATGCCGAGCCCGACAGGCCCCGCCCCAATCAATGCCATCACGGCTGAGCGATCCGACATTGCCATCCACCGAACAGAATCTTCCGGTCTAGACCTGAGCTGCTTCCAGGTGTTACGCGCTGGCGGATTTTACCTTGGCCAATAGCTCGACGAATTTTTGTTTGCGCTCGGCTTGGTCGTGGCCGCCCTCGGCTTCGGCGAGCTGGGTGATGTTCATGGAGCAGAACTTCGGCCCGCACATGGAGCAGAACTTGGCTTCTTTGTAGAAATCGTCGGGCAGATTTTCGTCGTGCATGGCCTTTGCTGTCACCGGATCTAGGGAGAGCTCGAACTGTTTGTTCCAATCAAATAGAAAACGCGCATACGATAGCGCATCGTCTCGATCGCGCGCGCCAGGACGATGGCGAGCGACATCCGCGGCGTGCGCGGCAATTTTGTAGGCGATCACGCCCTGCTTCACGTCTTCCGCGTTTGGTAGTCCGAGGTGCTCCTTCGGTGTCACGTAACAGAGCATCGACGCGCCGTGCCAACCGATCATCGCCGCGCCGATCGCGCTGGTGATGTGGTCGTAGCCCGGAGCGATGTCGATTACGAGCGGGCCGAGCGTGTAGAACGGCGCTTCGTGGCACCATTCCATTTCTTTGTCGACCTGCTCCTTGATCTTGTCCATGGGAATGTGCCCGGGACCTTCGATCATCACTTGCACGTCGTGCTCCCAGGCTTTCTTGGTGAGCTCGCCGAGGACTTTCAATTCCGCGAACTGCGCCTCGTCGCTGGCATCTGCGATGCAGCCGGGTCGCAAACCATCGCCAAGTGAAAAACTCACGTCGTGCTTCTTAAAAACCTTGCAGATGTCATCGAAATGCTCGTACAAGAAATTCTGCTTCTTGTGATGCTCCATCCAGTGCGCCATGAGCGAGCCGCCGCGGCTCACAATGCCAGTGATGCGCTTGCGCACAAAGGGCACGTGCTCGCGCATCACTCCGGCGTGAATGGTCATGTAATCGACCCCTTGCTCGGCCTGCTCCTCAATGACTTCGAGCATCAACTCGAATGTGAGATCTTCGGGGCGGCGCACGCGCGAAATCGCTTCATAAACCGGCACGGTGCCCACGGGCACTGGCGATGCTTCGATGATGGCTTTGCGAATGGTAGGGATGTCGCCGCCCGTGCTGAGGTCCATCACCGTATCCGCGCCGTAATGCACCGCGTGATGCAGCTTCTTCAGCTCTTCATCAATGTTGGAGCTGGTGGCGGAGTTGCCGATATTGGCGTTGATTTTGCATTTTGTGGCGATTCCGATGGCCATCGGCTCGAGATTGCGGTGGTGAATATTCGCTGGAATGATGCAGCGCCCGCGTGCCACTTCGCTGCGGATCAGCTCCGGTTCCAGCCGCTCGCGCTTGGCGATGTATTGCATCTCCTCGGTAATGAAACCTTGCCGCGCGAGATGCATCTGCGACATATTCCGGTTGCCGTTCGCGGTGGCTGCCGCCGCTTCTCGTTTTTCGATCCAGCTATCGCGCAAAGCCATGGTTATCCCCCGTTACTCGTGCTCCGCAGCCTGTGGTCTACGCGGAAACACGTTTCCTTACCGTGAAGCTGGATTATGGCACCAGCCCCCGCAGCCAGCAACCGGGCGCGATGCGAGGCAAGTAGCGGCAACAGGCCGCACCGGCGGTGGACACTCCCTGTTCTTCGGATCTGAGGGGGTTGAACGGGAGCGCTTTTCCACAGGTTTCACAACGGCGTGAAACATTCACAGAAATCTTACTTGACATATGGCGAAACAAAAGCGAATCTCGGTACCCATGGAGTGCTCCATGACCATCGCCACCACATTACCTCATCCACGGACCGAAACCGACAAGCAGCGTGACGTCGCCGATTCTTTCGCCGACATCCTGCGGCGTTACTGGGGCTACGACACTTTTCGCCCCGGACAGGAAGCCGTCGTGCGGAGCATTGCAGCGGGACGTGACGCTTGCGTAGTGATGCCGACAGGCGGCGGCAAGTCACTTTGCTACCAGTTGCCAGCAGTGCTGGACGCCGGCCGCACGGCGGTGGTCATTTCGCCGCTGATTGCCTTGATGCAAGATCAAGTGGCGCAGCTTGAGCAAATCGGGATTCCCGCCGCGTTTGTGAACAGCTCCCTGAGCGGGGAAGACCGAAGCCGAATCATGAAGCGCGCCGCAGCGGGAGAATTCCGGCTGCTGTATTTTTCACCGGAACGCGTGGCGCTTGGGGATACCCCTGAGTGGCTGAAGCGCATACCGGTTTCTTTCTTTGCGATCGATGAAGCCCATTGCATCTCCGAGTGGGGCCACGAATTTCGCCCGGAATACCGGCAATTGAGCCGCTTGCGCGAACTTTTCGCGGACCGGCCGATCGCGGCGTTCACCGCCAGCGCCACGCAGCGCGTGCGGCACGACATCATCGAGCAACTGCGGCTTCGCGACCCACACAAGCACATCGCGAGTTTCCGCCGGCCGAACCTCCACTACATCGTGCACGAAAGCAACTCGCGCACGCAGGAAGAGTTGCTGCTGCGAGCGCTCCGACGCATTTCTGAAGGGAACGTGATTGTGTATGCGCCGACGATTGCACGCGTGGGAGAAACCGTCGACCTGCTCGAGGAAAATAGCATCCCAGCCATCGGTTATCATGGCCAGATGGAGGCCAAGGCGCGGCGCGAAAATCAGGAAAAATGGATGATTGAAGAGGTGCGCGTCCTGGTGGGAACGATGGCGTTCGGCCTGGGCATCAACAAAGCTTCGGTTCGCTCCGTGATTCATCTGTCACTGCCGAAAAGCGTGGAGCAGTACTACCAGGAAGCTGGCCGGGCTGGGCGCGATGGCCTGCCCGCGGATTGCATTCTGCTTTGGCAGAAACGGGACCGCGGACTGCAAGCCTATTTCATAGGAAAGATTGAGGATCCAGCGGAGCGGGAGCGATCGTGGCAGCGTTACCGCGAGGTAGAACGCTTTGTGGAGTCCATGGAGTGCCGACAGCACCATGTGTGCAAGCACTTCGGCGAGCAGCCGAAATGGGAGCGCTGTGCAAGCTGTGATATCTGTGCCGGCACGCCAGATTGGCTGGAGGTGGAAGCAACGCGATCTCGCGGGCGGCGTGCGAAGGCCAGCAACACGCCATCGGAGAAGCGCGCTGCGGGAGAACAGCATAGGGGCGGCGCTGCTCTATCCGTGCTCGATGCGCAGTTGCGAGAATACCTGCGCGAGTGGCGGCGCAATACGGCAAAAGATTTGGGAGTAGCCGCCTTCGTCGTCTTGCATGACACCGCGCTGGACGCACTGTGTGCCGCCAAGCCGTCTACGTTGCAGGCGCTGCGCGCGGTCTTGGGCTTCGGAGACAAGAAAGTGGAGCGCTATGGCCGGGAGATCTTGGAAGCCCTACAGCAGTTCAATAAGGGCGAACGGGCCAGCGATGACTGGCACGCTGCTGCGTCGCACCCGAGAGAAGATACAAAGCGACTTTTGGAGGAAGGGCGCACTTTCGAGGAAATAGCGCAGATTCGCGGCCGCAAGGTCAGCACGGTAGTGGAAATGGTCGCCAAGCTGGTCGAAGATCGCGAAACGGAATTTCGTCCGCAGTGGCTCAACGCAGAGCGGTATGCGCAGATTGCTATTGCAATTCAACAATTTGGCAAAGAGCGATTGAAGCCGGTAAAGGAAGCGCTGCCGGAGGAAATCACGTACGACGAGATTCGCCTGGTGGCGGCTCATCTGCGCGTCCAGCAGGACAAAAACTCAGTTCGAGGTCGCAGCGGCTTTGAACCTCGATGCAGCCCCTCATAAGGGCAGCAAGACACCGACTGCAAAAACTCAGGGCTTGGGCGGGTCAAGCCGCCGGAGGAATGCCTCAAGGCTTGCCGACGAGTTTGCGCTGCGATTCGATGTACTTCACGAGTTGCTCGCGCAGCTTGCGAACCTGCGGCGCGGCGGGACCTTGCGGCACCAGTTTTAGGTACGTATCAAGGTCCTGGAGCAAAGCCGGCGCATTGTGGGTGCTTCGGTGAATTTCGCTTAGCAGCAGATAGACGTCGGGATTGTCGGGCTTGAGGTCGCGAGCCGCAAAGGCGCTGGCTTCCGCCTCAGGCATATGCTGCAGACCCAACAAAGCACGCGAGAGTTCGTAGGGGCCGCGCCACGCGCTCGGATCGGCCGCAACCGCCTGACGAGCGATTGGCTCGGCGTCCGCAGCACGATTCTGGTCGTTCAAAACCATGGAGAGCAGCATAAGCGGCGGAGAATACTTCCCGGAGCTGAGCTCAATGGATTTCTGCAGAGCCTTCTCCGCCGCGGGAAAATCTTTCATGCGGACATAGGCCATGCCGATTTGAGCGTGGGCCTCGTAGTAGCCCGGAAAATTCTCGATGGCGCGCTGGAACTCTGCAATCGCGCCCTTGTAGTCGGTCCTGGAGTTCCCTTTCGCGACCCCCTTATCGAATGCCGCTTGAGCCTTCTTCGGAATGCTTAGCTGACGTGCTGTGGTGATGTCGCCGACGGGAACGGCACCTGGAGGATCTCGGCGTAACCGTATGAGAACGTTCAGTTCATCGTGCCGCGTGATGTCCACGCGTAGACGCACCGGCTGATAGCCTTCCAGCTCTGCAATGATTTCGTATTCTCCGGGGAGGTACTGGCCGAAGAAAAATTCACCGTTTCTATTGGTGAGAACAATTGGGTGGACCACGTTTCCAAGTTCCGCGCGTAGCTGCACGCGTGCTTCAGGCACTGGTTCATCGCTATCGTCCCAGTGCACGGACCCGCTGATGGTGTACTCACGGCCCGCGCCGGGAACCTGTGACTTGCTCACCGCACAGGCAAACGCGAACAGCAAGCTGAGAGATAGAACACGGGAGATTTGCTGGAGCATGCGCGCTACCGCCGGTCCAAATCATACTACCGCCAGCTATGGGAAGAGAGGCGATGAATGCGATGTTACGCGCGGCGCAGTGTGATCAGTGTGATTTCAGGCGGAACGCCGAGGCGCACAGGCGCGCCGACGGTGCCGAGTCCTCGATTGACATAGAGCACAGATAGAGGCGGCTGCGCATGGCTGGAAATCGGCGAATGGTTGCTCGCCGAATAATTTGCGTCCTTAAGCGCCCGGTTATCTACGGCGGGCATCGAGAGCGGCCGGAAGTAGGCGCCGGCGACGTAATCGGTGATAAAGCGAGCAGGACTGAGGCGATGATCGAGGATTTCCACCTGGATTTGCCCGCCATGCGTGTGCCCAGACAGCGATAGCTCAATACCCAGCTCCACAGCACGATTGAAAGTGTTCGGATTGTGCGAGAGCAAAATGTTTGGTACGTCCCGGCGAACCAGGGGAGCGAGGTCGGGAAGCATCTGCAGGCGTTGGCCGCTGGGTGTGCGCTCGCGCTGGTAATCGACGCCAAGGAGATTAAAATGCGCGCCGCGAAACGCGAGCTGCACATTTTCATGACGCAGCAACTTCATGCCAGCCTGCGCAAAGAGGTCCTGCGCGGTATCTTCGGCCCGGGCGTAAATCTCATGATTGCCGTTGCACCCGAAAATGCCGAGGGGCGCGCGAAGGTGGCGGATCTCGTCTACGCAATCGGCCAGCGGGTCCGCAGCTCCGGTGATGAAATCTCCGGTGATGACGGCGAGATCAGCGCCCAGTTCGTTGGCCATTTCCACAGCGCGGCGCACATCCGTGCGGCTCATGTAGCCACTTAGATGAATGTCGCTAAGCTGGACGATCTTCATGCCGTCGAGAGCTGGCGGCAGATTCGCGGTGGGGATTTCGACGCGGCGGACGCGGTAGTCCAGGCGCTCGGCCGCGAAGCCATACACCACGCTGAGAAAGGGAGCAGCGCCGGCCAGCGCCGAGGCGGTTCGGAAAAAGTAGCGGCGCGAAGGATCGGGAACCATTTCGGCAGCCGCAACAGAAGCGCGCGTCAAAGGCGCCACCGGAGCGTTCGACGTCACCAGAGCCGGGGAAAAGCTTGGCGCGGGCCCACAGTTGCGCCGGGCGGCGGAGCGCAGCGAAGCCCAGATGGCCTCGACAATGCGAACCATCTTTACCGCGAGATAGGCGAAAAGCGCGCTGGTAAACCACAGGCCCGCGAAAATCTCGATTAGATTGTCACTGGGGATCAAGTGGGCGCGGTGGCCCATGCGAAATCCGTCGACCAGGGAACCAATAATTAGAACTAGCAGAACGATGTACAGGAGCCGCGCGGTAACGCGAAGCCAAACCGCGCGCCAATTGGCGGTGGCACGCCAGATGGAGCGATACCAAAAGCGCTGAGAGAGGAACAGCGTGGTCAGAATCGTCAACGCGATGACAATTCGCAGCAGAAGCCAGCCCCAGTTCACTGAATTGCGCCTCCCCAAACACCTAAGTTTACCATGCGGCTCAGTTATCCTGCGTTTTTACATATTTCGTTTGAGTAACGATCACGCTACCGGGGAGGGAGGAGGAGGACCGGAGCCAGGGGTGCACCGGTCCCCAGGGTAGGAGGATTGGTGAAGATCAAGCGCGACAAGTGTCGCAGACGAGGGTCACGCGGGCATCAAACGCATGTTAATTCTCGATGACGGCGGATTCGGTCTCTACTCGAAACGGCGGCCTGTGGCGCGGGTGGCGGCGCCTGCCGGAGTTCGGCGCGCGCTGGGGTCGGGGTCGAAGATGGGTATGGAGAAATGGAATTGCGAGCCGCGGCCAACTTCGCTTTCCACCCAGATGCGGCCGCCATGCACCTCCACGATGTGCTTGGCGATGGAGAGGCCGAGGCCGGTGCCGCCGAGCTCGCGCGAGCGCGCAGCGTCGACACGATAGAAGCGCTCGAAGATGCGCGGCTGATCCGCCTTGGGAATACCGATACCGGTGTCCGCCACTGTAAAGACCACTTCGCCATCGCGCGCTTCCGCACTGACGAAAATTTCGCCGCGCGAAAGCGTGTACTGGAGCGCGTTATCCAGTAGGTTTTGCAGAACTTCCCCAAGACGGCGGCGGTCGCCGGAAATGTCCGGAACTCCGCTCGAAGGCTGCACAGAAATCGAGATCTCCTTCTCCGTGGCGCGATGGCGGGTGGTCTCGATGCAGGATTCGATGAGTTGCGCGACGCTCACGCGGCGGATTTCGAGCTCCAGGCGGTCGGCATCCATTTTGGAAAGTTTGAGAAGGTCTTCAGTGAGGCGCGCGAGACGGCGCGAGTGCTCAACGATGATTTCGAGGAAGCGCTCACGATTTTGCGGATCGTCCATGGCGCCGGCAAGCAGCGTTTCCGCGAAGCCCTGAATGGCGGTGAGCGGCGTGCGAAATTCATGCGACACGTTGGCTACGAAATCGCGGCGCACGCGCTCAAGTTTGCGCAGCGCGGTAATGTCGTGAAGCACGACCACCGCACCCGATGTTTCGCCGGCGCGCACCGCCGCGACTGTGGCTGCGAAAAAATGCTGGCGCAGCGTTCCGGTCACGATTTCGGCTTCCACGCGCGGCTCGCCGGTCAGAACCTTGCGCACGGCTTCGATCATTTCCGTCTGGCGCACGATTTCGACCAGCGCGCTGCCAGATTTCGGCGGAATATCCATCTCCAAGATGGCGGCGAAGCTCTGATTGGCGAAGACTAGCCGCTCCGCTCCGTTCACCACCGCGACGCCTTCCACCATGCTGCCGAGAATCGCCGAGGAAAGGTTTCTTTCTTCCGTGAGCGTACGAATGGTCTGATCGAGCCGCGCAGCCGTTTGATTCAACGAAGCGCCGAGTTTCTCGAGCGCGTCGCCGGAGCCGTCCCCAGGGAGTGGGCGAAAATCGCCCTCGGCGACGCGGCGTGAAAATTCCTCGAGGCGCTTGATACGTTCGGAGAGGCCGAGGGAAACCAGGAGCGAGGCTGCCCCAGCAAGCAATATGATGATGAAAGATGCGAACCATAAACTGCGGCGGAAGGAGCCGAGAAGTTCCTGCACGGTGGCGAGCGGAATGGCGAAGCGCAACACCACGGGAGACGCCGCGCCAACGTTTTGCTTTACGGCGTAATAAATCAGATCACGGTTGATGGTGACGCTGTGGCGCGTGGACTGGCCTTCGCCCTTGGCGAGGGCATCGCGAATCTCCGGACGGCCCGCGTGGTTTTCCATGGTGCGGGGATCGGATTGCGAATCGGCAAGGACCAAACCGTCTGGAGTGATAACCGTGACGCGCGCGCCGCTGGCGGCCATTTCCGCCGTCCATTTTTGCAGCGCCCTGATTTCTTCCGGATTTGCCGGGGGAATTGCGGTGAGATGCGGCGGGAGCGCTTGCGCGATGCGCGCGATAGCAGCGAGTTGCGCGAAGGCCATGCTGGCGGAATCTTCGCGGAGCGCGCGTTCAGCGAAGAAATCCACCGCCAGCAGCACGCCCAGCAGCAGCGCGAAAAACGTCAGTGCCAGTTTCCAAAAAAGGTTATGCCGCACGAGTTTCGAACAAGTACCCGGCGCCGCGCACGGTCTTCAGGTGGACGGGATTCTCGGGGTCGCCTTCGATTTTTTCACGCAGGCGGCGGACATAGACGTCCACGCTGCGCGGAGTGACGAAGCGATCCGTGCCCCAAACGGCATCGAGAAGCTGGTCGCGCGTGAAAACACGGTTAGGCCGCGAAGCAAGGTAATAGAGCAGCCGGAATTCGAGCGTGCTGAGCGGAACGGGCTTCCCGGAATGACTGACGCGATACGACGCCGGATCGATGGCGAGCTTGCCGACCTCAATGGTGCGAGGTGCGTCCGAAGGCGGCTCCGCGCGGCGGAGCAGCGCTTTGACGCGCGCCAGCAACTCGCGCGGGCTGAAAGGCTTGGTGACGTAATCGTCGGCGCCCATCTCCAGGCCCACGACGCGGTCGGCTTCTTCGCCGCGCGCGGTGAGCATCAGGATGGGAAGACGATTTAGCGAGTCATCCCGGCGAATTTCCCGGCAGATGTCGAGGCCGGAAACCTTAGGAAGCATGAGGTCGAGAAGCAGGAGATCCGGAGGCGTTTTCTTCAGGGTATTGAGGCCGCTACTGCCGTCGAAGGCCGCTTGGACTTGAAATCCTTCATTGGCAAGGTTGTAGCGAACCAGTTCGACGATATCGCGGTCGTCTTCAATAATAAGGATTCGTTTCATGCAGGTGGCACGTTCCGCCCGCCGGCTTGTTCGAAGTGTACCGTAGGCCCGCGAAATGCGGAAGGTATTGGAGCGCCTGGGATCACTTGAGCCTTCGGGTAGCACAGTGAATGGAGGAAGTTTGGGCGTGAATGATGACATACGGATGACTCGGAAATGAATGGAATGTTAAAGGCGACGGTGAATTCACTCAGTAGGGCTGGTCGTAAACGCGAGGCTGAGTAGCGTCTTTTGTTCCAGCTCGTGCGCTTTTGCCGAACCCGTGGCGGGGCTGGCGCTGGGGGAGCGCTTGATGGAGCGCATCTTCAGGCCTTTGCTCTGCACGAGCTGGCCAATGCGTGGCACCACGAAGAAGTGCGCGCCCATGTTCTTCGGCTCTTCCTGGACCCAGACGACTTCGCGAGCGTTCGGATGCTCCTCGATCGCCGCGGAAATTTCCGGACGCAGCAGCGGGTAGAGCTGGTCGAGAAAGATAATCGCGGTGCTTGTGTCTTTGCGGCGTCGGCGCTCGGCGCGCAGTTCGTGGCCGAGTTTGCCGCTGACGATGAGGATACGCTTGGCGTCATGGACTTCGCGGTCCGGCACAACCGGCAAGAATCGCGGCTGCGCGAAGCCGTCGATGCTGGAGGATGCATCGGGATGGCGCAGCATGCTCTTCGGCGTAAAGACGATGAGCGGCTTGCGCCAGGGGCGGCGGACCTGACGGCGCAGCAGATGAAAATACTGCGCGGCGGTGGAAGGCTGACAGATTTGCATGTTTTCTTCGCCGGCAAGCTGCATGAAGCGTTCGATGCGCGCGCTGGAGTGCTCGGGCCCTTGTCCCTCGTAGCCGTGCGGCAGCAGCATGACTACGCCTGAGGGGAGGTCCCACTTGTCTTCGCCCGCGCTGATGAACTGATCGATGATGACCTGCGCGCCGTTGGCAAAATCTCCGAACTGTGCTTCCCACAAGACCAACGCTTCCGGGTAATCACGGCTGAAGCCATATTCGAAGCCGAGGCAACCGGCTTCGGAGAGCGAAGAGTTGTGAATTTCGCAAAAGGGCTGATTGGGCGCTAGGTGCGCCAGCGAGCAATATTCCTCTTCCGTTTCCGTGTCGACTAACACGGCATGGCGTTGGTTGAACGTCCCGCGCTCGGTATCTTGTCCGGTAAGGCGAACCGGATTGCCTTCCAACAGCAGCGAACCAAATGCCAGCGCCTCCGCGAAACCGTAATCGACGGCGCGCTTGCCGTGTCCCATCTCGGCCCGCTGCTCAAGCAGCTTGGAGATTTTGGGATGCACGTGGAAGCCTTCCGGCACGCGGACGAGGGCGTCGGTGATCTCGGCCAGCTTTTCACGGTCCAGGCCGGTATCCGCTTCATACTCGGGCTTGAAACGGCCGCGATGGTAGGCCGACCAGTATTCAGGTAGCTGCCGCAGGTTCGGAATCTTTTTGATTTCGCGCGCTTTGCTTTGCTCTTCCTCGTATTCCTTGCGCACATTCTCGACAATCTGCATGGGGTTCACGCCGATGCGCTCGGAATAAATGCGCCACAGCGCCGGATGACTCTTGATGCGCTCGTACAGGCGCGGCTGCGTGATGGTGGGGTCATCCACTTCGCTGTGGCCGTGGCGGCGATAGCCGATGACGTCGACAACGACATCGCTGCCAAACTGCGCGCGATACTCAGCCGCGAGCTTTCCTACGCACACGACGGCGACGGGGTCCTCGCCATTGACGTGAAACACCGGAACATACTGGCGCTTGGCAAGGTCGGAGGCGAACCGCGAGGAATGTTCCTGCACCGGACGCGTGGTGAAACCAATCAAATTGTTGACGATGATGTGGATCGTGCCGCCGACGGTGTAAGCCTGCAGATCAGCCAGGTTGAGCGTTTCCGCCCAAATGCCTTGGCCAGCGAAAGCCGCATCGCCATGCATGACGATGGGCACAACTTTAGCGGCGCTGCCGGCGCCGTAGCGCGTTTGCTTTGCGCGAGCGCGGCCGATGGCCACGGGATCGACGGCTTCCAAATGGCTCGGGTTGGAAACCAAATGAATGCCAATTTCCTTGCCAGTTGAAGTGACGTACGTGCCGGTGGCACCGACGTGATACTTCACGTCGCCCGCGCCGAGCACGCTGCGTGGATCGACATCCTCAAATCCGGCGACGACTTCGTGCGGCGCTTTGCACGCCGCGTGAACCATGACGTTCAGGCGGCCCCGGTGGCTCATGGCCATGACGGACTCAACCGCGCCGTGCTCGCCGGCCGTATCGAGAATGGAGTCGAGGAGCGGAATCAGGGCGGTCACGCCTTCGAGAGAAAATCGCTTCGTGCCCAGATAGCGCGATTGCAGGACCTGCTCGAAAAGGTCGGCGCGAATCAGCCGTTCCAGAACCTTTTGTTGGTCGACTTGAGTTGCGGGGCCTTCGATGCGTTCGGCGATCCACTGTCGGCGCTCCGGCTGCGGAAGGTGCATGAACTCGGCGCCGATAGTCCCGCAATAAATGCGGCGCGCTTCTTGGGCCGTGTCGCCGGTCAATCCTTCCAGATCAGGCTGCGGGAATGGTCCGAAAAAGCCGAGCGGATCCAGATTGGCTTCGTTATAGCCCCAACGCCGAAACGCGTCGAAGATGCGTTCGCGCTCTGGTGGGCCGACCTTGGCGGCGTTGGCCTCTGCCGTAGGCTTTTTCCCAGCTTTCTGCGCTTTTGCGGGGCGTTCTGCTTCGAGCGTGGTTCGGTGAGCCATAAATTCTTTCCTACAAACTTCTATTTTGCCACAGAACAGAGAACGGCGCTTTGAGCCGTGTTACTCCAGATTTTGCAAAGTATTGACACACAGCAACGGTAAACGGCTCGACGCGATTGGGATGATATGGGCAAAATGTAGTCACCAGCCGGGAGGGGTCATGTCCGCTTTGCGCTTCAGTAAGTTATGGTGTGCGCCTATTTGGTGTGTTCTGGCGGCAAGTTTCTTTCTTGGATGCAACGGCGGGACCTCCAATCCTCCACCGCCGCCACCTCCGCCGGCGACCCTACAGGTGGAGCTGGTTCCTGTCGCGAGTGGACTTACGACACCGCTGGACATTCAGCAGGCGGGCGACGCCTCGGGGCGCCTGTTTGTTGTCGAGCAAGAAGGCCGAATCAAGATCATCCAGAATGCAAACGTTCTGGGGACGCCGTATCTGGACATTTCTAGCTCGATTGTTTCCGGGGGCGAAACAGGCCTGCTGGGGCTGGCGTTTCATCCGAGCTTCAGTACGAACGGCTGCATTTATGTGAACTACACCTCCACCCGGAACGGCAAGCTGCAGACCTTCATTTCGGAGTTCCACGCAGCCAGCGCGGCAGCGAATACGGTCAACCCAACCAGCGAGCAAAATCTGTTCACCGTGGATCAACCGGAGGCAAATCACAATGGCGGCGGGCTGGCCTTCGGCAACGACGGTTTTCTATACATCGGCCTGGGAGACGGCGGAGGCGCCGGGGACCAGCACGGAACCATCGGCAACGCGCAGGACCTTACGACAAGACTCGGCAAGATGTTGCGGATTAGCGTGACCTGCAACGGAACACTCACGGTGCCGAGCGATAATCCGTTTTTTACGAACGCCACTGCTGCGAAGGAGATTTGGCTTTACGGCTTGCGCAATCCGTTTCGCTTTTCCATCGATCACACCACGGGAAATCTTTGGATTGGCGACGTCGGCCAGGATTCCTTCGAGGAGGTAGATATGGTGACGCCGAAGCAGGGCGGCTCGAACATGGGCTGGCGATGCAAGGAAGGCACGCACAACTTCAATTTCACGGCCAACTGCCAAACGGCGACATTTCTGGATCCCATTTTTGATTACGATCACTCGCAAGGCGATGACACCGTGATCGGCGGTTACGTCTATCACGGAACGAACATCACAGGATTGGCCGGAAATTACATTTTCGGGGATTTCATCAGCGGGCGCATCTGGTCGTTGGCGCAAAACGCTCAAGGCCAATGGGTGCGGACGTTTCTAGTAAATTCCGGTGCCAACAATCTCGCCGGTTTCGGCCAAGACGCATCTGGGGAACTATACGTCGCGCAGTACGGAAGCGGAGTAGTGGCGCGTTTGCATAAGGTGGGCACCCCGTAGCGGTTGCAACTACTAGAGCTTCTGTACAAGTGATTCGAGGGCCCGAGCGATTTCTTGCGCTGGCGTGCCTCTCGGGAAACTGATAGGCGCTCCAATGCGGACGACGACTTCGCCAACGTGCGCCAAGCGTCGGTGCTCGTGCTTCATTTGCCACACGCCATCAAGGCGCACCGGCACGATGGGCGTGCGGAGATTTTCCGCGAGCACCCCAATCCCCGATTGAAATGGCGCCATCTCGCCCGTTTCCGTGTTGTTGACTTCTCCTTCCGGAAAGACCAGAACGCTGTAACCGCGGTCGACCGACTCTCCCGCGTAGCGAAAGCTTTCACGAAAACCGGAGTGTCGCGGCAGCGGGAAAACATTAAAGAGCGCGATAACCAGCCAGTAGCCTATCTGGTACGCCCAACGTTTGACCACGAACCAGTCGCGCGGCGGCCGCCGCATCCGTTGCAAGGTTTCACCCCCCATCGCGGTAACCAGCCGGTGGCGAAACCGCAGTGGCAGCGCGGCCAGGATCAAACCCATGTCGGCCCGCCGCGTGATGTGATTAGAGACGACAAGAACCGGACCGCGGACATCTTTCAGATTTTCGCGACCGATAATTTTGGGGTGCCCGAGAATTTGCGTGGCGGGCCAAACCAGCGCGTAATAGATAGCGAGGCGCAGCCAGCGCACCGGCTCCCCCTGCGCCCACCGCGGGTAGGCGTAATCCGTTAAGCGCGGGCTTGGCTGGCGCAGCAGGCGTTGCACATCAGCGACGGTTTTCGCTTCCGCGAACGCCGTTTCATTTAGCTCGACTTGGTATCTCTGCTCGAGGGCGCTCATCAGCTCCACGCGATCCAGGGAGCTGAGGTTGAGATCGCGTTCGAGATTTGTCGGTTCGTTGCCAAGGGCGGAGAATTCTGCAAGCAAATTGGATACGCTGTCGCTTGATTCTGACAAAGAGCGCCCGCCACGCAGGGCGGCCGCTACGGCCGGCGCCGGCTCGTTTGATCTTCCGCTCAAGAGTTCTGTGGCGCGGGTGGCGATTTGGGCGAGCCTGGGCTTGCCGGTTGGCGTGCGGGGGAAATCGTGTTCGGGCCAGATAATCCACGATCGAATCTTCTGATATTCCGCCAGCGAGCGATTTGCGTCTTCAATCGCGTGGCGTGCGGCTTCCGCGCTCGGCTCCTGCAGCAACAAAGCCGCAAGCGGTTCGGCGTTGCCATCGCGATGTTGCGGAATCACCACGCAATCGCGCACACCTGGCTGTTTGCGCAGCGACGCCTCCAAATCTTCGGGATACACGTTAAGGCCGGCCGGGGTAACGATGACGCTCTTCTTGCGGCCGCGGAAGCGCAGGTTTCCTTCCGCATCGAGCTCGCCAAGGTCGCCGGTATGCAGCCACCCGCCGTTTCCCTGCGCCGTCGAATCCTGCGGCGCGCCCCTTTGCCAATAACCCCTGGCGACGTTTTCTCCGCGCACCAGGATCTCGCCGTCTTCCGCGAGGCGGAATTCGCGGCCGGGCAGAACTTTGCCGATGGAGCCCTGCGCAGCGCGGAATGGATGATTAAGGCTGATGAGCGACGCGGTCTCCGTCATGCCGTACCCTTGCACCATCGCGTAGCCCAGACGCTTGAAAAATTCCTCGGTTTCCGCCGAGAGCGCCGCGCCGCCGGATATGAACGCCCAAAATTTCCACCCGAAGCGGCGATGAATACGGCGGAACATCCAGGCGCGGCGAAGAAATTTCTGGCCGTTGGCGGCAGCGAAGGTGTACTGGAACCACTCGGTTTCGCCGCGGGCTTCGAGTTCGCGGACGATACCGTTGCGCAACAAGTCGAGCATGTGGGGAACGGCGATCAGCGCCGTGGCGCGCTCGCGTTTCACCGTGCGGATCAGTTCCGCGGCATTTGGCGATGGCTCAAAGACAACGGCAGCGCCGAGCAGCGGCGGAACGAACAACGTCATGAATTGGCCGAAGACGTGGCTGAGCGGAACCAGGGTCACAAGGCGCAAGGGATGAAACCACCGCTCGTACTTGCGGTAGGGGGCGATTCCGCGCTCGAGCGGCTCGAGGTTCGCCAGGAAATTGCCGTGAGTGAGGACGACGCCCCGCGGCTCTGCGGTGGTGCCGGACGTGAAGAGGATCTGCGCGACGTGATTACGGGTGATGGGTTCGTCGGCAAGGGACTGGTACATAGGCGGGGGCGCTTGGCGAGGGTCGTGGTGAGTCATGACTATATACGGCTGGCTGGCCCTGTCCGGTAAATCCTCCAGATTCAGCGTGGGGACGGCGGGGTCGAGTGTAGGCTTTTCCGCTGAGACAATGGCTAGCTTGGCGGACGTTTCACGTGCAACACGGGCGGCAAAGTCGGGAGTGGCGCCGTCATCGATGGGCACGACCACGACCCCACGCAGGAGGCAGCCCCAAAAGGCGGCCATCCATTCGGCGGAGTTAGGGCCCCAAAGGAGTACGCGATCACCAGTGCGAACCCCGCTTTGTTTCAAGTCGTGCACGAGGCGGAAAGCAACTTTTGCCAGTTTCGCGTAAGTCCACGACTCGCGGCGATACCCGCAGCGCTGGACTGCGCCGACGTCGCGGCGGTGGCGGCGAAAGTCATCAAAGAGCGAGAGGAGATTAGGTCGTGACATGAGCTTGCGTGCGCCTGGCAGCAGTTTACGCCCTTGGTGTGTGTTGCAATGCTGCGGCCCTTGAAAGGCACGCAGCGTGCCAGCCAGGAACATTGCGCTTATCCGCGGAAACGAGTGGCGGCGAATTGCCGCCTTGTCGGTTACAATAGAAGAGGCTGGGGGGCCGGTTAGCATCATTCCCCGTACAATTTACAGATAAGCAGGCTCAATGCCGGTACCGATATCACAAGCTTGGACCGTCGCCACCTATGTGTTGAAGCAGAAGCTCAAGGGGCAGAAGCGCTATCCGTTTGTGCTGATGCTGGAGCCGCTGTTTCGCTGCAATCTGGCGTGCGCGGGCTGCGGCAAAATTCAGTATCCGCCACACATTTTGAAGAAGGAATTGACGCCGGAAGAGTGTTTCAAGGCGGTGGAGGAGTGCGGGACGCCGATGGTTTCGATTCCGGGCGGCGAGCCGCTCATGCACACCCAGATCGACAAGATTGTCGAGGGCTTGGTCGCGCGCAAAAAATACATCTACTTGTGCACGAACGCGCTGCTGCTGAAAGAAAAGCTCGATTTATTCAAGCCCAGCAAGTATCTGACTTTTTCCGTGCACATGGATGGGCAGCGCGAACACCATGATTTTTCCGTATGCCGCGAAGGCGGCTACGACCTGGCGATGGAGGGCATAAGGGAAGCGGTCAAGCGCGGATTCCGCGTAACGACGAACACCACGCTCTTCGATGGCGCCGACCCCAACAGTGTTCGGGTATTTTTTGATGAAATGATGGAACTGGGAGTCGAGGGCATGATGCTCTCACCGGGCTATTCCTACGATAAAGCTCCGGATCAGAAGCACTTCCTAGGACGCGCCCGGACGCGGCGCTTGTTCCAAGCGATCCTTTCCAATCGCAAGAAGAGCTGGCAATTCAACCAATCGCCGCTGTTCCTGGAATTTCTGATGGGCAAGCAGCAGTACGCGTGCACGCCGTGGGGCATGCCAACGTACAACATTTTTGGATGGCAAAAGCCCTGCTATTTGCTGCAGGACGGCTATGCCGACACGTTCCAGGAACTGCTGGACACGACGGAATGGCAGAATTACGGCACGGAATCTGGCAATCCGAAATGCGCGAACTGCATGGTGCACAGCGGCTATGAAGCCAGCGCGGTGGATTACACCTTTAGCGGACTGCGAGGCATCTGGGCGGCGGCAAAGTCGGCCTTGGCCGGGAAATACGAAGACTCGGATGCGCTCGCTATGCTAAACGAGCGGGCAAAGCCGGTGCACGCATTCAATCCACTGGTGCAGATTAATTCCAGCAAGACGCAGCTTGAGGAGACGCGCGCGTGAGCGCTCCGACGCATGCCGATCGGCACGGCACTGCAAACGCCGCGCTTGACCCGGAGACGCTGGAAGTTGCGCCGGGAAGGGTCCACGAAAGTGTTGAAGGTTGGGTTCCTGCGCTCGCTACCGAAGACGATCTGCGCGCGGCGTTGGAAAAAGCCTTCGATTACCGCGGCGACGTAGCGATCACCAAAAGAGATGGCAGCAAGATCGACGGGTATATCTTTGACCGGGTGACCGCCGCCAACCTCGAAGACTCCTTTGTCCGCGTTCTGCCGCGAGATTCCAATCACCGGGTCAAAATTTCCTATGCCGAAATCGCGGCACTGGCTTTTTCCGGCCGCGATCCAGCCGCGGGCAAAACCTGGGAAGCTTGGGTGCGTAAATATTGGGAGAAAAAATCTTCCGGCGAGGGCGATTTGACCCTTCAGCCGGAGTCTCTCGAGTAAGTGATTTACGTTCTTTCTGCTACTACACTCGTCTTCAAAATCACTCCCAAGACCAATGTTTTGAGCAGCTTACGATGAAGGCAGGGGCGCGCACCCTGGCTGTCCCTGCGTGGACAGAATAGGGTTTTCGTGGTATGCTTCGAACAGCGTTTGTTGCTCTTGTATTACCTTTTGACTCGTTCAGAGGGCTGCAAGGACAGACTTTGCGGCCTTTTTTTGCGGGCTGGAGGATGTCACGGCGCTTGGGAGACCGAAGCGTTCGCCGCTTAGTTGACCAGGAAACGGACCAAGAGAAGCAAAGCAATCCCAAACTCGAGGTCGGCAGCAGTGTCAAAGGAACAAGGAACAGTGAAGTGGTTCAATGCTTCGAAGGGTTATGGCTTCATCCAGCGGCAAACGGGGGAAGACGTTTTCGTTCACTTCTCCGCGATCATGATGGATGGCTATAAGTCACTGAACGAGGGGCAAGCTGTTGAATTTGAGGTGAAAAAGGGTCCCAAGGGCCTTCAGGCGGAGAACGTCACCGGCCTTTAGCCTGTAAATTTGGGTGCTTTGGCTCTCAAGCCGGGGCACCCACCAAAAATTTTATCCGCGTCGAGTGAGTGGTCCAGGAGGACGTTGTGCAAGCAATGCAAGAAGGACAGACAATAAAACACGATGTGTACGGCTTGGGAATCGTGACGGCATCGGACCAGGAGCGTACCTCGGTTGACTTCGATGATCACGGGCCAAAGCTGTTCGTCACCAGCATGATGACGGCGGAGCTCATCGGCGAAGCCCCTGCTACGCCGCCGAAAACCAAGAGGCGCCGCAAAGCGTCTACGGCCGCAAAAGCCGCTAAGGCCGCCAAGAAAGTCGCCGCTGCCGCTGCAACCGCCCGTTCGTAGTTTCTCCCTGCCTTTCGAACGATTCCCCGCGCCCTTGTGGCGCAGGGGTGTGTCTAATGAGCGCGCGCACGAACCGCGAAACGAGAAAATCCTAGCGAATAGCGGATTCGGTCTGCTCGAAGGCGTGGTAAGACGACCGCACCAGCGGGCCGGCTTCGACGTGCTTGAATCCCATGGCTTCGCCAAGGATCTTGAATTCCGCAAATTCATCCGGATGCACGTAGCGAACGATGGGCAGATGATCGCGCGTGGGCTGGAGATACTGGCCTAGCGTGAGAAGGTCCGTGCCCTGCGCTGCCAAGTCCTGCAATGTCGAGAGCACTTCCTCTTTCTGCTCGCCAAGCCCCAGCATCAACCCGGTCTTCGTAGGCACGTCAGGATGCGCTTGCTTTGAGCGCCGCAGCAATTCCAGCGATCTTTCATAAAGCGCGCCTTTGCGCACCTGCCGGTAAAGCCGCGGCACGGTTTCCGTATTGTGGTTGAGTACATCCGGCTTCGTCGCGAGAACCGTGTTCAGCGCGTTCCAGTCGCCGCGGAAGTCCGGAATCAGCACTTCTACCTTGCAGCCCGGCACGCGCCGGCGAATCTCCTCGATTGTGCGCGCAAAAATGTGCGCCCCGCCGTCCGGCTGATCATCGCGATTGACCGAAGTCACCACCGCGTAGCGCAAACCCATCCGCGCAACGGCCTCCGCCACCCGGAACGGCTCTTCTTCATCCGGCGGCCCGACCGGTTTGCCCGAAGGCACCGCGCAAAATCCGCAAGCCCGCGTGCAAATGTCCCCCAGAATCATGAACGTAGCCGTGCCGTGCTCCCAGCACTCGCCCATGTTCGGGCAGCGCGCGCTCTCGCACACCGTGTGCAGATCCAGCGTACGCATAATGCGCTTCAAATCCTGGTAGCGTTCGCCGCCAAAAAACTTGACCCGCAACCACTCCGGCCGCGGATGCGCCCCTGGAAGCGCCACCGCCGGCGCCGATGTGTTCGAAATGATGTTGAAAGGTGAGGCCATGAGTATTGGTGAAACCTTCATTTTACGCGCTTTCTCTTCCAGCGCACAAACACCGCCAACTGTATACAATCCCCCGGGAGGCATTTATGCGTCGATGGATGTTTTTCGCCGTGATCCTTCTGATTCTCCCCGTGTCCGCTGTTTGCCAATCCGGCTCAACCGATTCGCAGACCCTGCAAGCGCTTTTGGCCGAAGTACGTCAACTTCGCCAGGAACTGCGGACCACAACCATTGCATCGCAACGAGCCCAGATTCTCATTTACCGCGTGCAGGCTCAGCAGGCAGTGGTGACTCGTCTTTCGCAGCGCGTTGAGAATGACCGCTCCAGACTCAGCCAGACCCAGTCCGAACAAAAAAGGTTAGTCGTTGTCATCAAGCGCCTGGAAGATCTCCGATATAACCAAAGTGAGAGCGAGCGCAAGCAAACCGAAGAGCAACTGTCGCAACTCAAACCAAGGGCCGAACAGCTCGGCAACGAAGAACAGGAAAGCCTTGCGCGAAAAGTCGAGATCGAAGAAGAGCTGCGCCTGGAGCAAGCAAAACTCGCGCAACTGCATGATGAACTGGACCGCATCGACAAGGCTTTGGAGCAAACCAGCCGCGCACCTGCCACCGCTCCCTAGTAATCGGTCAAGCTATTTTGAATCGGCCGTAAACGACCACCTGCGAGCCAACAGATTTAAAGCAAGCAACGAAGTCTCTACCTGGGTACGTCTCTCGTCGTATACTCCAACGCGCAGGACGCCGCCATGAAGCCTCTACTTTTGTTGGTGCTGCTGCTTCCCGTCGCCACCGCTGCGCAAACTCCCAAAGTTGAATCTGCTTCCAAGAAAGACGAATGCAGCATCGCCGGAATGGTTGTAAAGCTGGCCGGGAGCGAAGCCTTGAGAAAAGCCAGGGTGCGCTTGCAGAGCGCCGAAGATGGTACCCGCAGCATTTCCGTTGTTACCGACGCCGACGGCCGCTTCCATTTGAAGGGAATTGAACCAGGGAGATACCACCTCAGCGTGAGCCGTGTAGGCTTCGTATCCCAGGAATATGGACAGAAGAAAACAGACGATCCGGGCGCTCTGTTGACGTTGCGGCCCGGCCAAGAGGTCAAGGACCTTCTTTTCCGCCTAATTCCTTCAGCGGTCATTGCGGGCAAGATTCTTGACGAGGATGGCGAGGCTCTGCCGGAGGTCGTCGTAAGCGCATTGCGGCAGGCGTACTTCGAAGGAAAGCGTAGCCTTTCCACCCAGGCCTCCGTGGGAACAAATGACCTGGGCGAGTACCGCTTGTTCGGGCTATCGCCCGGCCGCTACTTTGTGAGCGCGGTGTTCCCTCAATGGAGCCGCCTTTCGCGGGGAGAAGAGTCAGACGATGCGCAACCCAGCCAGCAGGGTTATGCAAAGATGTTCTACCCGGGTACACCGGACGGCGCTAAGGCAACCTCCATCACGGTTAAGGCGGGCGAGGAGATTCCGTCTGTTGAGATTTTGATGCGACAGGTACTCGTCTACCGGATTCGCGGTCATGTCTACAACCAGATCACTCACAAAGCCGGGACGCAAACCAACATTTTTTTGATGCCCAGGACAAGAAGCAACGAATGGACGGTGGGGGAGCAGCAAACCTTTGTCCAGAAGCAAGATGGCTCTTTTGAAATCACGGAGGTTTTGCCGGGCTCCTATGTGCTGACAGCCCTTTGGTCCGATGAAGGAAAACACCATACCACCCGGGTTTCCGTCGACGTTGGTAACGCGGATGTCGAAGGAATCACGATAATGATCGCACCGGACGCAGATATCAACGGACTGATTGTCTGGGACGGCCCGCCCAGTCTCGAGCAAGATCGGCTTTCCGTGATGCCGGAGCCGCTCGATGCGAATTTCGGCTTCCTTTTCTCTGCGCGAGTAACCCCAGCCAATACGTTCGTGCTGAAGGACGTGGGCGATGGAGTCTATCGTGCCAAGATCTGGGGCGAGGGAAAGGATTGCTACGTAAAGGACGTGCAGTATGCGGGCTCCAGCGCACTAGAGGAGGGTTTCACTGTGACCCGAGCCGCGACGGGCACGCTGGAGATCACCATCAGTTCGCACGGTGCGCGTGTTCAGGGCAGCGTGACCGACCTTGACGGCTTGCCTGCTGCGGGAGTACGGGTCGTGCTTGTGCCGGAAGCATCGCGTCGCACGCAATATCGGCTGTACAAGCCGCAGACAACTGATCAGTATGGCCGCTTTGAATTGCGAGGAATCGCGCCCGGAGACTACAAATTATTCAGTTGGGAAGAAGTAGAATCGGGTGCGTGGGAAGATCCGGAGTTTCTGAAGCCGTTCGAAGAGAAGGGCGAGAGAATTTCACTGCAAGATGGCGATCAGAAAACGTTAAACCTAACCACGATCCGCACGAAGAGCCCTGAGTCAGCAAAGCCTTAGCTACATCCTATTTGATCCGCGCAACCCGCCCTTTCGTGGGAAAGCGTTGGAATTGCAGCGCATCATGTCCCGGAATGACGCGGTCCGGCGAACCTGCCAACTCAATCATGCGCGCCTGGTTCTTGATGTTTGCAGCCTGGTCCGCCTCGGAAAACGTGGCGCTGGCCTTGTGCTCCGCTAGATTCCGATACAGATAGCAATTGTCCGACGCCAGCACAAATGTCGGGTTGCCCTCGACACGAATGTATTGCGACGCGAAGGTATGCCGCGCCCCGATGTATGCGCGAATTCCCGGAAAAATCTCTACATTATCTCCGTCAATCAGCCGCAACCTCCCCTCCGTGTTCAGCTTCACTAGCTCCTTGACGTCCTCGGGGTCGATCCCTCCGTGCTGCCCGCCCGCTTGCCATGCCTCTCCCGTGTAATACCGAAACTCTTCCTTCTGAATCCACACCGTAGCCTTCGGAAACAAATCGATCCCGCCCATGTGATCCCAATGTGCGTGGCTGATCACCACGTCCGTGATTTCTTCGGGCTGCACACCGGCAGCGCGCACCGCTTCATCCGGCCGCGCAAAGTCGGCCATTGGAAAGTACTTCAGCCAGGATTCGCGGTGAAAGCCGCTGTCGAACAGAATGTTGCGTCCGCCGCCGCGAATCAGCCAAACGACCATCGCGATATCCACCTTTTCGTCCGCTGGAGCGCCCAAAACCAGCCCCGAAACCGGGAAGCCCGGTGAGCTGGCATAGCGAATCGCCTGTATGGAATATTCAGGACCGTTGCCCGCCTCGGACACTCCGCACGCCAAAACAACACACGCCACCAGCAGCAAGCGTTTCATTAAATCCAGCCTCCCGCACCAAACAAAGCGCGGCCATTCTAGCCTTCAAGAAACGAGTTGCAACAATCAAATATGAAAAGGGAAGGAAACGGTGGGTAAGGAAACTACAACGGCTGCCGCGAAGAGCGCACGAAGTCGCGCAGGACGGTCACGTTGGGACCATAAGCGCCGATGCGCCCCGCATCCACAGGCAAGCCAAGCTGCTCCGCGAGATCGAGATCGACACCCGCATCATCCAGCTCCGACAAACTAAACCCCTGCGCCGGCAACACACGGTTAATCCCCGTTGGATACACCGGCCGTGGCGGCCGATGACGCTGCCAGGGACGGCGCGCCAGTTCGTAAAACTGTTGCCAATCGCGTTTGTGCCAAGTCGTCATTCTGTCGTCTGCTACTACTATCCTTGGACGTAATTGCTGCCCGATTGGATGCAAAGTCCGCCCTTCAGGTTCACTGTATTTTCCGGCGCTGCGCCACCTCATGTCGCGGCCTGCCAGGAACGCCTAACGATATACGCGCCCACGCACGCCGCGAGACATTTCCTCGCCTGATGTATCAAACCCGTTACGGGGTTATTTGTTTCGCGTCCATAAGCTGGCGCTGCTCGGACCTGTCGCTGCTCTGAACCTGTCCGTTTCGCCCTGGGGAATAGGGCCGAAGGGGCTTGCCCTGCAAAACGGCTCGCAGGCGGCTGTATACTACGCACATCCGCCCGCAATGGCCAGTGAGAATAATGACGTCCGCGCACATTGTCGTTCACTACCACGAGCTGTGGCTCAAGCGCGGCAATCGCCGTTTTTTCCTGCACAAATTGCGCGAAGCTCTGCGCCGCGCGCTGGACGGCATCGACGTCAGCCGCATCTCGCAGCCGGCCGACCGGCTGATCATCGAAATCACCGACGCCGCGCGGGTCGGTGAAGCCCTGCAGCGCCTGACGCGTGTCAGCGGCATTTCGCACCTGGCCGTAGCGCGCGTGCTGCGCCGTCCCAATTTGGACGCCGATCCACTCCAGACCCTTCGCGAAGCCGCGTGGGAAGAAATCCGCAGCGAACAGTTCGCGACCTTTGCCGTGCGCGCCCGCCGCAGCGACAAGAACTTTCCCTTGAATGCCATGGCCATAGAGCGCGAGGTCGGCGGCTATCTTTTTGACAAGCTGCAAGCGGAAGGCCGCCAGGTCCGCGTCGACCTAAAAGCGCCCGCGCTCACCTGTCGCATCGAAGTCACCCGCGGACCGCTGCTCGTCTACGCGCGGCGCCTCCTCGGTCCCGGCGGACTCCCGCCGAACACCGCAGGCAAGCTCGTCTGCCTGCTCTCCGGCGGATTTGACTCCGCCGTGGCCGCCTACAAAATGATGAAACGCGGCGCGCATTTGAGTTTCGTGCATTTTTGGGGAGGTGGCGCTGCTGCCGGTGAATCCTCCGTTCACGTCGCCCGCCAGCTCGTAGAGCGGCTGGTCCCCTGGCAATTCAGCGCAAAGCTATATCTCGTCCCGTTCGAACCGCTGCAGCGCGAAATCGCCGCGCAAGCCCCGGAAGCCTTCCGCACGCTGCTCTACCGCCGCTTGATGCTGCGCGTCGCGGAGCGCATCGCTCTGCGCGGCGGCGGCAAAGGCGTGATCACCGGCGATAGTCTCGGCCAGGTGGCTTCGCAAACTTTGCAGAATTTACAGGCTGTCGGCTCCATCGCAAGGTTGCCGCTCTATCGCCCGCTCATCGGCGACGACAAGCTCGAAATCCAGGAAATCGCGCGTCGCATCGGCACACACGATATTTCCGAGCAGCCCTTTCACGATTGCTGTCCTGTATTTCAATCCAAATCGCCGGCGCTCTTCGCCACCGCGGAAGCCTTGGACGCCGCCGAAGCCGCGCTCGATGTTGCGTCGCTCGTAGATCGCGCGATTCGAACGCTCACCGTCGTCCGCTATCGTTATGCGCAGGGAAAAGCTGAACGCGTTGCGTCCAAACACACCGCGGCCGCATAAAACTTTTTCAAGGGAGTCCTAGTGGCTGCCGGAAAGAAGCCGCCTTGCTACCTGGAGAGTGCTCGCTTACCAGCGGTTGCCGCGATCGCCTCGATCTCCGCCGCGCCCGCCGCCGCCACCATGGCCACCGCGGCCGCCCCCACCGCCACCACGTCCGCCGCCGTATCCGCCGCGCCCGCCACCGCCGCCGGTGCGTTCTGCCTGAGGCCGTGCTTCGTTCACCACGAGGTTGCGCCCGCCGAAATTCTGTCCGTTCAAGGAATTCACCGCGCGATCCGCATCCTCGTCACTATTCACTTCGACGAATGCGAACCCGCGCGATTGTCCAGTAAAACGGTCACGAATGAGATTGACGCCTGAGGGTGTTACGCCGATCTGAGAGAACCACTCGTGGAGTTGATCTTCCGTCGCGGAAAACGGAAGATTCCCAATATAGAGCTTCTTCACCTGCCCACTCCTTCTGCCCGGAACCCCATTTGCGAGTCGCGGAGCGCGCCGAAGACACGAGAGTCGTACACGGGCAGTCCGGGTAGCAGGGCCACCACGGGCGCGATACTGGCACTCCAGCGGTCAACAGCATCCTCTCGAAAATTTACCCTATTTGCAACGGGAAAGAGTCTGTAGGCCCGGCCGTCTCCATTTTCGAAAGCGCCACCCTAATTCCCAACGCCCATCGGTGGTAGGATGCCCTCAATCCCGGCCATTGACGCGGCGACAAACTATGCGCGGCACGATGATGGATTTTCCGCTCACCCTCCCCACGCTCCTCGAGCGCGCCGACAAGCTTTTCTCCCGCGTCGAAATCGCCTCCCGCCGCCCAGACCGCTCCATCGACCGCACCTGTTACGGCAACTTCTATCGCCGGGCTCGCCGCCTGGCCTCTGCTCTGACCAAGCTCGGCCTCCGTCCCGGCGATCGCGTCGCCTCCATGATGTGGAACCACGCCGGGCACCTCGAAGCCTTCTTCGGAGTTCCCTGCGCCGGCGGCATCCTGCACACCTTAAACCTGCGGCTCCATCCCCACGAAATTGCCGGCATCGCCAATCACGCCGGCGATCGCTTTCTGCTCATCGACGACGTCCTTCTGCCCACGTACGAAAAATTCCGGCAAAACGCGCCCTTTGACCGTGTGATCGTCGTTCCCTACGGCTGCGGTGAAATCCCCGAAGGCTTTCTGAACTATGAGCAACTGCTCGCGGAAGCCGATGACGATTTCCAATACCCCAAGCTCGATGAAAACGACGGCGCCGCCATGTGCTTCACTTCCGGCACAACTGGTTTCTCCAAAGGCGTCATTTACTCGCACCGTGCGATCGTCCTGCATTCCTTTGCCGAAGCCATGACCGATTGCTTCGCCATCAGCCACCACGACACAGTCCTGCCCGTCGCTCCCATGTTTCACGCCAATGCCTGGGGCCTCCCCTACACCTGCGTGATGACCGGCGCGCGCCTGATTCTGCCGGGACCCAACGTAGACGCGGAAAGCGTGCTCGATCTCATCGAGCAGGAGCACGTCACCATCGCTTGCGGTGTGCCCACGGTTTGGCTGGGCGTTCTCTACGCCCTCGAGAAAAATTCCGGCCGCTGGAAATTTCCCTCGCCCGTGCGCCTCGTGGTCGGCGGCACCGCGCCGCCCATACGCCTCATTCGCGCGCTCGATAAGCACAACCTGCACATCATGCACCTGTGGGGCATGACCGAAACCACGCCACTCGCCACTATCGGCCGCCTCAAACGCCACATGCGCGATTGGACCGAGGACGAACGCTACGAAGTCCGCGGCAAACAGGGTTGGGCCGCTCCGTTTATCGAGCTGCGCGTCACTCGCCCCGACGGCCCTCAAGGAAAAAACATCGAAGCGCCGCGCGACGGAGAAACCCCCGGCGAGCTCGAGGTGCGCGGCCCGTGGGTCGCCGCCAGCTACTACAATGCGCCCGACCAAGCCCATCGCTGGACTGACGACGGCTGGTTCAAAACCGGCGACGTCGCCACTCTGGACGACGAAGGCTTCATCAAAATCGTCGATCGTGCCAAGGATCTCGTGAAGTCCGGCGGCGAATGGATCAGCTCCGTCGACCTCGAAAACACCCTGATGGGCCATCCCGCCGTAAAAGAGGCCGCCGTGGTAGGCGTCCCCCACCCAAAATGGCAAGAGCGCCCGTTAGCCGCCGTGGTCTTGAAAGAAGGCGCCACCGCCACTCCCCAAGAGCTCCGCGAATTTCTCGCTAAATCTTTCGCCAAGTGGCAGCTCCCAGACGCCTTCGTGTTCCTCCCCGAAATCCCCCGCACCTCCGTCGGCAAGTTCAAAAAAACCGCCCTACGCGAACAATTCGCCAACTGGAACTGGGACGCCTAAGGGAGAGGCATTATTTCTTCGCAATCTACCCTAACCAGCCATTGGATTAAACATCGAACGTTAACGAGGATAAATAGTGCCATGCGCAATCGAAATCTCGCCGTATCGCTATTCGCTCTTCTCACATTCGGCGCGCTCTTAATCTCAGCGGCCGGTAAACCGCAGGCTGGTGCAGCCATTTCCGGCCAAGCAAAGTCGCCGAGCAATCTTGGCGGTCAGATGCCTCCCTCGTTCGATCAGGATGTGGCCAGAGTCGTTGCCGACATCGATCGCATTGAGGCCGACACTCTCCGCCAGATGGACCGCACCACGCTTGATCGCCAAGGGCAGGTCCGCACACTCGGGAAGTTACTCCTCTTCGATAAACATCTCTCGGTGAATCAGAACGAAGCATGCAGTTTCTGCCATACGCCGGAGACCGGATTCACTGGGCCGATTCAATCTTTGAATCAGACGACCGTGTCGTATCCGGGATCAGTGAGAACGCGATTCAGCAACCGAAAGCCGCAGAGCTACATGTACGCACCCTTCTCGCCGGTGCTCCATTACAACGCGCTCCAGGGTGACTTTGTGGGCGGGAATTTCTGGGATATGCGCGCGAGCGGCTACCGCCTCCAGAATCCAAGCGCCGAACAAGCGCAGGGACCGCCGACGAATCCCGTAGAAATGGGTTTTCCCGATTCGGCCTGTGTTGCGTACCGCCTTTCCAGCGCTCCCTATCGCAAGCTCTTTGAGACCGTATGGGGCGCGGACTCGTTTACCATTCAATGGCCTCCCAATGTGGAAAGAGTTTGCACGACTCCAGGGCCGCCACCAGTGACTGATCAGTTTCCTGTCCACTTAAGTCCCGCAGACCGACTTCGCGCCGATCACATATATGACGAGTTCGGGCTGGCGATTTCCGCATACGAGTTCTCGCCAGAGGTGAGTCCCTTCACGTCGAAGTACGACTCTGTGCAGGCAGGAAAAGACCAATTCACGCCGCAGGAAAAATTGGGCTATGAACTGTTCCGCGGCAAGGCGCGATGCAACGAGTGTCATCGCGACGGCGGGCCGGGGGAAGAACCCCTGTTTACGGACTTTACCGCCAGCAATCTCGGCGTCCCCGGAAATCGCGGATTGCAATTCTTGTACGAGGGCGGGCCCGACCAACGCGGCTACACTCCCAACCTCGCCGGAGCGGCGTACATCGATGCGGGAGTCGGAAACTTTCTGCGCACGCTGCAAAGCGATAGCGGTCAACTCAATCCTGATTCTGAGTGGACCAAACTCGCGCCGAAGTTCGACGCCAAGTTCCAGGTACCCACTTTGCGCAATGTCGATATGCGTCCCACTCCAAGCTTTGTGAAGGCCTACATGCACAATGGCTACTTCAAAAGCCTGAAAGAGGTCGCGCATTTTTACAACACGCGCGACCTCTTACCCAAGTGCAAGCCAGGCGATCCCGGCGAAAAGCTCACCTGCTGGCCGGAGGCAGAGAACTCCACCAACCTCAACAAACGCCAACTCGGCAACCTTAAACTGACCGACCAGGAAGAAGATGCCCTCGTCGCTTTCCTGAAGACCCTTACCGACGGCTACAAAGTGCCGAGCCCACCAACGGCGAAGTAGGTGTGTCTTGATGCGTCGGCTTAAGGCTCGAGGTCAAAGGCGGGCCGCAAGCTGCCGTCCATGTAAAAGGGCACGGACGTGTGCTCGTGCACGATCTGCCAGGCGCCAGCATCACGGCGTAGGCATACCGTTGCGCGCATCCAGAAACTGATTGGCCGGCCGGCGGCCTTGGGAGTTCCGCTCAGCCGGTAGAAGCCATAGCAAAAGGCGAAGTCGCCGCTCACGGTAATGTTTAGATCGCGCGACTCATAATCGATTGGCCCTTCCCACGTGTCGAGCCACGCCTGCTTTTCCTGGAGATCCGTTCCACGGTGGGAAAGCGGCGGCGCGAGATTGAATACCGCTGCGTCTTGCACGTATGGCGCAACGATAGCGGCGGCATCCTTGTTGTGATGCGCCTTGTGGATACACGCGACGAGCGCGCGGATATCGGCTTCCTCTTTCGAAGACTGGGGTCTCAATGTTGCAGTCGACATGATGTTTTCTCCTTTGCTTTGGATTGAATGAAAAGCAACTTAGATATCGGGAGGAGATGCCACGCGAGTTCCTCCTCCCATCTTTCGCGGCTTTACGCGGTGGCTTGGGCTGGGCGCTCTACGAGTGGGCGCACCTCAACGGTGCCGGCGCTCACGGAGGGGATGCGTGCGGCGATGGCGATGGCTTCGTCGAGGTCTTTGGCCTCGATCAGGTAATAGCCCCCGAGCTGCTCGCGCGTCTCGGCGTACGGACCGTCGGTCACCAGCCGTTTGCCGTCGCGCACGCGGACACTCGTGGCTGCCGACGTCGGTTGCAATTGAGAACTGGACAACCACTGTCCGGCCGACTGGATTTGTTGGGTGAATTTCATGAATTCCCCCATGAAACCCTGCCGTTGCGCCTCGCTGAACTTGGCCCAGGCCTTCTCTTCGTTGTAGATGAGCAGCATGTATTTCATATGATCCTCCATAAGTGAATCGAACGGGATTCGCGTAAATCGACAGCCCGGCCAAAAAATCTTTATGATTGGGCATGCCCCAGGATGTCACCTCCGCCCTCGATGCGGTCTATCGCTCCGACTGGGGCCGGATCGTCGCCGCGCTGATTCGGCTCTTTGGTGACTTCGATGCCGCTGAAGAGGCGGCTCAGGAAGCCTTTGCGGCCGCCGTGGACCAGTGGCCAGCGTCCGGCGTGCCCGAATTCCCACGAGCATGGATCATCCAGACGGCTCGCCACAAGGCCATCGACCGCATGCGCCGCCAAGGGCGGTTTCAGGAAAAACTGGAGTCCTACGTAGTGTCGGGCTTCGCCCGGACCTCGGAAGAACCGAACTACGATACGGAGGAGATTCCCGACGACCGCCTTCGCCTGATTTTCACGTGTTGCCACCCGGCGCTGGCGCCCGAGGCGCAGGTCGCGTTGACCCTGCGCACGTTGTGTGGTCTGGATACCGACGAGATCGCACGGGCGTTTCTCGTCCCTGGCCCGACGATGGCACAGCGGCTGGTGCGAGCGAAGCACAAGATCCGCGATGCGGGCATCCCGTACATCGTGCCGGATACGAGTGACCTGCCTGCGCGGTTGGATGCCGTGCTCACGGTGATCTATCTGGTCTTCAATGAAGGGTACGCGGCCACGCGGGGCGAACCGCTCGTGCGTAGCGATCTGTGCGCGGAGGCGATCCGTCTTGGCCGCTTGGTGCAAACGCTGATGGGACCGCAGGCGCCATCGGAGGTTAATGGGCTTGTCGCACTTATGCTGCTCCATGATTCGCGGCGGGATGCCCGCTCCGATGACACCGGCGACCTCATCGTCCTCGAAGAGCAGGATCGCGCTCGATGGAATCGGCAGCAAATTGCCGAAGCGCTGCCGCTTGTCGAGAAGGCACTGCGCGACGGACCTGGGCCGTTCGCCGTGGAGGCAGCGATCGCGGCGCTGCATTGCGAGGCGGCGAGGGCAGAAGACACGGACTGGCCTCAGATCGTGCGGCTGTACGACGTGCTCGAACGCCTGCAGCCCTCGCCGATCGTCTCGCTCAACCGGGCCGTGGCTGTGGCGATGGTCGAAGGTCCGCGGCCGGCGCTCGCGCTGATCGACGCGCTGGCGGCGACGGGAGAACTCGACGGTTACCATCTGCTGCACGCCACCCGCGCGGATCTTTTGCGGCGGTTGGGGATGTCAGCGGATGCCGCGGCCAGCTACGGGCGCGCCCTTGCGCTGGTGAGCAACAAAAGCGAGCGCCGTTTCCTTGAGCGAAGGCTGCGCGAAATGCAAGCTCTTGATGCTTGACGTGCCACCCTGATCGACAGGAACACTAGCTTTTTCTTGAACTATTTTCGGCATGCTTTGACTCTATCCGTGAAAGCATCCCGCAACTATGCCACTCCGGCCATGACGTGGAGCAGAGGCCAGAATGATATCAACGTCTGGATCGGGCACGGTGAAAACCACTGGTGATCGAAGGCATAGGCCTGCAAAGCTTGCCAGGCCGCCGGGACCGCAGAGAGCAGTAGCTCCAGCGCCGTCCTCGTGGCAGCGCAGAGGAGGTTGCTCATCAACTGGGCTGCGGGTCCATCCAGCTTCGCGACCAGAATAACAAGCCCGAGCCCGACGACGGCCGCTCCCACGATTGATATCAGGCTCTGTGAGGTTGTGTGCTGCCTTGCCATGACTGCCTCCTGTACGGCGCTTTCTCTTCCTCTACCTGTATGTCGAACGAGAGGCAGCCAGATCGACAGCTTTTGTATCTTTTTTTGCCCAATTCAAAGAGACGCCCAATACCGATGCATAAGACGGGAGCTTCCAACTTGAAAAGACGAACGCAGCAAACTGCGGTAGAAAATGGCCAACAACAGGAAATCCGCCAAGCTAGTCGGCAGGTAGAGTCCGGGCATTACATCGCCCATAAGGACATGAAAGATTGGCTTCTCTCTCGGGATACTACCCATGAGCTTCCGCCTCGCAGTTGCGTCTGCGGCAAGAATCATCGTGCGTCCTTTATGACGTCGGATCGTTCCACTAAACGCTGATCTTCTACTTCGAGTCTGCGAAGGCGACATACGCGCCCAGCCCGATCATGCCCACGCCTGAAGCCACGCGTTGGCGCCGCCGAAAGCGCATGCTGTCCTTCAGTTTGCGCTCCAGAGGCGCGGCCATGAATACGACCACCAGATCTGCGATCGTGTTCAGGAACACGGAAGTCGCGCCGAGCGCGATGAACTGCAGAAACACGTGGCCGCGTCCCGCCGCGATGAATTGCGGGATGAACGACAAAAAGAACAACGCCGTCTTGGGATTCAACGCTTCCGTAAGAATGCCCTGCCGGAAGGAGCCCTCCGCTGGAGCCGCCGTTTGCGCAGGCATCTCCGCGTTCCTCGTGCGGATCATGCGAATCCCGAGCCACACCAAATACGCCGCGCCCGCATACTTCACCGTGTGAAACGCCACGGCCGATGCCGCCAGGATCGCCGACACGCCCAGCGCCGCCGCGAATACGTGAAACAGGCCACCGAAGAACGTTCCCAGCGCGGACTGTATGCCTTCCCGGCGTCCGCCCGCTAGAGTTCGCGCCAGCACGTAGAAAATCCCAGGCCCCGGAGTGATCGCCAGCACCACTGCCGCGCCCAGGAACAGCAAAAAATGATGAGAGTCGGTCATTCCAAAATTGTAAGTGTGTCCCGTTCCACCGGCAAGCACCATGCCGCCGTATTCTCTGCGCTCACCTCTCCGCGTAACCCTCGCTCTTCCAATAACTTCCCAATCCGTTCGAACGAGTAACTCACCATCTATATATTTCTCTTGACAACAAACCGTTTTCGTACTATCGTAAGTCATGAAATGGGCGCTTCAGCCTGCTCGTTGTAACCTGCGCGCGAAGCCCGCCCCTCCCAACCTCTCAGTTTCTGCCCATAGATCGCGCGCAAAACTCGCAGCCGTAACCCCCTTTAGAATCAACACTTGTGAAAGTGTGTCAAAACAAAGGACTTTATCTATCTTTAGAATCAACACTTATGAAAAACATGGGGGGGAGGGGGGTTATTGTTAACTAGAATCTGCGCAACATCATCTCGACCGGTCGCGTCCCGACCGACCCGGGAGCATCGATTGCAAAGATCTGGTTTCCACCAGTCACTAGTCACGAATCAGCAGTGACTTCTTTCTCTCATCTGTGAACTGTCGACTGTGGACCTCTTCTCAGGTGCGATAGGAAGCCCATACCGGCTAGGTGCGATAGGAAGCATTAATGCGCACATACTCCGCCGTGAAGTCGCAGGTCCAGTAGCGCGCGCGTGCAGGCCCCGCGTGCAGGTGCATCACGATGGGCACATGGTCCGCTAAGAGCCGGTTGCTTGCCGCACGCTCGTTGAAATCGAGCGGCTGGCCGCGCCGCAGCACCGGAATGCCCGCCATCGTGATGTCCACGCGCGCGGGATCGAAGGGAACGCCGGCCCGTCCGGCAGCAGCGAAAACGCGGCCCCAATTAGGATCGGCGCCGGCAAACGCAGTCTTCACCAGCGGCGAAGTGGCCACAGTTTCCGCGATGCGGCGCGCCGCCTCCTCCGTCTTCGCGCCGCGCACTTCGATTTCGATCACGCGTTGCGCGCCCTCGCCGTCGGCAACGATTTGCAGCGCGAGCGAATGGCAGACATGTTCGAGGGCAGCAGTGAAATCCCGATGCGCTTTGCTTCCGTTTTTGATCGAGGGCGCGCCAGCCTCGCCGTTGGCGAGAACCAGCAGCGCATCGTTCGTGGATGTATCGCCGTCGATGCTGATCGAATTGAACGTTCGCGCGGTGACTTCCTTGAGCGTCCTCTGCAGCAACGCCGGCGCGATGGCCGCGTCCGTGGTCACAAAGGCCAGCGTTGTCGCCATGTTCGGATGGATCATGCCGGCGCCTTTGGCGCAGCCCACCATGTGGATTCGTTTGCCGCCCATTTTGAAGGAAGCCGCCGCCGTCTTCGGCCGCGTGTCCGTGGTGCAGATGGCCAGCGATACTTCCGCGAACGAACGCGCGGAGGAACGCCGATGCCGCGCCAGCAGCGGCACGGCGCGCAAAATTTTGTCCAGCGCCAACGGCACTCCGATGACGCCGGTAGAGCAAACAAAAACTTCCTCCGGTTTGCAGCCGAGGCGCTTCGCGGTTTCCGCGACGGTGCGCACCGCGGCCGAGTGCCCCGCGGCGCCAGTGGCGCAATTGGCGTTGCCCGCGTTCACCACCACCGCGCGCATGCGGCCTTTGGAAGCGCGCAAATGCTCTTTGGAAATCAGCACGGGAGCGGCGACCACAAGATTTTGCGTGAAGACCCCCGCTGCGGAGGCGGGAACGTCGCTGGAGAGAATCGCGAAATCGAGCGCGCCCGTTTTTTTCAGGCCGCAGGCGGTCGCGGCGAAGCGAAAGCCGCGTGGAAGAGAGGCTTCCGAGAGTGCGTGCTGCATTACCGGCGGGGTCATGGCGTGAGCGCGATGCTCACGGAAGGGACCTCCGATCCTCCGCGCCCTTCGTCGATGATGCGCCGCGCAAAAGTGCGCGTATTTCCGAGAGTGTTTGCTCAAGTCGTACAGCTTGCGTGCTCATGGCGTAGCTCCTCGTTTCGTGCTTAGTTTGTTGATGCGGTCCTGCAAATCCGAAATGGCGGCGCGCACGGATTCCGGCGCGGTTCCGCCAGGAACTTTTTTGCTGGCCAGTGCTGTGTCCAGGCTCAAGCTGCCGGCGAAATCGGCTTCAAATGCCGGAGAGATTTTCATGAGCGTTTCCAGCGGCAATGAAGTCCATGGGACATTTTGCTTTTCGGCTTCACGCAGAACTTTGCCGACAATGTCATGCGCTTGCCGAAACGGAATTCCTTTGTGCACCAGGTAGTCCGCGGCTTCAGTGGCCAGCAGCACGGGATTGGAGGCAGCCGCGCGCAAACGCTCGGCGCTGAATTTCGTGGTGGACAGCGCTCCGGTCGCGACGGCGAGCATGGCCGCAACTTGGTCGTGCGCGGAAAAGAGCGCTTCCTTGTCTTCCTGCAAGTCGCGCTGGTAGCTGCTGGGCAAACCCTTGAGCGTGGTGAGCAGTGCGAGCAGCGCTCCGGTGATGCGGCCGGTTTTGCCGCGGATCAGTTCCCAGGCATCGGGATTCTTTTTCTGCGGCATCAGGCTGCTGCCGGTGGAATATTCGTCGGGAAGAATTACATACGCAAATTCCTGCGAAGCGAAAATCACGAAGTCTTCCGCGAGCCGCGAGAGATGCGTGGCGATGCCAGTCAGCGCGAAAAGATAATCGAGAGCGAAATCGCGATCGCTTACTGCATCGAGGCTGTTCACAGTGATCCGCGAAAAGCCGAGCTCACGCGCAATGGCGTCGCGATCGATTCCAAAACTGTTGCCCGCGAGCGCGCCCGAACCCATGGGACACGCATCGGCGCTGGCGGCTGCAGCCAGCAAACGTGCGAGATCGCGAGAAAAAGCTTCCGCATGCGCGAGCAGAAAATGCGAAAGCAGAATCGGCTGCGCGTGCTGCAAGTGCGTCATGCCGGCCATGGGCACGCCAACATTTGCCTTTGCCTGTTCGAGAAAAGCGCTCAGCAGCTCAAAGACGGCGGATTGCACACGCGCTGCAGCATCCATGACAAAGAGACGAAAATCCGTTGCGACCAATTCGTTGCGGCTGCGGCCGGTGTGCAGCTTCCAGCCGAGCGCGCCGAGTTCATGCACCAGCGCGCTCTCAACGAAGTGGTGTACGTCTTCCGCCGTGGACCCTTCGAGAAACGCGGGATCGCTCCGTATTCGCCTCTCAATATCGGCGAGCGCAAGCAGCGTGTCGTGCACCTCGGCTGCGGTAAGAATGCCGATGCCTTGCAAAGCCTTGGCCCAGGCGCGATCGACGGCAAGCTCGTACGGCAAGAGGCGGCGATCGAACGAGAACGAGCGCTGGAACGCGTCAAACCGTTTGTCTGGTTCGCGCTCGAAGCGGCCGCCCCAGAGCCGATCGTCTTTGCGTTGGGGTGTTGGAGTCATCAGCCGTCAGCCGTCAGTTCGCCGATGCTGGCGATCAGTCATTGCCGCTTTCCGCTTTGGCTTTGGGGCGGACCGTTACCGGGAGTGCAAAAAGGTTGATGAAGCCTTCGGCGTCTTTGGGATTGTAGCGGCCCATCGTGAAGCTGGCGAGGTCGGTGCGATAGAGCGAGAAAGGCGAGACGCGTTTCGTGACGGTGAGCGTACCCTTCCACAATTTCAGACCGACGGCGCCGGTGACGCGTTGCTGCGCAACGCTGAAAAATCCGTCGACCGCGGCGCGCAGCGGCGAAAACCACAAGCCGTAGTAAACCAGCTCGGCGTAGCGCAGCGAAAGCGCCTGCTGAAAGTGCGCGGTCTCGCGATCCACGGTGAGCGCTTCAAGCTCGCGATGCGCGGTGACCAGCAACGTGCCGCCGGGAGTTTCGTAAGCGCCGCGCGACTTCATGCCGACGAGGCGATTTTCGACGATGTCGGTGCGGCCGATGCCGTGCTTCGCGGCAACTTCGTTCAGTGTGTTCAGCAACTCGATTGGGTTGGCCTTGGTGCCGTTCACGGAGACGGGAAAGCCGGCTTCAAAGCCGATCTCAACTTCCGCGGCTTTGTCCGGCGCTTTTTCCGGAGAGACGACCCACTGCCACATCGCCTCATTGGGGGAGTTGGCAGGATCTTCGAGCTCGCCGCCTTCATGGCTGAGGTGCCAGATGTTGCGGTCGCGGCTGTAGATATTTTTCTTGCTTTGCTCTACGGGAACGTTGTGTTTTTGCGCGTAGGCGATGGCGTCTTCGCGGGAATCAATGTCCCACTCGCGCCAGGGCGCGATGATTTGCAGATTCGGAGCAATGGCTTTGTAGGCGAGTTCGAAACGCACTTGGTCGTTGCCTTTGCCGGTGCAGCCGTGGGATAGGCCGTCGGCACCGAGTTTCAGCGCGATTTCGGCTTGCCGCTTGCCGAGGATGGGCCGGGCCATGGAGGTGCCGAGCAGATACGTATGCTCGTAGACGGCGCCGGCGCGCAGAGTCGGCCAAATGTAATCGCGCACGAATTCTTCGCGCAGGTCTTCGACGAAGGCGGTGGAGGCGCCCGTAGCGAGTGCTTTTTTGCGCGCGGCTTCGAGATCTTCCTGCTGGCCGACGTCGCCGATCATGGCGATGACTTCGCACTGATAATTTTCCTTGAGCCACGGAATGATAATGGAAGTGTCGAGCCCGCCAGAATAGGCGAGGACTACTTTTTTGGGCTTTGGCTTGTTCAATGCTGTATTCACAATTCCCCTTTTCGTTTAGATGGTCGCCAAGCTGGCACGGGCATCGGCCGATTAGAACAACGTGTGCAGGATGGCTTTCTGCACGTACATGCGATTTTCGGATTGGTCGAGAACGACCGAGTGGGGGCCATCGAGAATTTCCGCCGTGACTTCGAGGCCGCGGTGCGCCGGAAGACAGTGCATGAATACCGCATCGGTCGCAGCCAGCGACATCAATTCGGCATTGACTTGGTACGGCTGGAACACGGTGTTGCGCACTTCGCCTTCTTCCTCGAAACCCATGCTGGTCCAGGAATCGGTGTAAATGCCTTGCGCGCCGCTGACCGCTTCGCGCGGGTCCGTCATCAACTCGATTTTGGCTTTAGTTTCGCGAGCGACGCGTTTTCCGTCGGCCACAACTTCGGCGGCCGGGGCATAGTCCGGCGGAGTGGCAATGCGCAAATGAACGCCGAGACGCGCGGCGAGATAGATCAGCGAATTGCACACGTTGTTGCCGTCGCCGACATAGGCGAGCTTGAAGCCGCGTAGCGCGCCGAACTTTTCTTCGAGGGTGAAGAAATCGGCGAGGGCCTGGCAGGGATGAAATTTGTCGGAGAGCGCGTTGATCACGGGAATGTCGGCATTCGCGGCCATTTCCTCAAGAACGCGCTGGTGATAGACACGCGCGACAATGCCTTGCACCCAGCGATCCAGATTGCGCGCGACATCGGCGATGGACTCACGCGCGCCCAGAGAAGCGGAAGCCTGCGTGTGGTCGAGGAAAATCACCGAGCCGCCCATGCTTTGGATACCGACTTCAAAGGTGACGCGCGTGCGGAGCGATGGCTTTTCGAAAATGAGGGCGATGAACTTGCCCTGCAGAGTGGAGGCGTAGCGTCCGGGACGAGCCTTTATGTCCGCGGAGAGATGGAGCAGGTCGCGGGTGTGCGCGGGACTCCATTCGGCTCCGGTGAGCAGATCATTCGATAACGAAATAGGCGCCACGAGAGTGGTAGTAGTCATGTTTTCACCTTGCCGCGGATTGCGCCAAGCGCGGCGGATTCGCGGCGGTTTGCGCGGGAGCGGCGGAAATGGATTTGGGAGTTTTTGCGAGAACGAGCTCGAAGAGACGAAGAAACTCGCGGACCTGCGCACTTGTGATAATGAAGGGCGGCAAGAGGCGCAGGGTAAAGTCGTGAGTGCAATTGATCACCAAGCCCTGGCGCAAAGCCTCGGCGGCGAACGGATTGCCGTCGACGGAGAGCTCGATGCCGAGGATCAGGCCTTCGCCGCGAATTTCGCGGATGAAATCGAACTTGCCGGAGAGCTTGGCTAAGCCTTCGCTGAGCTCAGCGCTGCGGGCGCGGACGTTTTCAAGAAGCTTCTTATCTTCGATGACGCTCAAAAACTCGAGAGCGGTGGCGCAAACGAGCGGACCACCGCCAAACGTGGTGCCATGCAGGCCTGGCCCGACATGCGCAGCAACCGCTTCGGTTGTGAGGATCGCGCCGAGAGGCAGGCCGGCAGCGAGAGGCTTGGCGATGAGGACAATGTCCGGCTTGGAGGAAAACTTTTGGTAAGCGAAGTAACGTCCGGTGCGGCCCAGGCCGCACTGAATCTCGTCGGCGATGAGCAGAGCACCGTGCTGGGTGGCAAGCGAGCGGGCGCGATTCCAAAAGGCCTCGCTAACAGGATGTACGCCGCCTTCGCCCTGGATGGTTTCGAAGATGACGGCGCAAACGGTGTTGTCGAACTTGGATTCGAGATCGGCGACGTCACTGAAGCGGACAAATTCGACGCCGGGCAGGAGGGGCGCAAACGGCAGGCGATATTTTTCCGGAAAAGTGACGCTGATTCCGCCGAAGGTGCGGCCATGAAAGGAGTTCTGCATAGCGAGGATACGGTGCTTGGCTGCGGGCTTGTCCGGCGCGTCGGAGGCGGTGCGGGCGCAGAGGCGGGCTAGTTTTAAAGCGCCGTCGGCGGCTTCGGCACCGCTGTTGGAGAAGAAGACGCGGCTCATGCCAGAGATTTCGGTGAGCTTGCGCGCGAGCGGCCCCTGAAAAGCGTTGTGATAAAGATTGCAGAAGTGGATGGCGCGCGCGGCCTCGCGGCGAATGACTTTTACAATGCGCGGATGGGCGTGGCCGAGAGCGTTGACGGCAATACCGCCGAGAAAGTCGAGATATTTCTTGCCCGTAGAGTCATATACGTAAGCGCCACGGCCATGGGTGAAGACAACGGGCTGGCGCTTGTAGGTAGGCAGGAGAAACTGTTCCGCATCGCTGAGGCGCGTGTCGAGCTTCGGCTTGCTGCTGGGCGCGCGCTTTGGCTTTTGCATTGCTGAGCGGATCATTTTCTTTTTAGTTATGGCTCGCATCACGCCGCCGAGAGCGCCGCTTGCGTGGCCGGAAGAGACTCCCGCAGGACACGTGTGCCAGGGATGGCGTTCGCGGAATCGTGAGAGAGGTCCGGGGCTTGCGAGACGCGCAGAAGGGAATCCGGCGAACCGGCGCCGACGATGTGCACTTCGCGAACGCCGCCTTCAAGGGCGCGCTTGGCAGCCTCGAGTTTGAGCACCATGCCGCCCGAAACGATACGCGCTTGCACGAGGCGCTCGATTTCTTCCCAAGTTACGACGGAGAGAACTTTGTCGCCGTCGAGAACGCCGGCGACGTCGGTGAGATAGATCAGGCGGTCTGCGCCGAGGTACTCCGCGCAGGCAGCGGCCATGTGATCCGCATTGATGTTGTACAACTCGTTGTCCGGACCCAGACCGAGGCAGGGAGCGACGGGAATGAGGCCTTCGCGCCAGAGCGACTCGATAAAGGAATTATTCAGTCCGGTGAGATAGCCTACGAACCCGAGGCTGCCTTCGACTTCATTGTGAACCATAGGTTCGGCACGGAAACAGGCGGCATCGGCGGCGGAAATGCCGATGGCCGGCGCACCTTCGGCGGAGATGGCCGAGGCGAGGCGCTTGTTCAGGAGTCCGGCGAAAACCATCACAGCGACATCGCGGGTTTCGCGATTTGTGACGCGCAGACCAGCGACGAAATTGCTTTCGATGCCCATGCGCTTGAGCGTGGAGGTGAAAAGACGGCCACCGCCGTGCACGACGAGAATTTCGTGGCCCTGCTGCGCGAGCGTGGCGATTTGCCGGGCGAGGACGCGGACGATGGCATCGTCTTCGAGTAAGGCTCCAGCCAGTTTGATCACGGTCTTCATTGGAGTGCGGTCTGCTCCTCGATGCCTAACATGAGATTGAAATTTTGAACGGCCTGGCCCGCTGCGCCCTTGCCAAGATTATCGAGGCAGGACACGACGATCACGCGTTTACCGGAATTGTCCAGGGAGAAACCGATGTCGCAGAAGTTCGTGTGTGCGACATGCTGCAACTCAGGCAGCGAGCCGGCGGGCCAGATACGCACCATAGAACGGCCAGCGTAGAACTTTCGGAAAGTCGCTTCGATTTCCTCGCCAGAACGCGCGTCAGCAAGAGTCACATAAATGGTGGAAAGAATTCCGCGAGCCAGCGGCAGGAGATGCGTGGAAAAGACGACGCGATCTTCGGGCAAGCCGGTGTGTTCGAGGATTTCCGGTGTATGGCGATGAGAAAAAAGGTTATAGGCCTTGAAATTTTCGTCGACTTCGACAAACTGGAGGTCGCGCCGGGGATCTTTGCCGGCGCCGCTGGCGCCGGACTTGCAGTCGCAAACAACGCTGCTGCCGCCTGCGATGAGGCCGGCTTCAGCAAGCGGGCGCAGGGCGAGAATGACGCTGGTGGCGTAGCAGCCGGGATTGGCGATAAGGCGCGAGGAGGCGATCTCGCCGGCGTACAGTTCGGGAAGACCGTAGACGGCTTCGGTCAGCCAGTTTGCGTGCGGAGTGGGGAGCTTATACCAAGACGCAAAAGTATCGGCGGAGCGAAAGCGGAAGGCACCGCTGAGATCGATGACGCGCAGACCGGCTTCTAGAAGCGCGGGCGCGATTTCCGCGGAAACTTCATGCGGCGTAGCAAGGAATGCGGTTCCCGCGGTGCTGGCGGTGATCTCCGCGACGGAAAGCGAGCGAAGGGGCGCTTCACCCACTCCGCGGAGCTGAGGGAAAAGCTCGGCGAGGCACTTTTTGCCTTGCGTCTCGCGAACGTAGAAGACCGGCGATTTCACTCCAGGATGGCGCAATAGAATGCGCGCCAGCTCGAAACCGGTGTAGCCGGTGACCCCTACGACGGCGATTTGTTCGGGCTTTCTCATTTAAGTGCGACGACTCACCAGCGATTCGATTTTTTTCTGAAGGGATTCGCGGGATTTCTTGTCCGGCGTGATGATCAGAACGGTGTCATCGCCCGCGATGGTGCCGGCGGTTTCCGGAAACTTAGCGGCGTCGACGGCGGCGGCGAGAGGTTGCGCGCCGCTAGGAGGCGTTTTCAAGACGAGCAAATTCACCGCCGGGCGAATGTCCAGAAGGAACTCGCCGAGAGCGCGAGTGAGCGAAGGCAGACCGTTAGATTCTTCGGGCAGCGCGGCAGCGGGGCGATAGCCTTCATGGGTTTTGACGAGGCGAAGCTCCTGGAGATCGCGAGAAAGCGTGGCTTGCGTAACGCGCAATTTTTGGGCGGCGAGGCGGCGGCGCAGGTCTTCTTGATTGGTTATGGCAGCGTCGGAGATGAGCCGCAGGATCTGGCCGTGGCGAAACGTTTTTCCGGAGTTCATGGGATGATGAGAATATGCACGCACCTGTATATTTATACGGGCAGAACTCGAGAGTGTCAATACTAATTTGAGATTTCTCGATGGCAACTGTCCGAACGGGCAGGAGTGGGAACGGCAGGACAGCTAATGCAGGATTCGCACCATTCGCCAGGGGCGTAGTGGATTCTGGCGGCCAGTAATGTTACTTATCAAAATGGCCATCGCGCCTCATGGGAACACGCTGCCAATCCGCGGGATGCAAAAACGACTCGCCGTCGGCGCTTGCCGAACAGCAACTGTGCGTGCTGCACTTCACGTTGTCGCTGGAGAGCGGGTGCGGGGAGATGCGCCGGGAGACGGCGCTGGGGAACACGGGGCACGAGCGGCAACGCGAGATCATGCGCTTCATCACAGAGAACGGGGAGAAGTTGGCGCGCGTGGCTACCAGCGGGCTGCCTCTCACCGATGATTTGAAGGCGCGGATTTTGAGCACGTTTCTTACGTTAATGAACCTACGAGAAAATTTGGATCGGGCTTCGGCGCGGTCTTCTTACGGGCGGCACACTGTTCCGAAGTGAAAGAAACTCAGCCTCGTGCAAAGCGTCAGCCTTGGTGCTTGACATCCTCGACGCGGAATCAACCGTAAAAGCGGCGGCCCTTCGAGACTCAGGGTAAACAAGGCCGCCGCACTCCAAAAATTTAGGCGCCGATGTAGCGGGCGTAGAGGGAACGGGCGATGGCGGGATCTTTTGTGCCTTTCAGAATGGCGCGACCGTCGGAGAATACGGTCATTTCGTAGGGCGGGATGCGGAAGCGGAGCAGGAATTCGTTGTGGCGGACATCGGAGACCGTGGGAGAGAGGCGGTCTTTCAGCATGGCGAGATCAAGAGCGCGGCTGCGCTCGTGAATCTGGACGGAATCGCGGCCGCACATAGTGATGTGGGGCTGGGCTTGGCCGTCGAGGTAGGTGAATTCGCGGCGGGCGCAGGCGCGGCAGTCTGGGTTGCGCGCAATGCGGATGGATTGGAAGTGGCCGCTCCAAACATCACAGGAGATGAGGCGGCCATGCAGCGCGTCCGTGCGGCCGGCTAAGAGCTTCATGGCTTCGGCAGCTTCAAGAGAAGCGATTAGATTGACGATGGGGCCAAGTACGCCAATCGTGTCGCAAGTTTCCTCGAGACCCTGCTGCTGCGTTTCCATTAGACAGGCGAGACAAGGCGTCGTTCCAGGGCGGATGGTCATGGTGAGTCCATAGCTGGCGACGGCGGCGGCGTAAATCCAGGGCTTGCCATTTTGGACGGCAAAGTCGTTGATCAGAAAACGCGTCTCGAAATTGTCGGTTCCATCGAGAATGAGGTCGAAGCCGGCGAGCAGTCCGGCGGCGTTGCGCGGGCTCAGGTCGGCGACAATGCCTTCAACGGACACGCTGGAATTGATGGAGCGGAGCTTGCGTTCGGCAGCGATAGCTTTGGGAAGCGCGGCGAGCGCGTCCGCTTCGTCAAAGAGGGTCTGGCGCTGAAGATTCGAGGGCTCGACAAAATCGCGATCGACAATGCGTATTTTCCCGACGCCGGCGCGTGCCAAGAGATTTGCGGCGGCGGCACCGACAGCGCCGCAACCAACGATGAGCGCGCTGGAGGCGAGCAGGCGCGACTGGCCTTGCTCGCCAATCCCGTCGAAGAGAATTTGGCGGGAGTATTTTTCGTGCAGAGAATCGTTCACTTAGCCGGTGGCCTTTGCGAGAGTGGAGGCGCGTTCATGCCGACGAAAACACTCAAGCCTGAAAGACTGAGGAACACGTTAGCGTTCCGCTATTTATGATAGCGCCAAAGTTCGCGGGACAGGCAACGCCGCTATGCTACGCTTCGTCTGAGCCAGTGGAAGCATGAAAGCGCATTGTGAGCAAGGGTTGCGCCATATTGTCGCGGCCGCGCTCCTTATGGGAGTTGTGGTGGGTCACGCGCAGGCGCGACAAGGAACGCCAGCGGGACAAGTAAGCGCGGCGACACCGCAGAATGCTGGCAACACCGCACAACCGGTCGTCGCTGTGCGGATCGTGACCGAAGACGGACGCGTACTTTCGGAAGCGCCCACAGGACTACCCATTTCGATCGGAAAGCCGCTGGATCGCGAGCAGGTGGCGGAGAGCATCCGTGCGCTTTATCGCACAGGCGATTATGCAGACGTACGAGCGATTTCCACGCCGGTGGACGGCGGGGTACGCATCGACTTCGTGGTGCGGGAGCAACTGTTTTTCAATCAGGTGATCATCCATGGCCTGGTGTCTCCGCCAACAGAGGCCTCGGCGATTGCGGCGGTGCAGCTAGCGCTTGGGGAGCCGTACCAACCGGAGGCGGTGAACGAGGGATTGGAGCGATTGCGGGAGCTGCTGCGGGAGGAAGGGCTGTATGCGGCACAGGTCTCGGCGCAGACGGTGCCGCATCCCGAGAACCACCAGATGGACGTAATCATCGACATACGGCCGGGACCGCGCGCGCGTATTAAGGAGATTCAGCTCAAAAATGGGACGGAGTACCGGGACGCGGAGATTCTTTCGCGGTCGAAACTGAAAGCGGGCCGGGAGATAACCTCGGCGCGCGTGCAGCGCGGCGCGGCGCGTGTGCGCAACTTCCTGGTGAAAAAGGGATACCTGAATGCGCGAGCGGTTGCGCGTCGGGGGGCTTACGACGCCAAGAGCAACACGATCCCGCTGGAGTTGGAGGTCACGGAAGGGCCACGGATCCGGATTGCGGTGACGGGGGCAAAATTGTCCAGCGGGGTGCTGAAGAAGCTAGTGCCGGTGTATCAGGAGGGAGCGGTCGATCCGGACTTGCTGGAAGAAGGGAAGCGCAATATTCGGGAGCGGCTGGAGCGTGACGGGTATTTCGACGCGGAGGTGGAGTACGCGACGAGCACGAACGAGGTAACGCTCAAGAACGGGCACAAGGGAACGGAAGAGGTCATCACGTACCGCGTGGAGCGCGGAGACCGGCACACATTGCTGAGAATCGAAATCAACGGGAATCATTACTTCGATACTGATTTGCTGCGCAACCGCCTGACGATTTACCCGAAGGCATTTGCGGCGCGGCCAAGATTCAGCCGAAGGCTGCTGGAGTCCGACCGGGAGTCGATACGGAATTTGTATCTGGCGAACGGATTTTTGGAAGCGACGGTGGATGCGCAGGCGCTGGACAACTACAACGGCAAGGAAGGCGACCTCGTGGTTCGTTTTGTGATTCAAGAAGGCAAGCAGACGCGGGTGGCGTCGCTGAGCATCGAGGGAAATCACGCATTCAAGGAAGACGAGCTGCTGAACGTAATCGCCTCAACGCCGGGCCAGCCTTACTCGGAATTCAACGTGGCTACCGACCGCGACAACATTCTGGCGATGTATTTCAACGAAGGGTTTCCGCAGGCGAGGTTCACGGCGACGGCGGAGAAGGTAAACGCGGAAGCGAACAAGGCCCGCGCGGGGGCGGCCAATGGAACGCAAGCAGTAACGGCGAACAGCGCGCAGAAGGCCGGCAAGACAGACCGGACAAAGGACAGCCAGGCGTACCAGGGTGGTTTCATGCGCCTGGTGTATCGCATTGAGGAAGGGCCGCAGACGCGGGTGCGAAGGATTTTGTTGACCGGCTACGAGCACACGCGGCCGGGAGTGATTCGACGGGAGATCCGAGTGAAGCCCGAAGCGCCGCTGCGGGAGGGAGAGGTCGTCGAGTCGCAGCGGCGGCTGTACAACCTGGGAGTGTTCAACCGGGTGACGATCCAGCCGCAAAATCCGAATGGGACGGATACGAACAAGGACATCGTGGTGCTGGTGGAAGAGGCGAAACGCTATACGCTGGCGTATGGCGGAGGCTTCGAAGTGCAGCGGCTGGCGAGCACGAGCAATCCGGCGGGAAGCCAGGTGCAGGCGGCGGTGCGGGGGATTCTGGAGATCAGCAAGTTGAATTTGACGGGGCGAGGCGATTCGCTTTCGTTGAAACTGCGGGGCAGCACGATAGAGGACCGGGCGCTGCTGGCGTACAACCATCCGAACACATTCAGCGACCCGCACCTGAGTCTTCAGGTCACGGCGTACACCGAGAAGACGCAGGACATCAATACGTTCACCGAGACGCGGTACGAGGGCTCGGTGCAGATAAATGATCAGGTAACGCCGCGAACGTCGCTGCTGTACCACTACACGTTCCGCAAGGTGCTGGTGTCGAACTTGAACAACCATATTTCGCTCGAGGAAATCCCGCTGTTCAACGCGCCGACGCTCGTGTCGCAATTTGGCGCGGGCTGGGTGCGGGATGCCCGGGACAATCCGGCGGATGCCACGAAGGGAAACTTCAACAGCGCGGACTTCAGCATCGCGGATACGGGGATTGGCTCGAGCGCGAGCTTCTTGCGTTTTTACTTTCAGAACTCGACCTATCACCCGATCAAGCGCAGATACAGCTTCGCGCGTTCGATTCGGATCGGGATTTTGCAGCCGTATCGCGACACGGTTTCGCTGAGCTTTCCGCCATCAACGACGCCGCCCTTGCCAAGAGTGATTCCGCTGCCTGAGAGATTCTTTGCCGGCGGCGGCACTTCGCTGCGCGGATTTGCGCTGAACCAGGCCGGCCCGCGCGATTCGCTGGGATTTCCGGTCGGCGGGCAGGCGCTGCTTATTCTCAACCAGGAGTTTCGTTTCCCGATGCGGCTACCTTTTATCGGAACGGCACTGAGCGGCGCGCTGTTTTATGACGGCGGAAATGTGTATAGCCGGCTGAGCCGGGTGACTTTGCGACCGTATTCGCCGAAACCAATTTTAAATACCGCTAACCCGCCACAGTGCGTTTTCAATTGCACGAATGAGCTGAATTACTTTTCACATACGGTTGGAATGGGATTCCGATACTCCACGCCGGTGGGACCAATTCGCATCGACCTCGGCTACCAGATAAATCGGCCACAGTTTGTAACGCCGATCTGCCCAAACGGAGTCGCCTTGGTGGACTGTCAGACCGGCCGGTTTGGTTTCCGGGCAACGCGGCTGCCGGGCTTTCAGATTTTCTTTAATCTGGGATCAACGTTCTGATGCACCGCCAATGGAGCTATGTTGTGCTTGCGGGAGCGCTGCTGGCGCTGGCGGCGACCTGCGCGCGGAGCCAGGAACTGCTCGATCAAATCGCGGCTCGCGTGGAGAGCGACATCATTTTGCTGAGCGAAGTGCGCACGCTGAGCAAATACCAGGTGCTGGTGGATGGAAAAGCGGAAAGCGACGCTGCGATTCTGGACCGGCTTATTGACCAGTGGATCGTGAGGAACGAGGCGGATACCGCGCGTTTCCCGCATCCCGCGGACGTGGAGATTGCCCATGGGGTGGAGCATTTGCAAGCATCGTTCGCATCGCCGGAAGAATACCAGGCGCGAAAAAAGCAATCGGGGTTGAGCGATAAAGAGATTCAACGAATGGTCGCGGAGCAACTGTATCTAAGCAACTATCTGGATTCGCGGTTTCGTCCGGCGGTGCAGGTGGACGCAAAGCAGGTGGAGGACTTTTACCAGCAGGCGGTGGTCCCGCGGGCAAAAGCGCGGAATCAGGCTCCGCCACCACTGGATGCCTCGCGCGAATACATCCAAGAGGCGCTGGTGCAGCGAGGAATCAACGAGCAGGCAGACATCTGGCTAAAGGAAAGCCGGGCCCGCTTGCACGTGCAGAAGTTCCTGAAGGAAAGCGGAAAATGAACAGCGAGACGCGCCACCGGAAATGGAGATGGCTGCGGCGCGTTGCGTGGGTGCTGGCGGCGAAAGCATTCCTGATCCTCCTGGTCCTTGCGGGCGTGGCGATTTTTTTCGGCAGCGGCGCCGGCAATCCGCTGATTCAACGCTACGTTGTGCGCACCCTGGAAAAAATGACGGGCGGGCAGGTTGCGTTGAGATCCATTTCCATTCGGTGGCTCTCGCTGGAAGTCACGTTGAAGGGCCTGGTGATTCACGGCCGTGAACCCGCGGGAACAGAGCCTCTCTTTGCCGCGGATGAAGTGCAGGCGGGATTGCGCATCGACTCCTTTTGGGGACACAAGGTTTCGTTGAACGATTTGCTGGTGCAGAGGCCGCAGGTTCACATACGCATCGAGAAAGACGGTTCGAGCAATGTTCCCGTGCCGCAAGGCGCGTCCACACGGAAGCCGGCACGAGAAACACTGTTCGATCTGCGCATCAGGCGGTTGCAACTGCAGAATGGCTGGGTCCTCTATAACGACGTGAGAACGCCGCTGGCACTGGAAGGGGACAGTCTGCGCCTGGTGCTGGATGCGAGCGGGCCAGCAAGCCAACCGATGTATTTAGGAACGATCGATTGGCAATCGATTCGCTTTACGGCAAAACGCTTCGTTCCTTGGCCGGTGAGCGTGTCCGCCAAGTTCACACTGCGACGGGATGGCTTCACGCTGGAGCAGGGAATTTTGAACGTTGGGCGCTCGCACGTCGACGCTCAGGCCGAGATGCAGGACTATTTGCAGCCGAAATGGAGCTTTCGTTACCGCGGATGGGTCGACCTGCTGGATATTCGCGAGAATATGAGGTCGCCGGAAACGCCGACGGGGCGCGCGGATGTTCATGGCGAAGGAGCATTCGCCGATGGGCTGTTGCGCGGAACGGGAAGCTATTCGGGCCATGACATCACGCTGAGCTACCCGATTTTCCATGCTTCGGGATTGTCCAGCCGAGGCAGTTTTCAGATGGACAACGACGGCCTGGTGGTGCCGGATTTTCTGGCGCTGGCATTTGGCGGCACGGTGAAGGGCCGGGTCACAATGCGCTTTGCAGGGCTGAAATTTCGCGCGGATACGCACGTACAGGACGTGCGCCTAGCCGGAGTACTGCCAGCGATCGAGCATCCGGGCTTTCCGGTGGACGAATTGCACTGGGACTCCTTGATATCCGCGGACACCACAGAGACTTGGAGCGGGCCATTTCAACACTTTGAGGTTACCGGGACGATGCAGTGGACATCTCCGGACACCATTGCCGCTGGACACATCCCGGTGGATGGCGATTGGGAGATTCGTTATCGGTACGATCCGCAGACGCTGAGCGTCAACAGTGGCGAGTTCGAGACGCCGGCCAGCCGTGCAACGATCAGCGGAGTACTCGCGCCGCGGAATACGGCGATGGACGTGCGGTTTGAAACTGGAGCGCTGGAGAGCTATCGCGATTTCATCAACGCAATTCGGGACGCACCGCCGAATTCCCCAGAAGCGATCAAAGTCATCGCGGGAAGCACGCGATGGGAAGGAAAGATCAGCGGACCCTCTGGCGGCCCAACCTTTGCAGGGCATGTGCGGGGCGAGGACGTGCGCTATGAGAGTCTGGCCTTTGACTCCGTGGACGGAGAACTCTCGTACTCACCGGACGAATTGACGTTTTCGCGCGGGCATGCGCGGCGGGGACCAATGGATGCGTCCATCGACTTAGTGCTGGGGCTGGAGAAGTGGAGCTTTTTGCCTGATAGCACGTGGTCGGCCGACGTCAGCCTAGAAGCGACGCCCGTGGATGCTCTGCAGCAATTATTGAATTCATCCTACCCGGTGCGCGGAGAACTGTCGGGCCAGTTTCACGGGCGCGGGACACGGCAGGCGCCGGCCGTTACCGGGCTCTTTGATCTGGCAAACGGAGAAGCGTATAGCGTCACGTTCAACCGGTTGCGCGGCCAGCTCAGCCTGATGCCCGATGAAGTCCGCATAGCGAACGCGGAGCTGCGGTTGTTTCCGCCGGAAAAGGAACCGGGGCACGGCGCGGGAATTGTTACCGGCATGGCGGGATACAGCTTCGCGGACCGCAGCGTGTCGATTGATCTTGTTGGCGCCTCTCTTCCGCTGGCGAATTTTCAGAAACTGCAGTCGTCGCGATTCGCACTGGACGGCCAGGTTTCCTTCCGGCTGAAAGCAAGTGGTCCGCCGCTCGCGCCGAAGGGTGAGGGAACTTTTCGTGTGGTGGATTTGCGAGTGGGGCAGTCCGTGATTGGCAGCTTCGACGGCACGCTGACCTCCGACGGGCGCACCGCGCGCCTTGAATTGGGATCATCCATGAGCGCCGGAGAAATTTCCGGGGGATACGCATTGACGCTCGCCGATCCGTATAACATCGAGGGCAAGATTGCGGTCAAGAACATGGCGCTCGACACGCTCATGTTGGGCGCGTTGCACTTGCAGGCTTTCAACGGGCACGGTAAAGCGGATGGCGAAATCGGCCTGAGTGGATCACTGAAGCGGCCGGAGAGCATCGTGATAGACGCAAAGTTCTCGCGGCTGATGTTCAACTATGCGAACGTGCAGCTTGAGAACGTGGGCCCGGTACACTTTCGCTCTTCTCGAGACAATTTGCAGATCGAGCCGGCGCAATTTCGGGGACCCGACACGGATATTCGTGTCGAAGGGAATGTTGGCTTCGCGGGCAGGGCCAGCATGAACCTGCGGCTTAACGGGGCGCTGGATCTGCGGCTGCTTGCAGGGATTTCGCCGGGGCTGACGATCGGCGGCCCGGCGCAGATCAACGCGGCATTCGAGGGCACCCTCGAGCGGCCGCGCATCACCGGACGGATTCACATCGACAACGCCAATGCGCGAGTCGTCGATTTTCCCACCGGGCTAAGCAACATCAAGGGCGACTTCATCTTCGACGATACCCGGCTTTCCTTCAACAACATGACTGCGGAAGCCGGCGGAGGCACGTTGCACCTTTCCGGCAGCGTGACGTACACCGAGCGGCCCTTGCGCTACGACATCACTGCGCGGAGCGACAGCGTTCGCATCCGCTATCCGGAAGGCATGAGCTGGCTAACCGGGGGCTCGCTGCGTCTGACGGGCACCACGGAAGCGGGCTTGCTGTCCGGCCGCGTGACAGTGCAGCGCGTCACTCTCACGCAAGGACTGGAGGTTGCCGGCGTGCTGGTTTCCAGCAAGGAAGGAATCAATGCTCCTTCCACCAGCTCCGCATTCTTGCGCAACCTGCAATTCGACGTTGAAGCGGTTTCCGCGCCGGATGCGCGGATGGAGTGGCCCGGCGCGGAACTGGACGCGGAAGCCAACATCCGCGTGCGCGGCACGTGGGAACATCCCATTTTGCTGGGGCACATCCACGTTCTTTCGGGGGATTTGCTGTTTCACGGCAACCGTTATCGCGTGGCGAGAGGCGACATTAATTTTGCCAATCCTTTCCGGCTCGATCCTGTGGTGAATGTGGAAGCGAGCACCACAATTCAGCAGTATGAGATAACGCTGAACTTCAACGGGCCGGCGAGCAAGCTGACGCTGGCGTACCGTTCGGACCCGCCACTGCCGGCAAACGACATCGTGACGCTGCTGGCGCTGGGGCAGACCAGCTCAGAGGGCACTCTGCGCAGCGCCTCGGGAACGCAGAGCGGGACGGCAGGAGCTTCGGCACTGCTTTCGGAAGCGGTGTCCAGCCAACTCGGCGGACGGCTGGAGAAACTATTTGGGATTACGAATTTTCGAGTCGATCCGGGGCTGACAGGAGTGGGCTCGACAGGAGCTTCGCAAAACGCAGCGGCTCGCGTGACGGTGCAGCAGCAGGTGACGCGGAATCTGACCGTGACGTATGTGTCCAACGTCGGATCCACACAGCAGCAAGTGATCCAGGTGGAATACAACGTCAACCGGAACGTGTCGATCGTGGCGCTGCGGGACTACAACGGGACGTTCGGTATCGACATAAAAATCAAGAAGCGTTTTCCGTGAGAGCCTGCCGAGCTCAGTTCTACTTCTGGTCGCCGCCTGGATGCTTGTCCTGATCTTTGGAGCCGGTGAATTCCGGGAAGTCCGCCTTCAACTCTTCCATGGTGTCTTGCGCGGCTTTCTGGCCCAGGGCGAAGCCCGCGGCTTGCGATTCGCGCGTCACTTCCGGCAGGGTCTTCAGCATGCGCTGCCCAAGCGGCGACTGGTAGTAGTCCAGCAAGCCCTTCAGATCGTCGGTGGTCAGATATTTGTCGTAGATGGGGATAATTCGGTCGGTGAGGGAGTTGAAGTCAAAGTGTTTCTGGAAGCGGGCTACGAAGGCGTCGACAAATTGCTTGGCGCGGGGATTATCAGGCTGCGAATCCTGCACGCTGCTGCGGAACTGCTCCATTCCCGCCTCGATAAGCTGCTGTCCGAGGTTCTTCGCGCCGGTGACATCCATCAACTCGCGAATGCGGGCTTGCTTCTGGGGATCGATCGCGCTTGAAGCTTGCGGGGTGCCCTTGGCGGAAGCCTGGGATGAGGGCTTGGCCACCGCCGCTTTCTCTTGAGCATTCACTTGGAGCGACGGCGCATGCGCCAGAACCAGCAGCGCTCCTGAAAGAAGCGCACACCCAACGAGCAATGGTCGCATTTACAGCCTCCCGTGAGCCCGCGTCACAAAAAGATGGGTTAAAGGCAACGATCACGCCAGCGATTCTGATTTGGCTGATGTTCCGCGAGGTATGAGACGCGATAGAGCGCGTTAGGGTTGTGTTTGCGCTTGCTGTTGGGGCTGGTCCGTTTGCGCGGGGCGCGGTTTGGCGAAGCGCGCGTGCGCAGCGATGCCGGGATACTGCTTGCGCAGGTCTTGCAGCACGTCCTTGGCGATACGCGTGCTGAAGGTGCGGTTGGCGGCTTGCATTTCGGCGTTGATCCGGGGCATTTCCGCGGCGAACTTTTGGCCGAGGGGCGAGCCGTAAAATTGCAGGAGGCCCTTGATTTCGTCCTGCGTGAAATGCCGATCGTAAATCGTTACGAGCTGGGCCGTAGCTTCATCCGCATTGAATTTGGCTTTGTAGTCCTCGATGAAGGCATCCACAAATAGCTGGCCGCGGTCGTTGCTGGGCACAGAAGCGAGGAGGTTTTCGCGAAGCTGGTCGGCGCCGTGGGCGGCAAAATCCTGCATGGCGTCACGGGCGCCTACAAGCTCCATGAGCGAGCGGATATCGGCTTCTTTTGCGGGATCAATGGAGCGCGCGGCTTGGCCTGCGCCAGCCTGCCGTGCGACTTGCACGGAATTTTGTGAAGCGCCTTGGATGGCGAGGAAGAACATCGCCACATAGAGGATGACCAATGCCAGGACCGCTTTCATGACTGCCTCCGCGGCGAAAGTCTTTGCGGTTTCGCCACACTTGCGATTGTAAAGAGAAGTGGGCGCGCGAAGTAGAGCACTGAAGTACAGGAGTTACGCGCCCCATACTGCCTGTCCCTTGCTGTACGTTGGTGCAGGCGGAGAGCGCGGCGAAGCTGCCTTGGCTCGGGCGGCCGCGTTGGCGGTTGGCGAACGGTCTGCTACGATGCCGCGCCATGCCACAAACCGAAGCTTCCATCGAGGCGAATGTTGCCGATGCCTCGGCCATCCTGGAACGCGAAGCGGGCCTGCACCGCAATTTGACGCCGCGGCAGCTTTCCATGATCGCCGTCGGCGGCGCCATCGGCACCGGACTTTTTCTCGGCAGCGCGCTTTCCGTCAAGCTTGCGGGTCCCGGCGTGATCCTGAGCTACACCGCCGCCGCCGGGATAGCGCTGGCCCTGATGTGGGCGCTGGGAGAAATGGCCATCGCGCATCCGGTGGCCGGCTCGTTCGGCGTTTACGCCGAAATGTACGTGCACCCGTGGGCGGGTTTCGCCATGCGCTATTCGTATTGGCTCGGGCAAGTGATCGCCATCGGCAGCGAAATGGTCGCGGCGTCGATTTATTGCAAGCATTGGTTTCCGGGAGTGCCGTCCTGGATCTGGATTGCAGGATTTTCGGGGGCGCTCATCTGGGTGAACGCCAGCAGCGTTTCAAATTTTGGGACGTTCGAATACTGGTTTGCGATGCTAAAGGTCGTGACGATTGTTCTGTTTTTGATTTTGGGGGCCGCTTTACTGCTGGGCATTGGATTCCCGCGAATCGGTGCCACGAACTACGTAGCGCACGGGGGATTTCTTCCCAACTGCTGGACTGGCGTTGGACTAGGCATTGCGATGGCGGTGTTCAGTTACCTGGGCATCGAAATCGTCGCCGTCACTTCAGGTGAAGCGAAAGATCCGGCAACGGCATTGCCGCGCGCGATGCGCTGGACGTTTGCGCGCCTTGGCATCTTCTACATTGGAGGGCTTGCCGTCGTAGTTGGGGTCGTGCCGTGGACTCAGGTGGGACTCGGCGAAAGCCCTTTCGTTCGCGTCTTCGAATCCGCAGGCATTCCGGCGGCTGCCGGGGTAATGAATTTTATGGTGCTGACGGCGGCGCTGTCGAGCGTGAACTGCAATCTCTATCTGACGGCGCGCATGCTGTTCTCGCTGGCGCGCGGCGGCTACGCTCCGGCGGGGCTAGGACGACTGAGCAAACGCGGCACTCCCGTGACGGCGCTGCTCGCTTCCAGCATCGGGATGGTAGCAGCGTTGTTTCTGGAGCGGCGCTACAGTGGGACGGCATACGTCTACATGCTGGGCTCGGCGTTTTTCGGGGGGATTTTCGTGTGGCTGATGATCTTCGTGACGCACCTGATGTTTCGGAGGCGCACGGCTCGATCTGGGCAGCGAGTGGTGCGCTTCGGGCCGCGCGGTCCGTGGAACTCGCTCTTTGGTGTCGCAGCTCTCGGGGGAGTGCTCGTTTCCACGTGGTGGGTGCCGGGACTTCGCATCACGTTGACGGCGGGGCTGCCCTGGCTGCTCTTTATCACGCTGTGCTACCTTGGGTGGAGGAAGACCCATCCCCGCAACCCAGTTGTTGGAGCCAGCATTCATGGATGATCTGCTGAAATGGCGCGGCGAGTTCCCTATTCTTGACCGCTCCACCTATCTCATCAGCAACTCGCTTGGCGCGATGCCGCGCGCTGTCTACGACTCGGTGCGGGCCTACGCGGATTCTTGGGCGGAACGCGGCGTGCGCGCGTGGGAAGAGGGCTGGTGGGAAATGGCCGTCGAGGTCGGCGACAAAGTCGCGCCGCTTATCGGTGCGAAGCGCGGCGAGATTTCGCTGCATCAAAATGTCACGTTGATTCAGGCGGTCATCGCTTCTTGTTTTGACTTCCGCGGGACGCGCAACAAAATCGTGATGACCGATCTCGAATTTCCTTCGATCCAATATTTTTATCACGAGCAGCGGCGCCTGGGCGCTCGCGTGGAGTTGGTGGCAAGCTCCGACCCCGTGCGCATCGACCTGGACAAGTTCCTTGCGGCCATCGATGAAACCACCTTACTCGTGCCGATCTCACATGTTCTGTTTCGCAGTTCCTACATCGTCGACGCGCGGGCGATTATCGAGCGCGCGCACCGCGTCGGCGCTCATGTAATCCTCGATGTCTTCCAGGCTGCCGGCACGATTCCGATCGACGTTCGGGTATTGGGCGCCGACTTCGCGGTCGGCGGCGTACTCAAGTGGCTGTGCGGCGGCCCGGGCGTGGGTTATCTCTATGTGCGCGAAGATTTGCGCGCCAAGCTGCGTCCCGCGCTCACAGGATGGATTGCGCATCGGCGTCCATTCGGCTTCGAAACCGGCGCGATCGATGCGCGTGAGGATTCGTTCCGCTACCTCAACGGCACGCCGCATGTTCCAGCGCTGTATGCGTGCCAGCCGGGGCTGGACATCCTCAATGCCGTGGGCATCGAAGCGATACGCGCTAAATCCGTGCGCATGACCACGCGCTTGCTCGAAGGCGCTAAGTCGCGAGGCTGGCGCGTCAACACTCCGGAAAATCCCGCGGAACGCGCCGGCACGGTTTCCATCGATTGCCCTCATGCCTACGAAGTCTGCCGCGAACTCCTCGCGCGGGAAGTCCTGGTGGACTTTCGTCCTAAAGCCGGCGTGCGTTTCTCGCCGCACTTCTACAATCGGCTGGAGGAATGCGACTTTGCGCTCGAGCAAATAGACGACATCCTCAGCACGCACGCCTGGGAGAAACATGCGGCCGCTTCCGCGCCGGCATGATTTCATGGATGCGGGCGGCAATTTCGGGAACAGCACGCCCAATAGCTTTGCGCAAGCGCGCCAAGAGATGGTCGAGACGCAAATTCGCCGCCGCCATATTACTGACAGCCGCGTTTTAGAGTGCCTTGCGCGCGTCCCGCGACACGAATTCGTGCCTGCCGAATTTCGCCACCGCGCTTACGAGGACGCCCCGCTGCCAATCGGGGAAGGGCAAACGATTTCCCAACCTTACATCGTAGCCGCCATGACCGCGGCGCTGCATCTTCAAGGAGACGAAAGGGTCCTCGAAATCGGAACGGGATTTGGGTACCAAGCGGCCGTGCTGGCCTGCCTGGCACGCGACGTTTTCACCGTGGAGTTCCGCGCGGAGCTTGCCACCGAAGCCGCTGAGCGTCTCGCACGCCTCGGCTACAGGAACGTTCACGTGCACTACGGCGACGGTACGCTTGGTTTGCCGGAATTCGCACCGTACGACGCCATTCTCGTGGCTGCGGCGGCGCCATCCGTGCCCGCGCCTCTTCTCGCGCAACTTGCCGAAGACGGAAGAATGGTTGTGCCCGTGGGCGATGTAGAAAATCAGGATTTGCGGCTGATCGAGCGCAGCCATGATACCTTTCGTACCATCATGCTCGAGTCTTGCCGCTTCGTTCCACTTCTCGGTGCGCACGGCTGGAAGGAATCCCCGCAACAATGAGCTCCGTCCCGCCCGAGCTCTCCATCGTGATTCCATCTTTCAATGAAGAGCTTCGCTTACCGGTGACGCTCGCCGAAATATCGGCGTATATCCGCGCCAGCAAGCGCGAGACGGAGGTCATCGTGGTCGACGACGGCTCGACCGACCGCACCGCGGATGTCGCCAACGCGTTCCAGGGCGAAATTCAACGGCTGCGCGTGGTGGCCAACAACAAAAATCGCGGCAAAGGCTACAGCGTCCGGCACGGGATGATAGAAGCGCACGGACGCATCGTGCTGTTTACCGACGCGGACTTGTCCGCGCCGATCGACGAAGCGGACAAACTACTTGCGGCGCTGGCGGATCACGACGTGGCCATCGGCTCCCGCGCTCTGAACCGCAACCTGATTGCCGTGCGTCAGTCCGTCTTTCGTGAGTCTGCCGGCATCGTTTTCAATTTTATTGTGCGCGCCATTCTGCGTTTGCCGTTTGTCGATACACAGTGCGGTTTCAAGGCCTTTCGGCGCGAACGCTGCCGCGTGATCTTCCAGCAACAGCGCATTGAGCGCTTCGGCTTTGATCCTGAGCTTCTCTATCTGGCGCGTCATCACGGGCTGCGCTCCATTGAGATTCCCGTGCGCTGGGCGCATTCGCCGGCCACTAAAGTGAGCATGTTGCGTGACAGTCTCCAAATGTTTCTGGACGTTTTCATCATCCGCTGGAACGCATTGGCAGGCCGGTATCCGCGCTCGGAGTCCTCGATGGCCAGCGCGGCTTGAGCGATGGGGATCCTCGTACTTTATGATACAAAGTACTTGACCTGCGTAGGGCGGCGCTGCTAGTCTTTCGACATGGCCTTCGTCAGCCCTCTCCGCTCCCGCCAACGCGAGCCTATTCCCATCGATGCTCGTGCCGCCGACCACCTGCGCTACATCCGCGAAACCATGGAGCGCGCCGCCGAATTTACCGCACTCCCCGGTTGGGGCGGGGTAGCCATGGGATTGACCGCCATCGGCGCGGCTTGGGCAGCGTCGCGTCAAACATCGCCGCGGGCCTGGCTCACGGTTTGGCTGGTCGAGGCCTTCATCGCCGTGGCAATTGCCGCATCCTCCGCCGCTACCAAGGCCCATCGCGCCAGCGCCACGCTCCTTTCCGGGCCGGGCAGGAGATTTCTTCTCAGCTTTACTCCACCGATCATCGTCGGCGGCCTGCTGACCTTCGCGCTGTTTCAAGCCGGGGTGCAAGCCGCGCTTCCCGGCGTGTGGCTCCTTCTCTACGGCACGGCCATCGTCACCGGCGGAGCCTTCTCAGTCCGCGTCGTTCCAGTGATGGGCTTGGCACTCATGGGTCTTGGAGCGATCGCACTTTTCGCGCCGTCCAATTGGGGGGACGCGTTCATGGCCGCGGGGTTTGGCGTGCTGCAAATTGCGTTCGGTTTGTGGATTGCGCGGCATCACGGAGGGTAGCGGCAGTAGAAGAGGATTCGCATGGCTAAGTCATCGACAGCACGGGACGAACGGTACCAGCGGTCGCGGGAGCGTGAAGCTGCGCTCCCTGCCGCGCACACACGCGAGCCCGTTCCCGCTGATCTCGACCGTCTCATTCATGAGCGCGTGCGATTGGGCATTGTCAGCGCCCTGGCGGTCAATCGCTCACTGACCTTCAACGAATTGAAGGCCATGCTTAAGACCACGGACGGCAACTTGAGCGTTCACGCGCGCAGGCTAGAAGAAGCCGATTACATCGTGTGCACGAAATCCTTCGACGGGCGGCTGCCCAAGACCGAGTACCGGCTCGCGGCAGCGGGGCGAAAGGCGCTAGAGCGCTATTTAAATCATATGGAAGCGCTGATCCGCGCCACGCGCGAGGGCTAACGGGCGCAAAATTTTTTGCCTTTCGACTTTGTAATACAGAGTAGTTTGTAGCGTTAGCAGTTCCAGCAGCGGCGGAGAAAGAACATGCACATGTCACCCATTGTTTTGCAGCAACCCACGGCGGTTCTCCAGGAGATTACTCCAAGACGCTCACTGCACGTGGCCATCATCTCCGACGGCAACGGCCGCTGGGCTACGTCGCGTGGCCTGCCCCGTTCCGCCGGGCACCGTGCCGGCGCGCAAACTGCACGGCGCATCATTGCCGCCGCTCCGGGGCTGGGCATCCACACGCTTACGCTGTTTGCGCTTTCTTCCGCGAACTGGAAGCGCCCTCCCGCGGAAGTCAATACCATCCTGCGCTTGTTGCACGAATATCTTCTGACCGAGACCTCGAACTGCATCGCGGAAGGCGTGCGCCTGAACATCATCGGCCGCCGCGACCGTATGCCGGCGACGCTGCGTGACACCATCGCCGATTCCGAGGCAGCCACTGCAAACGGCACGCGTTTGCAGCTGCGCTTGGCGGTCGATTATTCGGCACGCGAGGCGATCTTTCACGCCGCTTGCCGCTTTTACAAAGTGACGAAGCTCTCGCCCGATTCCTTTGGCGACGTGTTGTCTGAAGTGCTGCGCGGCGGCTCGACAGACGTCGACCTCCTGATCCGCACTGGTGGCGAGCAACGTCTCTCCGATTTTCTTTTGTGGGAATGCGCCTTCGCCGAGTTTGTTTTCACGCCGAAGCGCTGGCCGGATTTCACCGCCACCGACCTGGAATCCGCGGTGCAAGAATTTGGCCATCGCGAACGCACCCGCGGCGCTCTGCCCGACGCTATCGCAGGCTAAGCGGAACCCAGGGGATATGGGCTGGCCGCGGGCCCTAGGTATCTCACTCAACATCAACAACTTACCGGATCCGTGAATGACTGCAGACGTCCGCTGGTCAGATACGCGCCCTGACGTTTTGCCTCTCCCCGTCGTCTCTACGCCAGGAGCATGGCATGGGAATCATGGGACTTGCGCTGGCCTGGGAGACTAGAATCCCTGCCTTAGCGCAACGGGAGAGGCGAGTGGAACCTTTCCGTGAACAAATCGCCGCTCCCAACGCGGCGGACGCAGCCCGGGCAGAGGACACGACTCTGGCGGCAGCCTGCCGATGCGGCGACTTGCAGGCGTACGAGCGCTTGTATTCGCTGCATGGCGCGCGAATGAAGAACCTCGCTCGCAATATTCTTGGCAGCCCCACGGACGCGGAAGATGCGGTGCAAGAAACTTTTCTGAAGGTTCAACGCGGCATCGCCAGTTTTCGCGGCCAGTCGAGCTTCGTCACCTGGACCTTTCGCATCCTGGTAAACACCTGCTATGACGCGAGGCGCAGCCGTCTGCGGAAGAAAGAAGTCACCGCGGACGATGAGCAGCACCGCGACAATGCGCCTTCGCGCCCGGAGCCTCATGCGGCGGTCGCTCATCCCTCGCTACGGCTGGCGCTCGAACGCGCGCTGGACAAGCTGACGCGCCATCAGCGCGATGTCTTCTTGCTCTACGAAGTCGAAGGCTTCCACCATGCGGAAATTTCCGCGATGCTGGAAATCAGCGAAACGGCTTCGAAGAACACACTTTTCCAAGCGAAGAAAAATCTTCGCCAGATGCTGGAGCCTCCTCGCGGCAATGCCGTGGGAGCACGGTGACTCCGATGAACGTAACCTGCAAAGACCGAGATCGAATTTTCGAAGATGGCACCGCGGCCGAATGGGCCGCGCTCGAGGGCCATGCGGCAGCCTGTGCGTCCTGTGCCGAAGAGCTTCGCGCCTGGAAATCTCTCAGCCTCGCAGCGGCTGAACTGCGTGACTATACGGAGAGCCCAGCACTTTGGCCGCGTATCCGCTTCGCCCTGGCCGAAGAAGCTGAGCGCTCAGCGCGGCGCGGCTGGAGCTGGCGACGGCTCTTTGCGAGTCTCTCGCTTTCCTGGCAAACCGCGGCGGCCACCGCGCTGGTGGTCGTGCTGATGTTTTCCGGCGGGTGGCTCCTGAGACCAACCAAGAAACTGCCGATCCAGCAGGGCAGCCTGCTTAAGAGCAAGACCCTCCTTGACGTCGAACACGCGCAATCCGCTTACGTGCAAGCGATTGATAAGCTGGCAGCAGACGCCAAGCCTCAGCTCGATAATCCTGCAACCCCGCTCATGGCCAACTACCGCGAAAAGCTCTTCGTGCTCGACACTGCCATCGACGACCTGCGCGCGCAGACTGGGCAAAACCCATCGAACGCACACCTGCGTTACCAGTTGCTCGCCATGTATCAGGAAAAGCAGCGCACATTGGAAGAACTCTTGGAGGAAAAGCGATGACCGGCCCCTTGCTCTGTAGCCAGCAGACTGCGCGGCGACGTTGGTCGAGCAAACGGCGCACCCTGCTCTGTGCTGCCATTTTGCTGGTCGTCACAGCTTCGTCCGCGCGTGCTGCAAATCCCGGCCAAGAGCAGGTCACGCGCGGCTTCCAGAAGACGCTCTCCCTGAGCGCAGGGCAATCGTTCCGCATCGAGAACAAATTCGGCGAAGTGCGCATCCACGGCGAGTCGGGCCGCGAACTAAGGATCTCCGCCACCATCCGCGTGCAAGCCGACTCGCGCGAGCAGGCGCAAAGCTTCGCCGACAAAGTGCAGATTGATGTCCAGCAAACGGCGCTGGGCGTCGAGGTGCGCACCAACTACCCGGAGGGAAATCGCAACTGGTTTGGCCGCAAGAACGCTTCCTATTCTGTCGATTATGAGATCGCCATGCCTTCCGACGCTCCGCTGGTTGTGAAGAACAGCTTCGGCAGCGTGAACGCCACCGGCGTCCGCAGCAAATCTGAATTCGACAACAGCCACGGCTCGCTCAACGTCCACGATACTGGCGCCGCACGACTCAGCAACTCTTTCGGCAGCATCGAGCTCAACGGCGCAGCGGGCGACGCGTCTGTCACCGACAACAATGGCTCGGTGCAAGTCTCCCAGGTGAAGGGTTCGCTGGAGCTGCGCAATCGTTTCGGCAGCATCACGGTCCGCGAAATTCAGGGTGCCGCCAACATCACTGGAGGCAACGGAGCTGTCAACCTCTCGAACGCCGCTTCCGCCAACATCACCACTTCGTTCGGCAGCGTCGAAGCTCGTAACATCCGCGGCGACTTGATCGTTCACGACAATAACGGCAACGTCGATGTGTCGGGCATTGGAGGCGCCGCCGACATCACCGACAGCTTCGGGAACGTCACCTTTTCCGAGGTCAAGGGTCGCGTCAACTGCACCACCAGCAATGGCCGTGTATACGGGAGTTCGCTTTCCGGAAGCGCCGTAACCATTCGCGATTCCTTCGGCAATCTCGAGCTGAGCAACATCGCCGGCCCACTTAGCGCGGAAACTTCCAACGGAAAGATCACGCTGCGCTCCGCGCGTGGGACCGTAGAACTGAAATCCTCTTTCGGCGCAATTGAGGCCTCGGACATCTCCAAAGGCATTCGCGCCATCACCAGCAACGGCAGCATCACGCTGACCGACATTGGCGGCGACACCTTCGCCAAGACCAGTTTCGGCAGCGTGTCCGCTGACCGCATCAGCGGCAATCTCATCGTCGAAAACACCAACGGCTCGGTTACCGCGCGCAACGTCAAAGGCAACGCTGAGGTCACCACGTCCTTCGCCGGCGTCACACTAGAATCCGTCGGCGGCAAAATCACGGTGAATAATCAGAACGGCGGGATCTCTGTCGCTGCTGCGCGTCCGGCCAGCGGCTGCCGGGACATCGCGCTGAAGACTTCTTTCTCTTCCATCCGCGTGCGCGTCCCGGAAGGCCTCGGCTACAACGTCAACGCGCGCACATCCTTCGGCCGCATCTCCACCGATTTGCCGATCACCACGACCGGCAGCGTAGGCCCCGATTCGCTCAACGGCACCATCGGTTCCGGCGGATGCCAGCTCCAGCTAACCAATTCCAACGGCAGCATCGAGATCACCAAGGCCCCATGACTTCCTCTCCGGGGGCTCCGTTCTCAGTGCCGTCTCTCTCGTTCCATGGCAAATGCCTTCTTCAAAATCCGCGTAGCCGTCTCGGTCAAGTTGTACTTTCCCAACTCCTCTTCGCTTGCAAACGCCACGTCCGTCACATCGCTTCCCGCCACGGCTTTGCCAGCAAGCCGTTCGCATAGATAGTCAACGATCACATAATGGAATCGCGGCCCTTTCCTTCCCTCATTCGCGCCCGCGGTGCTCTCCATATAAATTCGGTCGAACACCTCTATCAGTGCGATCACGCGCACCGTGAGACCTGTCTCCTCCAGCAGTTCCCGCGCTACGCCCTCCTCCAGCGTCTCGCCCAACTCCAGTGTCCCTCCCGGAATCGACCATTCCCCAAGCAGCGGCTCGCTGCCGCGCCTAATCAGCAGGGCTCGCCCCTGGTCGATAATGACGCCGCCCACACCCACCATCGGTCGTTCCGGATACTCCCGCGAAGACGCCATATATAGGCTCTATGTCTGCTTCCTCAGGCTTGCGTACCCGGCCGCACTCGCCCGGATGGGGTTGACTTGACGCCGGTATATAATACGCTCGACGGTGGTGCCCGCGGTCTTAGCGGCGCCGACTTTTGATGCACGTACGGAGGATGGAGACGTGATCCGCTGCCCTGAATGTTCCGCTGAAATCGACGTCGACGAAGACGAAGTCGAAGAAGGCGAGATTCTCAGTTGCCCAGAGTGCGAGTCCGAACTGGAGGTCTTGCAAATCCATCCTGTCCATCTGAACGTCATCTCCGAGGATATGGATGATGATGAAGACGAAGAAGACGAAGAAGAGGGCGAAATTGGGGAAAACGGCGATCTTCCCAAGGACGAAGACGAGGACGATGAGGAAGATGACGAAGAGTAACTGCAGATCCAGACCCTTGGCATCTTCTTTCCTGCCTGCCACCATCTAAGCCTTTAAGGAGCGGAAACATGCATGTTCGGTGGGTCGTTGCCTTGTGGGCTGCGGCACTGCTGGTTCCGTTCGCGGCTTCGCAAGCGCCAATTCAAGAAAACGCAACTGCTTCTCAGCCTCAGTCCTCGTCGTCTGCAAAGGCGGGCAAGCAGAAATACAGCCATGCCAATGACTTTTTGATCCGCGGAACCGTGTTTACCGACAAAGCCATCTCTTTCCCGGGCGTGCAACTCCACATCCGCCGCTCGAGCGATAGGAAATTCCGCTGGGAAGACCGCACCAATTCGCGCGGCGAATTCGCGATTCGCGTGCCGCAAGGTACGCAATATGAGATGGTAGTGCACACCAAGGGTTTCGCCGACCAGACCAGGACCATCGACGCCCGGAATGGCTCCGGGGAAAACAACGTGGTTTTCCGCATGGAACCGGCCAAGAGAGGAAAACAATGAAGCCCGCTCGCTCGCTGCTTGTGGCTTTGGTTTCGTCTATGTGCATCTGCGCGGCCATGGCCCAGGACGCCAAGCATGAAGCACCGCTCCGCACTGTCCGTGGCGTCGTGGTGGACAAAGCCTCAGAAGCACCCATTCCTTCGGCCGTGGTTTTTCTCAGAAATACGCGCACCAACGCAGTCCGCAGCTACATAACCGACGAGGAAGGCAATTACCGCTTCAGCGGCCTCGATCCCAATGTCGACTATGAAATCCGCGCCGAAAAAGATGGCGCAAAATCGGCTAGTCGAACGATCTCCAGTTTCGACAACAAAAAAGAGATCGTCCTTAACCTGAAAATCGAAAAGAAAAAAGCCTGACCTTTTCGCCCCAAGGGCCGCCGCTTTCACGGTGTGCGGGGCAACTCTCCATTATTGATTGTCGACCGCCTCACGACGACGCGTCTTTGATGTCTTCCTGCGCTCGCCTCTCCGCGTTCTTCGCCTCCGCCTTGGCATCCGCTTGCGGCTTCAGCGTTTGGATTGCCTTTGCAAGAGCTAGCGGTTTGCCGCCCTCAGGCGCGGTGCAGGAAGACACATTGCCGCTCGCAGGCTGAACTCCGGTGACATCCCACTTCAGGCAGTTGAACTTGATCTTCAAATTGTGGCTGACGTGCAGCGCGGCGACGCACGTGTTCAATTGCTTGAAAGAAGTGCAAGCATCCTCGAGTTTGGTGCGGGGCGGCAGTATGGCCTGCAGCAGCGTACCCAGCTTCTTGCTTTCGTCGCTATTTGCGGCGAGCTGTTCGCTGGCGGTCGGCCCCTTCTTGATCCAGTGAATTGGATTGTACGACTGCGCCGCCGCTCGCGCGGCTCCCAGCAATACGAGTGCCGCTATCAGCCCAGCTATGATCCATTTGGTTTTCATTTTTACCCCTTCGCTGCGCGATCTCTTGCGGGCAGATCGCGTGGCAAGCGCAAGTGAAAGGGCTGGACTTTCCTTGGGCATGGGCTGCGCATGCAGCTCAACTTCCCTCAGTAGGCCACTCCCGCACATCCAATTACGAGAACTTCGCGGGCTGGTACTCCCCCAAAGTGTCACTCCTGCCCATGCGTCCAGTTTTGCAGCTTAGCGGGCCTGTACTTTTTCACGATTGCCCGCCGGCCATTGCGCGCCTACAGTTATCTCGGATCCATAAAGCAAGAGATGAAGTCCATCCTGGGCCTTCGCGCGCGCACGCCAGAACCTTCTCCCCTGGAAGGCTCGGGCGCTTTCCGCGTGCTGCAGACCGAGACCGAGTTGCGGCACCTCGCACGTAGTGAGTGGTGGCTGTGGTTCTTCGCCTGTACAGTGACGCTGCTTGCCACCTCGGCATTGGCTCTGTCCTTCCTGCCTTTTCTCTTTCGCCATGCCAATCACTTCTATGAGATTCGCCCCGACCAGGCACAGTGGGGCACGGCTGCTCTCGTGGTTGTTTTCAATTCCTGGCTCGTGTACCGGCAATGGTCCTTTCGGCGGCGCAGAAAACAACTCAGCGCCCAGAATCCCATTCCGGAGCGTAACGGGAGCGAAATCTCAGACCCCTCCGGTTTCGATCCCGTCACTGGTCTTTACACACGCGTCTCCATTGAGCAGCACCTCGGCAAAGAAATAGGCCGTGCGCGCCGCGAAAACACCGCGCTTAGCGTCGCTACCATTCACATCGATGAATTCGCGCAGGTCACTCAGCGCTATGGCAAAGCCGCTATCGATTCAGTGCTGAAGGAATTTGCCCGTCGCATGAAAAAAGCCATTCGCGGTTCCGATTTTGCCGTGCGGCTCGCAAGCAGCGATTTTTTGCTCATTCTGACCGAATGCACCCTTGGCGAGGTAAAGCTTATTTTGAATCGCATAGGTCCGCTCGAAATCGTGTCCGCTGGGGAGAAAATCCCAATTCCTTACGCCACCGGTTGGGTCGACTACCAACCTGGCGAACTTCCCTTGGACTTGTTAAAGCGCGCTGCGCAAATTCTTCACCTCTACGAGAACGCCTCCAAGGACAGTTCTTCGACAAACCTCGTCGCCCGCTGACCGAACGTCACTGCAAAAACACGCGTCAGCCAAGTGCCTGCGTGTTGTTGCTTTTCGTGATTTGCGCGCCTATGATTTGCGCAGATTTCCCTCACGCGCCTCGAACCGTTCCCTTTTAGGGGGTCTTATGTCGATGACCGCAAGGTTCCTGGGTCCCTTTCTTCTCGCCGTGGCGCTCCTTTGTAGTGGCTGCAACAAGCCCCTCAATTCCGCAGGAGACGGATCAAGCGCGCAATATTTTCTGGTCACCGTGAACACGCAAATCCCGTATTGGCAGACCGCTGCGTCCGGGTTTAGAAAAGCCGCTTCCGAAATGCAGGTGCGGGGAACGGTCGCCGGTCCAGGTAGCTACGATCCCAAAGCCGAGCAGCAGGAATTTCGTCGCGTGGTCCAGTTGAAACCCGCGGGCATTCTGGTTTCACCAGCCGACCCGGATCTAATGAAGTCGGACATCGATGCCGCTATTGCTGCAGGTATTCCCGTCATCACTGTCGATGCCGACTCCTCCGCCAGCAAGCGCTTGTCCTTCATAGGTACAGACAACTACGAGGCGGGAAGATTGGGCGGCGAAATCGTCAGCCGCTCCTTGCAGGGCAATGGCAGCGTCGCCATCTTACCATGCCCGAGCAGACCAATCTCAATGAGCGATATCGCGGCTACATGGAGATCTTGACCGCGTACCCTCACATCACCGTGCTGCCCGTCGTCGACATCAAGGGAGATCCGCAGATCGCCTTCGATCAAGCCCAGAAGCTAGTCGCGGCAAAAACCAAAGTGGACGCCTTCGTGTGCCTGGATGCGCTGGGCGGCAAGGGAGTAGCGAAAGCGCTAAACGCAGCCCGCATTACGGGTAAAACGCTAATAGCCATGGACTCCGACCCCGAAACCCTCGAATGGATTCGCAAGGGCTTTATCCAAGGCACCATCGCGCAAAGACCTTTCACCATGGGCTTCATCGGTTTGAAAATGCTCGATGACCTGCACCGCCATGGACCTCGCTCACTCAACGTCGCCTGGGCCAAGGATCCCTTCGCGCCCATCCCCACCTTCGTGAATACCGGCGTAATCTGGATCGACAAGCAAAATCTCGACGCCTTTGCTCGCACTCTGGCCACTCCGTAGCGCCAAAAGCTGTTTGTAAGCCGTTTAGGGTCACGCTACTACGCGACATTCCTATCTTTAGAACCCATGTTTGGAGAAAACCGTGGCGGCACGCGCTCCCCTGCGAGGCCCTCTACGCCGCGCTCCGAACCTACTGGCTCCACGAAACAATCCAGCGCCGTGCGCATCTCATCGGTGAACCGACACAGAGGAGAGCAACGTGGCAAACCGATTGGAAGGCAAAGTGGCTGCCGTCACTGGCGGCGATCAGGGGATTGGGCGCGCGATTGTGGAGCGTCTGGCGGCGGAAGGCGCCGATGTGGCGCTGTGCTATCGCTCCAACAAAGCCGGCGCAGACGAAGTCGTCGCGGCCGTGCAGAAAGGGGGCCGAAAAGCCGTGTCCGTGCAATGTGACGTCGGGAAAGTTGCGGAAGGTCAACGCTTCGTAGACGAAGCGGTCCGGCAGCTCGGCCGCATCGACATCCTGGTGAACAACGCGGGGCTCGAACGCCGCGCCGATTTTTGGGACGTCACCGAGCAGGACTACGACGCGGTCCTCGATGTGAATCTCAAAGGGCCCTTTTTCGTGACCCAGGCATTTGTGAAGCACCGCATGCAGGCCAAAGCCGGCGGCAAGGTCATCAACATCAGCTCCGTGCACGAAGAGTTGCCGTTCCCTCACTTTGCCTCGTATTGCGCAAGCAAAGGCGGCATCAAGATGCTGACGCGGAATTTATCGATCGAGCTGGCGCCGCTCGGGATCACTATCAACGCGATTGCGCCAGGCGCTATCGAAACGCCCATTAACAAGAAACTGCTGAGCGACCCGGTAAAGCTGAAGTCGCTGCTGGAAAATATTCCGCTGAGGCGTCTCGGCAAACCGGAAGATGTGGCATCGGTTGCAGCGTTCCTGGCATCTTCGGACGCCGACTACGTGACGGGAACAAGCTACTTCGTCGACGGCGGCCTGACCTGGAACTACGAGGAGCAGTGAGGTCAGTTTTTTTAGAGATTCTAAGCTAGGCGCGCATCGCTATGGCGCCACGCGCCGCTTGCAGCAGTTTACGGGCATTGTCGCGAATGTCCCCGTGGGCAAACACCGCGTTGCCGGTAACCAGCAAATCGGCGCCGGCACGAACCACGTCGCCGACCGTGGTGAGATCGACGCCTCCGTCGACCTCGATGCGGAACGAGAGTCCGCGCCGCTCGCGAATCTGGGTCAGCGTCTCAATTTTTCGCAGCGAGCCGGGAATAAATTTCTGCGCGCCGAACCCAGGATTGACCGACATCACCAGCACGTGGTGCACGATGTCTAGCACTTCGTCGAGCATGTGCACTGGCGTCGCGGGATTGATCACCACCGCAGGCTCGCATCCATGCGACGCAATCAGGTGCAGTATGCGATTCAGGTGCACGCAGGCTTCCTGATGCACGGAAATCCAATTGGCGCCGGCTTCCGCAAAGGCCGCGATGTAATCGTCCGGATTCTCGATCATCAAGTGGCAATCGAAGGGGACCTTTGCGATCGTTTTGCGCAGCGACGCAACGACCGGCGGCCCAATCGTGAGATTCGGAACGAAATGCCCATCCATCACGTCGAGGTGCAAGACCGTGCCGCCACCGTCGATGGCGGCTAGCGCTTCCGCGCCGAGCTGCGCGAAATTGGCGGAAAGAATGGAAGGTGCGAGTTCGATCAACGTGGCGCTCCCATCCTTTGATTATACGCGGAAGCGACGGCCACTCCGTCCTGAATGTAGATGCCGCGCTTTAACCCGGCCACGGGATAGTGCAGCGGCGAGCACTGCTTTCTTGGGCGAGTTCGAGGACGCGCATAACATTGAGCGCGTATTGCGGTGTGACCGCGGGCGCGGCTGTACCGAGCAGGACATCCCGAATGTTGGCGTAATAGCTGCGATAGTCGCTCTGTGCAGGCGGGATGCGTTGTTCTGTGGTGGCGCCATCAGCATTCACCAGCGTCAGGGTACCGGAGTTTTCTTCTTGCTCCGACTTGCTGGGCGTTTCGTTCCATGGGATGCGGCCGGCGCGCAATTTTGGCTCTTGCACGTCAAAGGCGTGCTTCACGTAAGCACCGCCGGTGCCGTGGAGAACGAAGCGCGGGCGCGTGACCGCGGCGAGCATTGTGGCGCGAAGGACCGCGCGCAGGCCGCGTGGGTAGTGCAGCGTGAGGTCGAAGGAATCGTCGGCCACCGCGTTCTCGCGTTCCATGCGAATGTCGGCGGTGACCGCTTCAGGCACCCCGAAAAGCAGCCACGCATGATCGATCAGGTGTGGCGCAAGGTCGAAGAAAACCCCTGTTCCGGGGCCGGAGCGCTCGCGCCAGGCGTTTCCCTTTAGCCGGGGGCGAAAACGGTCGTAGTTCGATTCGAATCGCACCAGGCGTCCAAGCCTGCCGCTCGCAACAAGTTGCTGCACGGCTTGAAAATCTCCGTCGTACCGGCGATTGTGATAGACGGTCAGCAGCCGTCCGCGCTCTTGCGCAAATTTCACGAGATCCAGAGCTTCTCCTAACGTTGTGCTTAAAGGTTTGTCGACCACTACGTCGCGACCTGCCGCGAGACATTGCCCAGCAATTGGATGGTGCGTGTCATTCGGCGTAGCGATGACAACGAGTTGAATCTCAGAAATTGCCAGCAGCTCTTCGACACTGCGCACAATGCGCGTGCCCGGATAAAGCTGTGCTGCTTCATTGCCGCTGCGTTGCAAAATCGCGGCAAGCCTCAGGCCCGGAACGGCATGAATCACCGGCGCGTGAAACGCGCGCCCGGCAAGCCCGAATCCAATGAGTCCTGCTTCAATCATTTTGCGTCGCTTCCCAGTCTCTGGCGCGGGCTATAGCGTCGTTGCGCGAAATGTTTGGCTCCGGCAAAATGCCATGATGTCCTCGAAAACGCAAATCCTGGAAAAAGCCTCGCCCTCCTCACAGAGCACGATTTTCTATCTGCTTTGCGCCGGTTTCGTCGTCAATGGAATTGTGATCTCCTTCATCGGACCCATCCTTCCCGTCTTCATGGCCAAATGGGGACTGGACGACAGCCGCGCCGGACTTTTCTCCCTAGTACAATTCACCGGATCGTTCACGGGTGTTCTGCTTTCGAGCGCTTTGATCTCCGCGAAAGGATTCAAACCTGCAATCACGCTGGGCGTTGCCATGCTGGGGCTCGGCTTCGCTCTGCTCAATGCGCCGACGTTTGCGCTTGCACTTGCGGCGAGCGGCATCTATGGCCTTGGCTACGGATTTGCCACGCCGGGAACGAATTTGTGGGTAGGCGAGACGTATGGAGAACGCCGTGCCTCGGCTTTGAGCATCATGAATCTCGCTTGGGGCGCCGGCGCAATTTCGTCGTCGCCCCTCGCCATGCTAACCATGCGCACGTCGCAGGTCACGCCGCTTCTCTATGCGGTCGGAGCCATTTGCGCCGCGCTCGCGCTTCTCCTCTTGCGTATGCCCTTTGGCAAGCCGCCGCATAAAGAAGATCCCCCTCCCGGCGCAGCGATAGTCAAAACGCCGGGGAACGGTGTCGCGGCTCTGCTGGGAGTTTTGTTTTTTGTGTACGTAGGGACAGAGGTCGGGACTTCCTACTGGGCTCCGGTGCACGCGCAGCGAGCGGCGACCTGGAGCAGTAACACCTGGACATTGGCTCCCATGTTTTTCTTCGCTGGGTTGCTCGGTGGACGCGGAGCAGCGGCGGCGATTCTTCTTCGATGGAAGGAAGTGACGGTCGCCGTGGGAGGAATCCTGCTTGCAGCCGCGGGCGAATTGATATTTCTCTCCGCTCGCTCTCGCGTAGCGTTATTCGGCGGCGCCTTCCTCGCAGGACTTGGCCTCGCCGGTCTCTTCCCGATCTTCATTGCCTGGCTTTCGAAATGGTTTGGCGTGCGTGCACGAAAGGTTGGCGGCGTGATGTTCGCGCTGGCAGCAGCCGGAAGCGCGCTGATGCCGCCGCTTGTGGGCGTAGTTTCGCGGTACGCGGGGAGCCTGCGCATCGGGCTCCTGGTGCCGCTCGCCGGCTGCGCAGTAATGTTGGCAGTGATCGCGTTGCTGCGGCCGGGCGCTCGCGGTTGATCTGTTCTGCCCGCTGTTTGCGCCGCTTGCTACGCGGCAAGCGGCGGCCTGAGGTATTCTTAGCCCGTGCAAAACGCCGTATTCTCTCAGCGTTCGCCAACAAAACGTCTTATGTTGGGCCTGGTGATCACGCTGGCCGCGGTACTCGCGTACTCCGCCTACATGACCGTGCAGCTCGCCGGTTTGCGCAAACTGCAAAGCGACATGGTGGACCGCGGGCGAAAAGATTCGCTGCAGCTTTTGCGCCTGCAAAACGATTTGAACACCGTGGCCCTGGCGATGCGCGACATGCTGGACGCCGGAGAACCGTATCCGCTGAGCGCCTGGTCTGCGCAATTCGATCGCGTGCGCGGCGATTTGGAATCCGCGTTGCGCCTCGAGGAACAATATGCCGAGGTGCATCGCACGACGGAGCAGCGCGCCTATCTGAGCCAGCAGCTCTCGCAATTCTGGGATGCGGTCGACCGCATGTTTGCTCTGGCGCGCGACGGAAAAGAAAAAGAAGCGCGCGACCAGATTCGCTTGTCGTTGCAAGCGCGGCAAGCGGCGCTGAGCACCGCGGTATCGCGATTGCTCGTGGAAAACAACGAGGCCGAGCAGTTGGCAGCCGCGCAAATCGCCAAAATCTACGATGGCGTGCAGCGCCAGTTGTACATTTTTCTGGGCGCTACGCTGATCGCCATCGCGCTCACCAGCCTGTACCTGATTCGCTCCAACCGCCAGATTTTTGCGCGCCTGGCGGCCCTTTCCGAGCAGCGCAGTGATTTGGCGCAGAAACTGATCGCGACACAGGAATCCACGCTTCGCCACATTTCGCGCGAGCTGCACGACGAATTCGGCCAGGTGCTGACGGCGATTGGCTCGCTGCTGAGCCGTGTGGAAAAGCAGGTGCCGCAGGGCGCGCCGCTGCGCCAAGATTTGCAGGAGGTTCGCGAGATCGCGCAATCGACACTGAACAATATTCGCAGCTTGTCGCAAGCGCTGCATCCGGTGCTTCTTGATGAACAAGGACTGGAGAGCACGCTCGATTGGTATATTCCGATGGTGGAGCGGCAAACGGGGCTGAAGGTGCACTACGAAAAATCGGGCGCTGCGTTTCCGGTGGACGGCACTGCGGGCGTGCAGCTGTATCGTGTACTGCAAGAGGCGCTCAATAATGTAAAGCGCCATGCGGGAGCGCAAGAGGCATGGGTGCGGCTAAGATTTCAGAACGATTCCATAAACCTGGAAGTGGAAGACCACGGCAAGGGATTTTCGCCGGACGCAGGGCACCAGGGAATCGGGCTCGTTGGAATGCGGGAGCGCGCGGAGCTTGTGGGAGGAACTTTGCAGGTATTGAGACGCGAAGGCGGCGGAACGATCGTGCGCCTCGTCGTACCGGCGGAGAGAGTCGAAGCGCATGGCGGATAAGCTCACCGTGCTGCTGGTAGACGATCACGCGCTGGTGCGCAAAGGATTCCGGCGCATGCTAGAGGACGATGCTGCGATTTCTGTCGTTGGTGAGGCCAGCGATGGCCAGGAAGCAGTGCGGCTGGCGCTTGAGCTGAAGCCGAAAGTGGTGGTGATGGATTGCGCGCTTCCGGGCATCAGCGGCATCGATGCCACGCGGCGCATTCGCGCGAAGATGCCGGATGCGACCGTGCTGATGCTCAGCATGCATTCCGAGGACACTTTGGTGCGCCAAGCCCTGGAGGCAGGCGCGCGCGGCTACATCTTGAAAAATGCGCTGGAACTGGATTTGGTCAGCGCCATAAAGCGCGTCGCTGAAGGCCATCTTGTCCTCGATCCGCAACTCGCCAAGCCCGCGGCGCTCAAGGGCGAACGCGACAGCGGTCTCACCACGCGCGAGCTGGAAATTTTGCAGCACATCGTGGCAGGCAAATCGAATAAAGAAATTGCCGCCGAGCTCGGCCTCAGCGCGAACACCGTGGGCGTGCACCGCGCCAACATCATGGACACGCTGGGAATTCATAAGACAGCGGAGCTGGTGGTTTACGCGATTCGCAACGGATTGGTGACCCTGACTTGAAGCGGCGGGACTTTTTGTCGGGCACCGCGAGTGCAGGGCTCATCGCTCTGACTCTTCCTCGGCTATTGGACGCTATTCCCGTGGCACCGACATTTCGCTTCGCGGACGTCACCGAGCACGCAGGCATTCAGTTCCAACACAACAGCGGGGCGTACGGCGGCAAATTACTTCCGGAGACGCTTGGCTCCGGCTGCGCTTTTCTCGATTACGACGGCGATGGCTGGCAAGACATTCTGCTAATCAACGGGATGGATTGGCCCGGTCACAAGCGCCAGCGCTCTACGTTGCGGCTCTACAAAAACAATCGCAACGGCACATTCACGGATGTGACCAAAGCCGCCGGGTTAGATGTCGAGATGTACGGAATGGGCGTCGCGGTCGGGGACTACAACAACGACGGCTTCCCGGATATCTTCATCACCTGCGTCGGGCAAAACAGGCTATTTCGCAACACGGGCAAAGGAACTTTCCTCGATGTGACGCGCGCAAGCGCCTTGAGCGCGCGACAAGCATTCAGTACCTCGGCGTTGTGGTTCGACTACGATCGCGACGGGTTGCTCGACCTTTTCGTTTGCAACTATGTGCGCTGGTCACCGGAGCACGATGTTTTTTGCAGCCTCGACGGAACGCACAAATCGTTTTGCACGCCGGAAGCCTACCGCGGCGAGACCTGCTGGCTGTTTCACAATCGCGGAGATGGAACATTCGAGGACGTTACGGCCACCAGCGGAATCTTTGACAGCAGCTCGAAATCGCTGGGCGTGGCTATGCTCGACTATGACCAGGACGGCTGGCCGGATTTGCTGGTTGCCAATGATACGCAGCCCAACAAACTCTACAAGAATCTGCGAAACGGCAAATTCAAAGACGTCGCTGTGGAAGCGGGGCTCGCGTTCAGCACGGAAGGCAAAGCGCGGGCCGGGATGGGCGTGGATGTTGCGGACTTCCAGAATTCGGGCAAGCCGGGAATCGCCATCACCAATTTCGACAACGAGATGATCGGCCTATATCGGGCCGTGCGCTCGGGAACGTACGACGACATCTCGATTGCTGCGGGCGTGGGCCTGCCGTCGAAGAACACGTTGGGCTTCGGCTGCGCTTTTCTCGATGTGGATCTCGATGGCTCGCTCGATCTGGCGGTCGCCAATGGGCACATTGAGGAAACCGTGCGCAATATTCACGGGAACGTCGGTTACGCCCAGCCGCCGCAGCTCTTTTTGAACCAAGCCGGGAAATTTCAAGACATCGCGAGCAACGTAAATGGCGGCTTTGCTCAACCCAAGGTTGGCCGCGGTCTGGCGTACGGCGACTTTGATCGCGACGGAGACCTGGACATCCTGCTGACCACAAATAATGGTCCCGCCTATCTTTACCGCAACGACCAGCTCGCGGGAAATCGCAGCATTCGGTTTCGCCTCACGGGAACGAAATCCAACCGGGACGCGATCGGCGCCGTGGTGCGGATTTTTTACGACGGGCAGAGTCAAAGCCAGATGGTGAAAGGCGGCTCGAGCTATCTCTCACAATCGGAACTGCCGCTAACTTTCGGATTAGGGAAACGCGACAAAATCGAACGCGTGCAGATCGAATGGCCGAGCGGGGCGAAAGAAGAATCGAAGGATCTGGCTGGCGGCAAGGCCTATCAATGCACTGAAAACACAGGCCTTATACCTGCGATTGGTTTCTAGTGCTTTCGCGTTATTGCGGGGTTTCCGGCTGGGCGATATAAAACGCCCACATCGCTTCCAGATAGGCTTTCATTTCTAGCGCCCACCCGGAGGCACCCCAAGCACTCGCGGCCGGATGTGCACCCATCCGGCCGCACTTTTTAGAGCAGCGTCGAGGCGTTCGAAAGTGGAGAAACGCGCAATGGAACGTTGGCGCTTGCGAAGCTTGTTGGCCCTAGCGGCAAGCGCGATTTACTTGTACGGATTTCCATCCGCCACAATCACTTACGGAACTCTCGTTCTGTTTCACGTAGCTGTTGGCATTCTGCTGACCGTTTTGCTGCTCCCCTTTCTTTTCCGATTGCTGCGGGTGGATACCCCGCTAGCGCGCGTTGGTTGGCTATTTTTGGCTGCGGGCGCTGTGCTCGGCGTCGCACTGATTTTTGTTGGCACGCTGAACCGGCTGAAGCCGTGGCTCTACGCGCATATCGCCCTTTGCGCCGTCGGCTGCCTGTTCGTAGCGACCGCGTGGCTGGCTTCCCGTGGCTGGCTGGGAACCACAGCAACCCAGCGCATTTTTCGATTTGCAGGGCTCGTGCTCGCCACGGCGGTGATTGCGGCGGGAGCGTGGGGGTCGCGCGAAATCGCCTGGAGGAACGCCAATCGCATTGTGAACCCGCAAATGCCCGCGGCTTCGATGGACGGCGAAGGCGACGGCCCGCAGGGCAAATTCTTTCCAAGCTCCGCGCAGACTAAAAATAACGGCTACATTCCCGCAAAGTATTTCATGCAATCGGATGCATGCCAGCGCTGCCATGCGGACATTTACAAACAGTGGTACAGCTCGGCGCACCACTTTTCATCGTTTAACAATCAGTGGTATCGCAAGAGCATCGAATACATGCAAGGCGTCGCGGGTGTGCGCGCTTCGAAATGGTGCGCGGGCTGCCACGATCCGGCGCTGCTCTTCAGCGGTTTGTTCGACAAGCCCATTAAGGAAATCGTTGACCGCCCGGAAGCAAAAGCAGGCCTGAGCTGCCTGATGTGCCACAGCATCGTGCAGGTGAAGAGCACGATGGGACAGGGCGATTTCGTTTTGGAGTACCCGAAGTTGCACGAACTGGCGGCGAGTGACAATCCCGTGGTGCGCACGCTGCACGATTTCCTTGTGCGCGTGAATCCGGAGCCGCACCGGCGGACCTTCTTGAAGCCGTTCATGCGCACGCAGACTGCGGAGTTCTGCGCGTCCTGCCACAAAGTTCATCTGGACGTGCCGGTAAACCACTATCGATGGGTGCGCGGTTTCAATGAGTACGACAACTGGCAAGCCAGCGGCGTTTCCGGCCAAGGCGCGCGCTCGTTTTATTATCCGGCAAATTCGATGATGTGCGCGGATTGCCACATGCCTCAGGTGCGCTCGGCGGATTTCGGGAATATCGATGGCTTTGTGCATTCGCACCGCTTCCCGGGCGCAAACACCGCAGTCCCTACAGCGAATGAGGATCAAACGCAGCTCGAGTTGAGCCAGAAATTCCTGCAAGACAAACAGCTCACCGTGGACATTTTTGCGATTTCGCCCGCTGGGAATGAGGTTTCTGCGCCCGTGGCTGGGAAAATGGGCCGCCCAGAACTGTCCACTTCCTTTGCGGTGGGTGAGGAAGCGGACACCTCTCTGCCAAACGGTCCGGCGGGTGAAGCTCGCGCTATTACGGCGCCGCTGGGCCGCGTTGACGCGGCGGTTCGGCGCGGGGACGACGTGCGCGTAGACGTTGTCGTTCGAACACGCAAGGTCGGTCACTTTTTCCCGGGCGGAACGATCGATGCCTTCGACGTATGGCTGGAGCTCCAAGCAGTCGATGAAAAGGGGCAGACGATTTTCTGGAGCGGCAAGGTCGAGGATGACGGCAAGGGTCCGGTCGAAAAAGGCGCGCACTTTTACCGCTCGCTGCTCATCGATGCGCACGGGAATCCCATCAACAAGCGAAATGCCTGGGCCAATCGCGCCACCGTGTACGTGCATTTGATTCCGCCCGGCGCCGCGGACACCGCGCATTATCGACTGCATATTCCGGAAAATGCGGGCGGCAAGATCACGCTGCATGCCAAGCTGAACTACCGCAAATTTATGTGGTGGAATACGCAGTTTGCCTTCGCGGGCGCCGAGGATTCGTATCAGAAGCCGGGAGCGATGACTCCGGACTACGACGACCGCAAATGGCTGTTCAAGAGCGGCGACCCGAAAATGATTTCAGGCGAGCTGAAAGCGGTTCCCAATCTGCCGATTATCACGGTGGCGGAGGATTCGAAGACGCTGAATGTCGTCGCGCGAAGTGCTCCTGCCCCGCAACCGAAGGCGATTCTCGCGAAAGAGGATTGGTCGCGTTGGAACGATTACGGCATCGGGCTCTTTCTGCAAGGCGACTTGAAGGGTGCTGCGGCGGCGTTTCAAAACGCCGCGGACATCGATTCGCAAAACCCCGATGGCTGGGTGAACATCGGGCGCGCTTTGGTGCAGGAAGGCGACACCGCCGGGGCGCGTGTTGTGCTGGAGAAGGCATTGGCGCTGAAACCCGGGCTAGCCCGCGCGAACTTCTTCTATGCGCGGATTTTGAAGGAAGAAGGCAATTATGATGATGCGATTGCGCGCTTGAGGCAGGTGCTGGCGCAATATCCGCGCGATCGCGTCGTCCGCAATGAAGTGGGCCGCATTTTATTTTTACAGAAACAATACGCCGAGGCCGTCGCGGAATTCAATCAGACGCTGTCGATCGACCCCGAGGATTTGCAGGCCCATTACAACCTGATGCTTTGCTACAGCGGGCTGGGGAACGAAGCGCACGCAAACGAGCACAAAGAACGCTATCTGCGATTCAAGGCGGACGAATCGGCGCAGGCTATCACCGGACCTTACCGGCAGGCGCATCCGGAAGACAACAACGAGCGGCAGCCGATTCATGAGCATGTCTCCGTTGCACTGAATGCACCTATGAAGTCTGGTAAACGCGCAGCGGCATCACCTGCAACTGTCCCAAATCAGCCTGGCGGTTCGCATTGATTCCAAACAGAGCTGAATCCAGGAGGAGCTGATTCATGACGTGGATCAAGACGGTGTCGATGGAAGACGATGAGCGCGTCAAGAAAGCAATGCTGGCGCAGCGCGCGATCTATCCAATCGAGTACGCCACGCCGGTACATCCTGAAAACAACGGTCAGAGCTCCAGTATCGTCGCCTCGCACTCGCTGATTCCGGACGCCCTGTTTCACGCATTTAGCACTTTCGGCGCGTTGATGTCTCCAGACCTGCCCCTGCAACGCCGCCAGCACGAAATGATTGCGACCATGGTTTCCGTCGCGAACCGCTGCGTGTATTGAATTGAATCTCACGCAGAGTTTCTGCGTCGCGTGACTCTGGACAAAGAACTGGTGGAGGCGCTGCAGAAGGATTACCGATCTGCGGCGATCAGCGAGCAGGATCGCACGATGCTCGATTACGTGGTGAAGCTGACCAAAGATGCAACCAAAGTTTCGCCGGACGATCACGCAAAACTCAGAGCCGTTGGCTTCGACGACCGCGGCATTTTGCAGATTACGCTCATCGCTTCTTGGTTCAATTACATCAATCGCGCGGCGGATGCGTTGGGTGTCGGACGCGATTAAACAATGAGGACACAATGAAGGGACTCACTGCGTTATTGGCTGCGTTTGCGCTCGCGGCTGCAGCAAAAGTAGCAGGCAGCAGCATCGGCGGTCCGGCCGCCTCCGTGGTGACGTTTCGCGATGTGACCCAGCAATCCGGGATTCGCTTCGTACATAACAATGGAGCGTTCGGGAAGAAGTTCTTACCCGAGACGCTGGGGCCCGGTGTCGCCTTCATTGATTACGACAACGACGGCTGGCCGGATATTTTCTTGGTCAACGGCATGGACTGGGCGGGACACACGCAAAAGCACACCACGCCGAAGCTCTATCACAACAACCACGACGGAACTTTCACCGACGTAACGCACAAAGCCGGTCTCGACGTGGAGATGTACGGCATGGGCATCGCCGTCGGTGACTATGATAACGATGGCTTTGACGATCTCTTTGTCACCGCGCTCGGACAAAGCCGGCTCTTTCACAACAACGGTAACGGGACATTCACCGATGTGACGCAGAAGTCCGGGCTCAGCGGTCCTCGCGAGTTGAGCACCAGCGCGGCGTGGGTCGACTACGACAAAGACGGGCGGCTGGATCTGGTGGTCGGCAACTACGTGCAATGGGCTCAGGAAACAGATCTCTATTGCACGCTGGACGGCAAAAGCAAGTCGTACTGCACGCCGGAATCGTACAAGGGAACAGCGGCGCGTCTCTGGCACAATCGCGGCGATGGCACGTTCGAGGATGTCACGCAGAAAGCGGGGCTCGGCGAGCCGACGTCGAAGACCATGGGCATCGCGGTGCTCGATTATGACAATGACGGCTGGCCCGATCTTCTCTTTTCAAACGACACGCAGCCAAACAAGCTCTACCGCAACAATGGCAACGGCACTTTTTCGGAAAAGGGCATGATCGCCGGCGTGGCCTTCAGTGAAGACGGCGTGGCGCGCGCCGGCATGGGCGTGGATGCTGCGGACTACGACCACTCCGGATATCCCAGCGTCATGATCACGAATTTTTCGAACCAAATGCTTTCCCTCTATCACAACGAAGGCAAAGGCTTGTTCGTGGACGAAGCGCCGCAATCCGCGATCGGGCGCGCCACGCTGCTCACGCTGGGCTTCGGCTGCTTTTTCTTCGATTACGATCTAGACGGCTGGCCGGATATTTTCGTAGCCAACGGCCACATCGATCCGGAAATTCAGCGCGTGCAAGCCAATGTGAAGTACGCGATGCCGCCACACCTGTTTCGCAACCTCGGCAAAGGAAAATTCGAGGAAGTCACGAATGCCATGGGAGCGGCATTCGTGGCGCCCCGCGTCGGGCGCGGTGCGGCCTACGCCGACATTAGCAACCATGGCCGCCTCGATCTGTTGCTTTCTACCAACGGCGGCTCGGCCTATTTGTTTCGCAACGAAGCACAAGACGGCAGCGCAGCAAATCGCAGCGTACGGCTCAAGCTCGTGGGCACAAAATCCAACAGGGATGGTATCGGCGCGGTTGTGCGACTCTCTTCCGGCGGCGAAACGCAGACGCAGATGCTACGCAGCGGCTCCAGCTATCTTTCTTCCAGCGAACTTATTCTGACTTTCGGTTTGGGGCAGCGCGACAAAGCCGACACCGTCGAGATTCGCTGGCCCAGCGGGCAAGTTGATCATCTTTTCAACGCAGCAGCAGGACAAACTATCACGGCGTCAGAAGGCCAGGGACAAACATCGTCCCGGCCCTACGCAAAATAGCTTCCGCTAGCTAGGCGGCTGCTGGTTGCTGAGCCTGCTGCCCGTGATCTCTGGACAGGTAGTAGTGAATCGCCGGCGTAAAAATCAGCGACAGCACCATGGAGCTAAGCAGTCCGCCAATCACGGTAATCGCCAGCGGCTTTAGCATCTCCGAGCCGGCGCCTATCCCAAATGCCAGCGGCAACATGCCGGCTACAGTCGCCAACGCGGTCATAGCGATCGGCCTTAGCCGCCGCCGCCCCGCCTGAATCATCGCGTCTTTTGCGGAAAAGCCCAGATCACGAAATCGGTGCTCCGCATCGAGGAGCAAGATGCCGTTTTTTGCCACGATGCCGATCACCATGATCATGCCCATGCGCGAGGCGACATTAAAAGTGGTCCTCGTGACCAGAAGCGCCACAAATCCCCCAAAGCTTGAGAGCAACGCGGAGGCCAGGATTGCAGTCGGCGCAGAAAACGTTCGAAATTCAAACAGCAGCACGGCAAACAGGAGCAGCAACGCCAAAACCAAAACAATTAACAGATCGCGCGACGCCTTCCGGTCTTCCTCGTACAAGCCCCCATATTCCACTCGGATCGATGCCGGCAGATGCAGATCGCGGACCGCTTTCTGCACTGCAGCCACGCCTGTACCGAGGTCCACTCCTTCCAGGCGCGCGGTGACTTGCACCAACCGCTGCAAATTCTCTCGCCGAATCTCTGTCTGCCCTGAATCGGTACTGACCGTTGCCAGCGAGCCAAGCGTTGCCGTGCGTCCGGTTCCACTGATCAGCAACGTATTGCTCATGTTTTCCAGAGAAGACCGGCTTCGCTCCGGGAAGCGGACTCGGATGGTATAAGCCCGATCGTTCAGCACCAGCGGCGTCGAGGCAGGTTCTCCCTCCAGGACGGCCGCCGCATCCACCGCGACTTCCTCCGGAGTGAAGCCCGCCCGCGCAGCCACGGTGGGATTTACCGCGAATGTCACCGCAGGCCCGCTAATCGTGTTTTCCACGCCGTTCAGGATGTCCACCACTCCGGGCACCTTTCCGATGGCCTCGGCAACGCGTGGCGCAGTGTCATTCAGCAGCTTCCCGTCTTTCGCAAAAAGTTTGATGACCACCGGCTGCGGTTGACTCGTCAGGTCGCCGATCATGTCCTGCAGCAGCTGAATGAATTCCACTTTGGTCGCGGGCTCGGTCTGCTCGATTTCTGCTCGAACGTCCGAAATCACCTCGTCGATGGGCCGCTTGCGATCTCGTTTTAGCTTTACCGTAAAATCGCCATTATTTGCTTCTGTAACCGCTGCCAACCCTAGTTGCATCCCTGTGCGTCGCGAAGTGTTTTCCACCTCCGGGGTGGAATGCAAGATTTCTTCAATGTGCTGCAGAATGCGGTTGGATTCAACAAGCGAGCTTCCGGGAGGCGTGAAGTAGTCCAGAATGAAGCCGCCCTCGTCCATCTCCGGAAGAAATTCTGTGCCGAGAAATTTGTAACACACCAGCGACAGAACAACGATCAACGCCGAGCTCGCTACAAGTACCCACGGTCGCTTCAACACCGATTCCATCACCCGCCCGTAGAAGTTCACAATCCGCCCGAAGAAACCGGAGAGGTGTTTTTCTTCCGCGGCCAGCAGAGCGGCAAAATCCGGCCCGCCCTGGGATGTCGACACAGCTTCTCCCGTATCCTTTCGGCGTACCAGGTACTGGCTGAGCGCCGGAGTCCACGACAACGCAAGGAACAGTGAGGCCAGCAAAGACACCGTCATGGTGACCGCCAGAGCACGGAAGAAGCTGCCTGTCACGCCGGTAGTCGAGATCAGCGGAAGAAATACCACGATCGGCGTAATCGTCGAGCCGATCAGCGGCACAGTCAATTCGCTCAAAGCGCTCTTGATTGCCTGGAAACGGCTCTGCCCAGCGTCGCGGTGCAATACGATATTTTCGAGCACCACGATAGCATCATCGATCACCAACCCTACCGCGGCCGCTAGGCCCCCGAGCGTCATCAGATTGAAAGTCTGGCCTGATATCTTCAAAACGATGAAAGTGATTAGTAGCGTAACCGGGATCACCAAGCCCGCCACCAGCGATGTTCCCCAGTCGCGCAAAAAAAGCACCAGAATGATCGAAGACAAGATAATTCCGATGAGCACCGCGTCTCGCACACTCGCGATCGAATCGTGCACAATCGTTGACTGATCGTAGAAACTTTCGAGGTGTACCCCCGGAGGGAGGGCCGGACCCAGCTCCTGCATCAGCGCATGCACTTCATTGGCGACCTGCAGCGTATTGCTCTCTGGCTGCCGATCGACATTCAGCAGCACAGCCGGTTTCCCATTTGCGGTCACCATGGTATAGACCGGCGCATCCGACGTTGCCACCGTTCCGATATCACCCAGCCGCACCGGCACGCCCGCGGTCGTAGTCTTGACAACAATTTGGCCGATCTGCTCCGGCGACCGTACTTGTCCGCTGATCAGCCCAAGCACAAGTTGATGGTTGTGCTCAATCAGTCCGGGTGAATCCACGAGGTTCGTCTTTCGAATCGCGTCCAGAATATCCTGCACCGTCACGCCCGCGGCTTGCAGACGCGCCGGATCCGGCGTCACCTGAAATTCTGGAACGCGCCCGCCCTGAATGATCACCGTCGCCACACCGTCCAGCCGATTGATGCGCGGTTTTAGATCGTAGGTGGCTATCTCCCACAGCTTATTCGGCGGCACCGTGTCCGACGTAAGGCTGTAGCCGATGATTGGAAATACCGCAAACGTCAGCCGGTGTGTTTCCAGCTTAGCTGTCGGTGGCAGCGTGCTCTGCATTCGCGCCACCAGCGCATCCACGCGCTGCAAGGTCAAAATCATGTCGGAGTTCCAGGCGAAGAATAAATCGACTTCCGCCGAGCCTCGGCTGGTGATCGACCTGACGCTCTGCAATCCCGGAACGCTGTTGACCGCCTCTTCAATCGGCCGCGTGATCGTCACTAGCATCTGATCGATTGGCATTACTCCGTTATCCACGCCAATCACGATTCGTGGGAAATCCGTATTGGGGAAAACAGAAATCGGGATCGTGAACGCAAAATAGGCGCCGACCAACGCGAGGCTCACCACTACGAAAAGAATCGGGCTGGACAGTTTGCGAAACCACGGCACTTCTGGCACATTTGCCGGCCGTCTTCCGGTGGTGGAAGGGGGCTCAACGCTCATCGAAGATTACTCCTTGCCCTTGCTGGCCGGCTTAGCCGCTTCGCTTGCTTTAGTGGCTTTCTTTGTGCCCTTCCCATCACCCTGATCGACCGCGCTCTTCTTGTCCTCCGCTGTGCCGCCTTTGGCCGCGCTTTCTTTCTCATCTGGCTTTTCAATCTTGACCTTCGTGCCATCGGGCACCGCATACCCGCCGGAAGTGATCACCGGGTCGCCTTCGTTGATGCCGCTGACCACCTGCGCCAAGTCTCCGTTGCGAATTCCTATTTGCACCTTCGTCTGGTGCGCCTTCTCATCGCTTCCTGCCACCAGCACGTAATCTCCAACCTCTTCGCTCCGGTATACCGCTCCCACAGGCACCACAATCGCGTCTTTCGCCGTTTTCGCCGTCATCGAAATTGGTACGGTCATTCCCGGTCGCAGCGCCGGATCCGGCTTCCCCGCCTCAACCCACACTTCAATCGTCGTGCTTCCCGGATCGAGCGCCGGACTCACCAGGCTGACCCGCGCTTTCATTGGCTCATCAAGGCCCGCAACTTTGATCTCGGCCGGATTCCCGACTCTCAGCTGCGCCGCTTCAACCTGCGGTATGTGCGCCTTGGCAATCAGCCGGCTCAAGTTCATCACCGTCAGGATCGGCTGATTCGCCGTAGCCAGGTCGCCTTCATACAGAGGCCGGTCCGTCACCACCCCATCAATCGGGCTCTTGATCAGCGAATAGCTGAGCTGTGCCGCCGCGCCAAGGTACTTCCCTTTCGCCGACTCTTTTGAACCCTGCGCTGATTTCAACAGCTGTTCTTTGCCCAGGCGTTGTAAGTCCGCGAGCTGTTTCTGCGTCTGTTCGCTTTGGCTGCGCGCCTGCGCCAGCGCTACTTCCGCCGCGTCAACATCCCGCCGCGGAATCGCGCCCTGTTGCAGCAGCTCCTTGCGGCTCGCATAGATTTTCTGCTGCGCCTCGAACGCGGATCTTGCCGCCGCCGCATCCAGCTCCGCCTTCTGAATTTGCTGTGGCAACCCTGCGCCGACAGTCATTGCGTAGTTCGCTTCCGCCTGCTCATAGTCGCCTTTGCTGGACTCTGCAGACGCGGATAGGTCCGCATTCTCCAGCTCCGCCATCAACTGCCCCTTTTTGACCCGCGTGCCGCGCTGCACAAAGAATTTCTTCACCGTCGAAGTGATTTTCGGCGCAATCGTCGCCTGCTCCAGCGGAAACACCACTGCGTCGACGGAAACAATTTGCGAGATCGCGGCTCGTTGCGCTGGCGTGGTTTGCACGCTGACTACCGGTTCTTTTTCATTCTGTTTCTGGCCGCAGCCCGCGGCGGCGAGGAACACTGCCAGCATCGAGGCGAGCAGCGTTCCGCGTTTAGCTGTTTCTCTCTTAAATCTCCGCGCTATTTTCATGGAGTTGTCAGCACTCCCGTCAGAGTCTGCAAATTTGCCAGCGCCACGCGATACCGCACGGCGCCGTCCTGGTAGGTGCCATTCGCCAGCGCAAAAGTATTCTGCGCGTCGACCACTTCAAGGACCGTTGATTCCCCGTTCCGATAGCGCAGCGTCACCAACTTCAGGCTTTCTTCCGCGAGCTGCGCCGACCGCTTCAGGCCCTCCAGCTCATTCAGTGAGGTTTCCGCCTCCGCATACAGCAAACGAATCTCCGCCAGCAGCCTTCTCTCCGCCAGCGAGAGTTCCCTTTTCGCCTGATTCTGCCGCAACTCCGCCTGTTTGATCCGGCTCTGCGTGGCGCCCCAATTCCATATAGGAATGTTCACAGTAGCCACCGCCGAGGACCCCAGGTTAGAGAATTTCTGCCCGTTGACCGCGGTGTTCACCGCAAAGTGCGCCGCATCAATTCCGTAGAAATAGTCGAGCGTTAGGGAGGGAAGATACCCGGCGCGGGCTCCAAAAACGTCATGGTTAGACTGCTGCACCGCTGCAAGCGCCGCCCGCACGTCCGGATTGTCGCGCGCCGCTCTCTGCTGCACTTCGGCAAGCGTTGGCAGCGGCACAGGCGCGTGCAAATCATCCGCCACCTCAAAGTTGTCCTCGAAGATCGGGAAGATTAAAACCGAGAAGCCCAGCCGCGCATTCAGGAAGCCCAGTTCCGCTTCCTGAAGCGCGCGCTGGCGTTCACGCGTTTGCAATTCCGCTTTAATGACGTCCGCATGGGCGACCTCGCCGCCCTGTTCCAGTTCCTGCGTAATCTTGAAAAACCGGTCTCCCTCATAGGCGGTTCTCTTAGCCGTTTCTAGTTTTTGCTGCGCCGCCGCAACACCGTAATAGCCTTGCGTCACCGTCACCACCAGGCCTCGCGAAGCAATCTCCGCCTGCCACTTGGCGACTGCCGCTGCCGCGGATACCTTACGATAATTTGCTACCATCGCAACGTCAATCGCTTCATGCACGTTTCCCTGGCTGATGTATTCGTGCACCGCATTGTTGGCGATGAAAATCACCGGCACACCGGTAACTGCCGACGCGGCCGCTCCGCTGCCCTGTGTGTAAATAGCGGAGTTGTTGTATGTAACCGTGGGCAGCAGAGCGTCAAATGCCTGCCTGCGATCCTGCCGTACCAATCCCGCGTTCGTCACCGCCGCCTGAAATTGCACGCTGTTTTTCCGCGCGCGATCGAGCGCATCTTGTAACGTCAGGCGCAGCGGCGCAGCCGCGGACGCGTTTGCTGGCGAGGCCGATTGCTGCGAAGACACCGGCCCCGGACTTGTCTCCTGTCCGCCGGAAGGCAGCACGCACGCGAAATATGCGAGGCTCGCTGCGACCCACCACAATGTGCAACTCAACTTCATAAATCATCGCTCCTGAACGTGGCAGCCAGGCCCATCTGACTCGGCAATACTCGCGAAAATGAGATTCCTCGCGTCTGAATAAGGACTGCGATCGGAGTGCGCTGCGGCCCGGCCAATGTGCAAGAATCGCACACAGATCCGCAAAGAGGCAACGCTACCGTGGTTAACATAAACCGGCGATTAACGCGCGATCGGTGCAGCCGCCGGCGCCACGAAGACTTGCGCAGGCAGCAGCGCCGTGAACGTACTGCCGCTGGAATCGGAACGCGCGAGGATCAAGCGCCCGTGATGCGCTTCAGCAATCCATCGCGCGATGGATAGCCCGAGGCCCGCGCCACCGCCGTCATTTTCAGAGCGCGTCCTCGCCTTGTCGGCGCGGAAAAAGCGCTCAAACACACGCTGATGTAAATCCTTAGGGATGCCATGCCCGGAATCCGTTACGCTCAGCGCGTATTCATTACCGGCGCGCTCGCACGAAACTGTGACGCGGCCTCTCGTCGGCGTGTACTTGATGGCGTTGTCCAGTAAATTCAGAATCATGCGCCGCAACAGCGCTTCATCCGCGCGAATCGGCAATTCCTCCGGAACTTCGCAAGTGAGGGTGATTTGTTTGGCCAACGCCAGCGAGCGCGCCGCGTGCGTGCAGTCCGCAAGCAGTTCGTCCAGGTAGAATTCGTGCGGCGACAACGGGTACTGTCCGGCGTCCGCGCGCGTCAGCGTGAAGAGATCCTCCACGATTTGCGTCAGCCGCTGCGCTTCCGCATGCAGCACCGCCAGCGACTCTCGGTATTCCTCGGCCGGGCGCTCTGTGCGCGAAAGCGCTACTTCCGATTCGCCCCTAAGAATCGCCGCAGGCGTGCGCAGTTCGTGCGATGCATCGGACATGAAGCGCCGCTGCCGCTCGAAGGATTGGTCCACGCGCTCCAGCAGCTCGTTGAACGAAGCCGCCAAGCGGCCGAGCTCGTCCTTCGCGTTCTGGATCGGCAGGCGCTCGTGCAAGTTCTCCGCGCTGATGCGCCCTGCCTGGCTGCTCATGGCCACCACCGGTGCAAGGCTTTTCCTCGCCAGGAAATATCCGCCCATACTCGCGAGCAATATGGCGATGGGGATTACCCACGCAAACGTCTGCCGCACCTCTTCCAGCATTTCGTTTTGCGGATGAAGCGACTGCAGAATCACCAGCGTGTATGTTTGCCCCTTCAATGGAAATTTTCGGACAAAGGCGCGATAGCCGCTCCTGCCGCCTTTGACATTCTGAAACACACGATCCGCGCTCGAGGACTCTTCAATTAATTTGCGAAACGGCGCCGACGAAAGCAACGCTGTCGGCGAAGACTCGTCGGGCAGGTCTTGCGATGACGCCAGCAAGCTGCCCTTGGAATCAACGACTGCGAAAACGTGATCCCGGAAGCGATGCTCGACGATCGCTTCTTGCGTCGCCAGTTTCGGCGCATCTGGACCGTGACTGTCCAACATTTCCGCCTGCACCGTCGTAAGAAACGCTTCGGAAAGCTCCGCCAGGCTGCTGTCCGTTCGCTGCAGCGTGCTACGCCAAAAAATGAAATACGTAATGAGCGACAGCAGCACCAGGAAGAGCGCGAGCAATCCCGTGTACCACAGCGTGAGCCGCACACGCACGGAATCAAGCATGGTTCTTCCTCGTCGGAGAATTGCCTTTGCCCCGATGGTGCGTCGCACCATCCGTTTCCTGCGATTCGGCTGCTGCCGCTTCGCCGGCCACGCCAAAAAAATATCCCGCCCCTCGTCGCGTATGCAGCAGCGGCTTGCCCGCTTCCGAATCGATTTTTCGCCGTAAGCGGTTCACGTACACTTCGATCAGGTTTGAAAACGGGTCGAAGCTCTCGTCCCAAACGTGTTCGGCAATTTCCGCGCGGCCCACCACGCGCCCCGCGTTCCGCGCCAGAAACTCCAGCAACGCGTATTCCTTGGTAGTGACCGGAATGTTCCGTCCCGCGCGCGAGACGCTCTGCGCGCCAGTATCCAGCACCAGGTCCGCGACCGTGATTTGCGCCGCCCGGAGTTCCCCGGAGCGGCGCAGCAGCGCGCGAAGCCGCGCCAGCAGCTCGCGAAATTCAAATGGCTTGGTCAGGTAATCGTCCGCGCCATGATCCAGCCCGGTGATGCGGTCCTCCACGGCATCCCGCGCGGTTAGCATCAGGATGGGCATGCGCTGTCCCGCCCGCCGCAGCTCGCGGCAAACCTCAAATCCGTTGCGCCCAGGAATCATGACGTCAAGTATCACCAGGTCGTAGGAGTTGATCGCCGCTTCATACAGTGCATCGTCGCCGTTCGCGCTCACGTCCACCGCGTAGGCTTGCTCGCGCAGGCCCTTGGCCACAAATCGCGCGATGCGCGGATCGTCTTCAACAAGCAGCAGCCGCATGCGATCGCTCTTTCCTACGCAAATTGCTGATGGCCTGATTTTACGCCAACTCCCACAGCCACCGCGAATAAAGCCCGGCCGCCGAAAGGCGATGGCAAATGGCATCGCGAAAAGTCCCTTGACACCTGAAAGCCCGTCGGCGGTACGCCAGCCCCGTCTCAGTGTTACCCTGTTTGCCTGAGCCGCGAAGGGTGTTCCGCTCTTCGCGACCTCCGTGTTGAGCCTTTTAGAACCCACCCCAAAAAATCTCAAAAAAGCTCTAGGTATTTTGCTGTAGGCTGTGCTACACTGACTTTGCGTTTGTTGCTCTTGTATCGCCTTGGGAAGTGTAAGGTCGGTCGCAAGGTCACTCTTGCGGCCTTTTTTTGCGCCCCACGGCGGCCCGTACTCTGTTGAGGGGTTCGGAGTCGAGGCACCAGATAGCTTATTTAAGAGTGCGGTCCCAACCCGGCCGGACTCAAAGTATGATCGCATCGCGGTCAACAGAAAAGAGTAGAAGCAGTGAGTAAAGAACAAGGAACAGTGAAGTGGTTCAATGCCAGCAAGGGCTTTGGATTCATCCAGCGCCAGAGTGGAGAGGACGTTTTCGTCCATTTCTCCGCGATCGTGGCTGACGGCTACAAGTCGTTGAATGATGGCCAAGCGGTTGAATTCGAAGTCACCAAGGGTCCCAAGGGCCTGCAGGCCTCGAACGTCCAACCCCTCTAATCAGGGTGTGATCCCGCCTCGCGCGGGGTCACCACTTCACACACAAATTCCGGGCGGCACGCGCAAGCGTCCCGCCCGTTTTTGTTTTCTCCGGCCTCTAGGTTTTGTTCGTCATTTCGACGCCTCGGCGACCTCCCCCCTCCGCTCCCCGATCGCTGTCACTCCGAGCGTAGCGAGGGCCCTCTTTCCAGGTAGGTATATTTTTTGACTATTTCTTTACCCTTCCACGGCAGATGAGGCAAACGCCGGCTGACCATTGTTCACAATACTTTGGCCTCGGCCTGGACCGCTAAGTATGTGGTTCTAAAGGAAATTGACAGGACTCGGAGGTTGGACGGCGGTATTGGGCGACAAATTGCACGCGTCCCTGGTATCGCAAGCCCAAGTCCGCCCCCGCACATGGCAAACGAGAAGGAAGGTTGGGTACCGGTACGAGAAAAGACCTTTACGTCCTTTGCTACGAGCATCACACGGCCATGCTTCTAGAACTCGGCAGCAAGCCTGCCGAGGAGCTGCTGTATGTCTGTAACGAGCCCGGTTGTCTGATCCGCTACAACAGCTCGGATGGGTATTTCATCGACACGGAAGACGCAAAAGCTATCGAGCAGGAATTAACACCTCGCGTCAGTTGTCCCGACGATGAGCACCTCATGTATCTGACTGAGGTTCGGCCCGAAAAAAGAAGCTTTCGCCTTTGGAAGTGCCCGGAATGTAACGCGAGCCGCACTAATGAGGAGTCTTCGCCGGAACAGGGAAAAAAGATGGGAGCGTAAACTCTCGGCGTCGCTTCCTTAGCAGATTTGTTAAAAGACCGTCTCTTACTGCTAGTAACGCCTTCCCCACAGCTCTACCCTGCTGGACAGTTCTAGTCCGACAGCAAACCCATTCTCGGCCAGAGGCTGACAGTAAACGACCTGCGCTTGCGACCGTACGTCCTCCCTTGGAGAGCTAACCAGGACCTGCTGCCCCGCCTTCAACCTCCAGCTCATAAGAACGCGTGCGCCGTGGGCGCTCACATTTTCGGTCACTGTCCTTGCTTTAAGCGTTGTCTCATCCTGGAGACAAACTTCCAAGCTCACCGCCCTCGCGATCCGCTTTTCGGATCGGCCATTCAACATAGTCCCCCTGGCCCAGAGAGCTAGCCTCTGGGCAGCATGTTCGCTATTAAGTTGTCGCCAGTTTCGGATGAGCTGCCTTCTGCGCGTACTTATTGCGCTTTGCTTTCGCCACGGATTCTCCAGGTCCGATGGATCTCCCTCCGCGCCTTGGGATCGAAGACTTCCGTCCTGGGAACGCGGTGCTGGAGCACTCTCTATCCGGCGCATCTCACGCTTGGTTACCATTGGTCTGCCTTGCGGACTAGCGGGTATAGGCTGCAATTTCTACGCGGGTGATTTCCTTAGTATTCGCAATGTCTTGGAGACTGCCCTTTTCTTCGGGTGCCGCGATAACCTACACGCCAAGACATTGTTCCGATCCAACCGCGAAGAGTTGAGCGGGAGCAAGATGTCTACTCGTTCCGCCTATGACCTGCGAATTAGAGTAAGCCCCCGGTTGCAAATGCTAGGGTTTACCCGATTGCGAGTCCTTCACGGTTCTGTATTCTCCATTTCGAAGGAGAACGGGCCTCCTTGCTTTGCTTTCTTCGGTTGACCCCGTTTAGAGCTAACAGGAGGCCCTCCCAACGCCGCTGTGTCGCGGTAAAGGCGTTCGCGGCAAGAACGAATGGCAATGGTAATGGAAACTCCAGAAAACATCTTGGTCGCAAGAGCGCAATCCGGGAGTGAGGATGCGTTCGCCGAATTGGCTAGGAAACATTCCGGCCAAATCTACAAGTGTTCTCTGCGTATTCTGCACAACCGCGAAGATGCGGAAGACAACTTGCAAAACGTCCTGCTTCAGGCATTCCGCAACATCAACAGTTTCGAGGGCAAATCACAATTTTCAACTTGGCTGGTGCGCGTCGCTGTAAATGAAGCCTTGATGAAATTGCGTAAGGGCCGACGCTACAAATTCGTGCCGCTCCAAGATGCAAGTCATTTCTGGAGTCCCAGACCGTCGCCAGAAGTCCAGGCGACCCGCGCGGAAGTGCGAGCGCTTCTGACCAAGGAAATTCTGAGCTTATCGCCGGTGCGAAGGAACGAAATACTCCGCTTCACAATGGGGGAAAAGAGAAATACAAGCACTCAAAAATCAACAAGATTCCGCGCACAGCATCAGCTCCGCGAGCAACTTTCATACCTATTGAAAAGGAGAATTCCCCGGCACAGCGGTACTCGGCTAGGCGTCGTTGCGGCCTAGCGGCGCTACACGCTGATTCTACGACTTGCCGGGAACCACGCTGCTCGGCCATCGCCGATAACCCACATTCAATCAAGCAGGGTGGATGTCAACCGTCCAGTCCATCCCTTGCATTCGAAAATAGACATCTATTCTGACGTTTGTCATGTGTGCTCGAAGCGAGTGGCGGAAGAATTCGAGCGGTTGCTCCTATCAGTAACGTGCATTGTCAGCGGCAGCGCTCAGTCCTCCCTGCACCCTTGCGTTAGAATCGTATGGCTATGAAGCGCCGCAATCGCAAGCGAAGCTCAAAATCTGCGGGTCAAGCCAAGGCGCCCGTTGCTGCTGAAACCACAACGCCCGTTGCTACTGAAACCACAACGCCCGTTGCTGAAACCACAACGCCCGTTGCTGCTGAAACCACAACTGAAACCATAACGCCCGTTGCTGCTGAAACCATAACGCCCGTTGCTACTGAAGCCACAACGCCCGTTGCTACTGAAAAAGATACTGAAAAACCCGCAGCCGCTTCCGTCGCGCCAGCCGGGGCCGACCGCCGCACCCATCCTCGCTATGAGTTCACTGCTGCCGTTGAGGTAGTAACGGCTGGCATGGGGTCTGGCACGCGGATTGAAACGCGCGTCCGTGACTTGAGTCAGCAAGGCTGCTATGTGGACACGGACACTCCTTTCCCTTTACAGACAGTCACGGATATACGCATGACGAAGAGGGGACAAAAGTTTGAAGCCCGGGCCAGGGTCGTCTACTCACAAGTAAGCAAGGGCATGGGTCTGGTGTTTACCGCCGTTGCGCCGGAGCAGCTTGTGACTCTGGAAACATGGCTTGCCGAATCCCGCGAGACCTCATGGCTCGCGGCAAACCGCCGAAGGAGTCAGCGAGTGCTGATGAAAATCCCAGTGCGCGTCTCCGGGCAGAACGCCCAAGGATTGCCTTTTGAAGAAGAGACGCTAACACTGGCGGTCAGTGCTCATGGGGCGTTGCTTCCCGTCTCGACGCAGGTGAAGAAAGGACAGCGGCTCGCGCTGTCGAACGTCCAGACCAAATCTGCACTGGAGTGTGTTGTCGCCCACATCCGTCGGGCCGATCATCTTCAGTTGGGAGTGGAGTTCACGATGCCCAATCCGACATTCTGGCACGTGGCCTTCCCGCCGAAAGACTGGACACCCCGCCACCCAGATGCGAAATCCCCAGTCAAAGGGTCCGAATGATGTTGTCTACCCGCCTAGCGGTTCTGCCGGCAGCACAACCGGGAACGCCAATCTCCCGATTGGCGTCATCACTTAAGCGCTAAACTGACTTGTGTTCCAACCGACTCGAAGGACCTAGCTCCATCAAACTTTGTCTTGCTGCACCTAAGTTGTAGTGAGAGAATCCCGAAACTAATGGTCTCATCATGGCGGCGAGATTCGAAAAAATCGCGACTGGCCCCCTAGGCGATTTCGACGGCTTCGATAAGAAGACTCAATATCAGATGGTGCCCGTGGGGAAGACCCGGGAAATGAGCGTCGTAACTGACGCGGGCGCTCGACTATTGAGATCCAGAGATCCTTCCGTCGCTCGATTTGCAAATGTGAAAAGTTCACCCCCGCTTCAGCCATCTGCGGAGTCGACGCCGGCGCAGATCGCTATTCCTCCAAACAGAAAAGTGGAGTTCTCGATCGTGGCCATCCAGGTTGGCCATACAGAGCTGGTCTTGGAGAGGCCAGACGGCGTACCGGAAGCTTCATTGCTTGTTAGCGTTAAGTCTAAAGTCACCAAGTCATTCGCTCTTTGCATCCTGGCCGACATCCGGCGAAGTGCCGGTTTTTTGGATGTTGACATGGTGAGATTTATGAATGGTGCCAGGAAAACCTACCTGCAACAGGCTAATTTAGAGCTAACGCAGCCGGGGACGGTTGAGACCGTTACAGTTCCGCGCGACCTCGGAGATCCTTTGGTTCTGGATAAGCCTGGGATTACCGACTCCATCGTAGAGGCTACTCCAGGCCGGGTTTTTGCCGCCAACCTGGTTATCTACGGCTGCTGGAATGTCGACCTGCGCAAGGAGCGCATTGTTGGCCTTACCCTGTCCAATCTCTGCTTTGTCGAGAGGTCCACCAACTTTTTCGTTACCAGCATTACATTTGGGCACGAGGTAGGTCACGGCCTGGGCCTTGATCATAACGGCGATCAAGATCGCATGATGTTTAAGGACGTTTCCGCGAGGAGCTCCAGACTCTCTCAGTTCGAGATCGATACCATAAACAGTTCGGGCACCGTGTAGAGCTGCCGAAAACAAGGAGAAAGTGAAATGCCTTTGCAATCCAACCTCTTCCGCAATGACCAGCTGCTCCAGGCTTGCCTCGTGAACGATGCGGCCCACGTTACAATCGGAGCCATCGGAAATCATGTTGCCAAGATTCAAGTAGCGCTCACGGATTTGGATCGCTTGAGCATCGACTCTGGTGAGTTGAGTGCAAAACGATATGGCCCCTCAACTGCCGCCGCGGTGCTTTCCTTTAAGAAGAAGCGCGACATCGTCAATCGCGCTTACCAGTCACAAGCAGACAATATCGTTGGCAAAATGACGATTGCCGCTCTCGATCGGGAGATGCTTGCCAAGCAGGTCTCCCCTCCAATCCGCTCCACAACACAATGTACCCGCCCAGGCAGCGTCGTTTCGGAACCCCAGCGATCACCCCGGTCTTGACCTCGTCGCTCGCCCCGCCCGCCGGGTGCCTTTGCCTCGCTCTCTTCCCTCCTTTCCGCCCCTCCCCCCTTTCATCACTTAGATACTAAACCGCCTTCGCACTCCCCACCCGCGCTATAATCCCCCTTCCCGGCTATGCCCATCACCGCCGAAGACCGCGCCCCGCCACCCAGATGCGAAATCCCCAGTCAAAGGGCCCGAATGATGTTGTCTACCCGCTTAGGCGTAGGCCCCCCCTCCCCCCCCTTTTTTCATAAGTGTTGATTGTAAAGGGAGATAAAGTCGTTTGTTTTGATACACTTTTGCAAGTGTTGATTCTAAAGGTGGTTAAGGTTGCTGTTGCAGCGTTTCTGCAACCCTTCGCAAAGGGCGGCAAATCGGGATTGCCGCAGAGACACAGAGGCACCGAGCTGGGGGACACCCCCACCCCCGGTATTTTGTGAAAAGAGGCTGCAAGCTGTTGAAAACAAAGGGCGGGAGTCGGAAAAAGAAAGTAAAGAGGCTCCAGGCGATTGATAAGACTAGAGTTAGGGGCGGAGCGGCGGGAGGGGTGAGAGAGGTTTCTTCGAGATAACACACGCAACCATACTACAGATCTGGACGTCTGTCAATAGTAAACTTAAAGTTCTTAGTTCTGAGGGGCTTGCGGGCAGGTGGACCTAAGGCTTAACGACGCATCTCGGATTCCGCTGCGGCAAACTCTCTCATCGCTTCCTCCAAATCAGTCAGGATCTCTTTCATTAGCGTCTGAGGAGTTTCGGCTCGACTGGAATTTTTGTTCTCGGACTGCCACTGGATGTCAAGATTGGCCTTATCCCGGGCGATGATCTCCGAATGTTTGAATCGACGAAAGTGAGCAGTTTCCTCGCGCCGAGACGGATCATCTGCGTGATAGCAGTGAATAAAATCCGTCAAGTCGGCAGGCTTAATCGGATTCTGCCTGAGCGAAAAACTGCGCGCTGAGCGCAGATCATAGACCCAGAAGTCTTTGGTTGCTGGAGTCTTCGCCAACGGCTTCTTGTCGAAGAACAACACATTCGCTTTTACGCCAGGCGAATACCAAATGCCAGTCGGCAGGCGTAACAGAGTGTGGACCTCGCACTGCTGGAGTAAAGTTCGGCGAATCTTTTCACCTGCGCCGCCTTCAAATAGCACATTGTCCGGCACAACCACTGCGGCGCGACCGTTTTCCTTAAGCATCGAGTAAACGTGCTGAACGAAATTGAGCTGCTTATTGCTTGTCGTAGCCCAGAAATCTTCTCGTTCGTAGGAAATTTTGTCAGTCTGGTTCTTTCCGTCCGCGCCAATGATAATGAAACTGCTCTTTTTCCCGAATGGCGGATTCGTAAGAACCATATCCACCGGCTCAGCTTTCGATTCCAAGCTGTCAGAAATCGAAATTACCGGGTGTTTGTGGTCCGTACCAATCCCGTGAAGGAAGAGGTTCATGGCACACAAGCGCGCGACATTCGGGACTAGATCAACTCCATGCAACGTCCTCGTTCGGAGGTAAGCAGCCTCCTTGGCATCAACTGTCCTGTCCTTAAGATACTCAAACGCAGCCAGCAAAAAACCGCCGGTGCCACATGCGGGATCGGAAATCCGCGTGGTGGGTTCAGGTCGCATTACTTCAACGATTGCCCGTATAACGGGCCTGGGCGTGAAATATTGCCCCGCTCCACCGCGCACATCGTCGGCGTTTTTGGCAAGCAGCCCCTCATAGACTTCACCCTTTACGTCCACATCGAGTGTGGACCATTCTTCACTGTCTATCATTTGGATGAGGAGATGAAGTTTGGCAGGATCGTTTATCTTGCTTTGCGGCTTGGTGAAGATCAGGCCTATCAAGCCCGGAAGTTCACTCAATTTGCGCAATCCCTGATGATAGCGATCTAGACGCTTCTTATTGTCAGTCAAGTGTTTCAAAGCGCCCCAGGTGTAGCGCGATGGGATCTCACTCGCCCGAGGCTGTCGCTGCTCCCAGCTCATTTTTAGAAAGAGAAGATAGGTTATTTGCTCCGTGTAATCCATAAAGGCCAGCCCGTCATCCTTAAGGACGTGGGCGTAGTTCCAGACCCTTTGGACGAGAGCTGAAGCCGACGTTTTGTGATTCTTGGTCATTGTGTCAATTCAATATTTCTTCCAACCAGTCCCGCTTGACCTGATGGCCGCCTTCCAGCTTGTAGATCTCTGCTCGGGCGTATGCCCGGGCCGCCGCCGAGTATTCGGAATCTGGGTGGAGTGCGCGAAGAAGTTCAACGTGGCGGCTCTTGTAAGACGCTCGTATTTGTAGGTCGTCGATTCTGGGACGAAGCCTTTCGAGGTCTTGAACAATGCGGTTAATTGCGCCCGCCACGGCCAGACGGCCATTTACTAGCGGTTTGCAATGGAGGTGGTAAATCTCAATTGATTTTACAGCCCGGAGGTGTTCTTCGGTGCCCTCGGGCTTGGCGGGTGTCGGGTATCCATCAGGAAGAAAAGTCAAGAGCTTCCAGTCGTCGGGATCAATCGGGTCAAGGAGTTCGGGGTCCTCCAGTTGGAGATCGTCGCCTTCCTGTCTCGCCCTAACACCATTCGCAAGTAGGGGGAAGTGGTCGGATTTGCCGCCGCTGGTGCCATGCGCGCCGTCTACGCGCCGTTGGTTGCACCACTGACTTGCGAAGCGAAAATTCCGTGGCGTAAACGTGAGCCACCAATAGCCTTCATGTGTCGGGTCTTCTTCCACGCTGCCCTTGGGGCGAAAATGATCCACGTTCTTGTCCGATGTCGGGTTCAGGCTCTCGGAATACCAGCACTTTTCCTTACTGAGGGCGGAGAGATGAGGCTTTAAGTCTCCCCAGATTTGTTGCCTAGCAGGCCGATTCACCCCCGCTGTAATTGCGACTTTTCTCGCAGCGGCTGGGTCTTCTCCCGCAGCACGCGCAGCAACATCAGCCTGCGCGATCTCGTTCCGCAGGTCAGCGAGTGCTTGGTCAGCGCGACCTTGCCAGCCAGCCGGGATCTGTAGCAGGGCGATGTCAACAAAACGCATCAGTTCCCGGCCCCTTTGTCCACCTCTGCTACCGCTTCTGTTAGCACCTCGCTGGCGATTCGGTCAATCTCCTGCCGTTTCTCCGGAGTCAAGAATTGCTGTCCCGCCATCAACTGGCTGTGCCTTCGCCCCCATGCGCGGACGAAAGCAGCGTAGTAGGGGTCGCTGAACGCCTTTGAAAAACCAGCTTCCGCCAACCTCTTGTCGATTTCCTCCAGTTCTTTCTTCTGCTGCGGGGTCAATGCTTCCTCTTTAGCAATTAGCCGGACCCTGTTATCTAAGTCCCCAAGCGTCTCCGGGTCGAGGTCACTCCGAAAACCGAACATCTCGCTGGTCAGGATGCCGGTGAAGCCCAGCCCGCGCGGGTTGACGGTCGCTGGCTCCCATTTGCAAGCGCCGGTCTGCGTGTCACGCTTCAGGAGATGAATCTGCTCCTTCAGAAGACTCGCAATAACAAGCGGGTCGTGGGTCGCCATCAAGATTTGGCTAGTCTGCTGTTCCGTCGATTCAATCGCGTTGTCACTCATCACGCGCGCGAGATCCTTGATATAGTCAACACTCCAGTGCGGGTTTAGATGGGTGTCGGGCTCGTCGAGCAGCACGAGAGATTGGTGCGACTTCGTGAAGCGCATCAGGCCCAAGACCATCAGCAACTGCTGCTCCCCTTCGCTCAATTGGTGGAATGTGATGGAAACCTGTTGCGTGTTGGTGGATTTCACGCGCACCTGAATCTTGACATCGTGAATCAGTTCTGAAAAATCGGTGCTCTCCAAGGCCAGAAAAAAGGTTCTGGCGTCCTGATACTCGGCTGCAAACGAATGCAGGCTCTTGAGGTCCGGCAAGAAGAAATAGTAATGGTCTTCAGTAGTTGATCGGTAGCCATAGTTGACCTTCTGTTGCAGCACCATCGGGGCAATGGCGTAGCGGCGCAACCGTTCCATGACTCGGCGCATGATTCCAGTGGCACCCCAGAAATCTTCCGCCTTGCTCCCAGACTTCGCCCAATCCGGTCTGCGAATGATGAACAGGGCCGACTCGAAACCCACGATCCTCAAGCGATTTTCGAGGAATTCGCTGATTTTCGGGTCTTCCTTGTAAGAAAACCCAAGGAGCACATACTTGGCGTGATGAGTTTCGGCACAGAAGAACCGCCGCTGCTCCAGCAACCTTGCCAGTGTCTTCGCATCGTCTGCCTTAGCCAAGCGTAAGCGATCATAATGGTCTTGCTTCATCGGCAGGAAGTGTTCAGCCAAACGGTTGGTTGGACCCGAGTAATAGCCGAAAACAAAGCGTGGCAATGGCAACTCTTCTCGCTTGATGGACTCTAATTTAGCCTCACCTTTTACCTTGCGAAGAATCGGCCCTCTCTTTAATTCAGGGCGTTTCATTTGCCCCGGCCGCCAGATGATCTCCACGGTGTGCTCGTCCATTTCGTAGCTGAGACGAAAACCATTCATCGGCTTATCGGGCCAACGGTTTTTCTCCGACCACTCGTTTAGGTCGCGGAGGATAATGATGAGCGCCTCGAACAAATTTGACTTACCCGTACCATTCCATCCGAGGACGACATCCAGACCTTGAGCGGGATTGAAGCGCACTTCGTAGTCTTTCAGGTTCTTAAAATCTTCCAACCAAAGCTCTACGAGGCGAAACCGGCCACTGGATTGCCTGTGTTCGACTCTGCCGTGGCTAACCTGCTCCTTCTGTGGTTGGGTCTTTTTCGCTGCTTCTTGAAATGCTTCTTGTAATTCTGGCGTGGCCCGCAGCGCCTCGTAGAACTGAACCACCTGATCGGGGGCAAATCCCGCTTCATCGAAGAGGCGACGGGCGTCAGTTTTGTTACCGATCTGCTGCCAAGCAGCTCTCAACATTTCTGGTGATGGCGGCGTTTGTCGCATGGCGACACCTTTGCTTCCTTTCTCAGATTGGCGTTCTTGGCCTACTTCGCTTGGTTCGGTTTCTGCTTGGGCATTTTCGGTACGGATGCGTTCGAGCAGTAGCGAAGCGAGTTCGTCTCTCGGATCTTGAGGTACGAGCCGGCCGGTGAAGGCTTCGCCCATGAGCGACCGACGCGTGGCGTGCGCCCGTGCAAGTTGCCGATCAAGCGTGGCGGACAATCGATCGGCTGCAGTCAGACGACGACCCACCTCGCGGACGATTTCCCTTTGCTCGGCTGAAGGCGGAAGCGGAATTGGCAAATCCCCAACCTTATTAATACTGAGCGTGTACAGTCCAGTAGTCGAACTCGCAACTTTCTCTATGTGGTGACGTCCGAGTGGCGAAAGCAGCCACGAAAGAATCCAGATTCCGAGTTGCTTCTCAGCAAGCCGCACTTTGATGATGTGATTCTGGTGAACGCAGCGCTTGATTGATCCGTCCCAAATTGCCACGCGTCCGATCTGATCTTTACTGCCATTTCCCTCGACGATGAGAAGGTCACCCTTTACCAACAAAAGCTTCCTAAGTTCAGCCCGATCAACTCCAATCCTCGAAACGTTGTCCAGTCGAAGTTCGTTGGCATAAACGTTCCCAACGCGCAAATAGGGCAGCTTGAGTCTAAGCCGCATGCGGCGCGGGTTCTTAGTTAACCCGCCGACAATGAAGCCAAGTTGCTGGAGACGAGCCCACATCCAGCTGGCAGGCGCGTTAGCGAGGCCTGCCGTATCGAGTTTATTGGGCTCGACGTATCGGGATTTCCACTTATCGTCCCTCTGCTGCTTACCTTCGGAGGTGAGACGCTGTAGCTCGGATTCCTCCCAGAGCGAACGACGAACGGCGAGAATGCGCCGCAACAAGTCGTGAGCGGTTTCCGTGTTTGCCTTTTGGTCCTGGCGCTGGGCTTCACGCCAAGCGCGGGTGAGTTCGCCGGTGGCGGCTGCATTTAAGACGGCGGCCCGGTACCGCTTGAGCCGGTCTTGAGCCCGCCGCGATGCTTTTTCGGCCCGCTCCACTCCCGACAACGCGGCATCCAGCTTCGCTACAATCCGGTCTTGCTCGTGGGTGGGAGGGAGCCAAAACTCGTGGTTAAAAAGATAGATTGCCGGAACGCGCTTTTGGCCGCTTGCACCGGACATTTGTTTTTCGGCGGCTTCACGGAACGGCGGCTGAAGCAGGAAATGAAGTACAAATCGGGGCAAAATGCCTTTGTATGGTCGGAAGACCAAAAACTCCGTCGAGCCGTAAGCAATGCCATTCTTGAGGCCCGTCGCCAGTGCAATCTTCCCGTTCTCCATACAAGGCGTAATTTTTGCAAAGATGACATCGTTTTCGCGGAATGGGGTGTAGCCTCTCCGGACTGATCCAAGCGCACGCACCTGTGAAGCGTCGAGTCGGCCGCTTTCTTCTTCGACGGCGGCCATAGGCACAAAGCTAACCTCGGTGTCGTCGGGGAGAGGTTTAAGGAAGCGCGCGCGTGGGTTAAAGGCGCAAACCTCGCCGAGAGTTGTTTTCACCCATCCATTTGGCAATTTTGGGGGCATTGGCCTGTGAATAGAATTGTTGTCAGTGGCGACGAGGATATCGCAAGTCTGACGCGCTACTCAACGCAAACGGTCATTCCGAGGGTCCCAGGGGGAGGAAATACTGGGTGCCCTTCACGGGGTCCTGCAGGCGGCGCAGGAGCAGCTGCAGGTCGGCGCTGCGTTCTACAAAATCGATGTCCGAGGTATTGATGACCAGCAAATCGGAGGCGGCGTAGCGGAAGAAGAAATGTTCGTAGGCGCGCGCGACTTCCTCGATGTACGCGAGGGAAATCCGCGTCTCCTCGCGCGAGGCTTTTTTGGCGATGCGCGCGCGCAGCACTTCCGGCTTGGCCTGAAGGTAGATGACCAGATCGGGCGCGGGAAGCTCGGCGGCCAGCGCTTCGTAGTAGCGCTCGTAGAGCTTCAGCTCTTCGTCATCGAGATTGAGATTGGCGAAGATGCGGTCTTTCTCCATCAGGAAATCGGAGATGACCGGGCCGGGCGCTTCGATGGCCAAGGCTTCGCGCAGGCGCTTCTGGCGGTCCATCAGGAAATACATCTGCGCGCGCAAAGCCGAGCCCGGCTTTTCCTTGTAAAAGTCGGCGAGAAAGGGATTGTCTTCGCAGTCGTAGACGCGGCGCGCGTGCAGCCGCTCGGCGAGGATCTTAGCCAGCGTGCTCTTGCCCACGCGCAGCGGGCCTTCAATGACGATGAAGCGCGGCGCCTGCGGTCCCCGCGTGGGGATGGGCGCGCGCTTGGCCGAGGACGATTCGTTGGGCGACATGATGCTGTAGTGGCCGGTCTTAAGACCGGTCTGCGGTCGCTCCTAGCTGGCCAGTCTAAAGACTGGCCACTACAACCCGCCGCATCGCGGGATCGATGCGCGGGATTATAGCAGAGCAGCAATTCGTAGCGGCAATTCCTAGCGGCCACCCTGCCTGCGCAGGCAGGCTTTAGGAGGCCGCGCGGCAGGCCTGAAAGGCTACTGCTACTAGGTAAGAGCTAGAAACGAGAGGGGTAAGCGGGTTCCAGAAAAGAGAAAAATTTTCTCCAAGTCCTCCTAGTACGGGGGTTTCAAAAGCGGCAAACCGAAGGGCCAGGGTAAGGTACCAAGCAGAATGTGACCAATGGACCAGTGCCAACTGGCCTTTTGGGCAGTATATTCACCTTGTTGCGAGTGGGGACCGAGTTGCTCTCGCAACCACTGAGGTGAACCAATGCTGTTGGCAACCATGGTTCTGCTAGGCGCTCTTCCGCAGAATGTGGACTTGGTAAAGTCGGTAGCAAATGTTTCGGCGGTTTCTGTAGCCGACGCCATAAAGGATTCCCGCGCGGTGCGCGAGCTGCCCTCGATGCCCAAGCCAAAAGCCAGCGCCGACGAAGTTGCCGGCGCGAATTCCGCAGACGCGGCGAATTCGGTTGTCTCGGCGAGCGCCGCTGGTCCGGCGAACGCAGCCAGCCTATCCGCTGCAGCGGTGCAACCGCCCCGCGTGGCGTTAGCCATTCAGCCGGTGAAGCCGGCATACACGCGTCCGCGCGAAACACGCGGTCAGCGCATTGCCTGGTATACCTTGGCGGTGACCGGCCACGGCGCAGCGGCCTTCGACGCGTATTCGACGCGGCGCGCGCTGTCTGGAAATTACGGTACGGAAGGCAATCCGCTGCTGCGGCCGTTTGCGCATTCCGGCGCGCTGTACGTGGCGACGCAGGCGAGCCCGGCGCTGATGGACTTTCTCGGCAAGCGCATGATGGTCAGCGAGAATCGCTGGGTGCGCAAGATGTGGTGGTTGCCGCAGGCGGCCGGCACGGGATTTTCGATCGGCGCCGGCGTACACAATATGAGCGTGGTGAAATAGCGCAGGTTGCAACGCGAAAAAAGGAAGGCGAATTTCGCGGCAAGATTTTCAGCAGAAACAATGAAGCGAATTTCGCAGTAAAAGTTTCCAGCCAGAGCGCACAAAAAACCGTCCCGGCGACCTCCTCCCGCCGGGACGGTTTTATTTTATTTGCCGCGATTTATTTCCCGACAATGATGATGGCGAAAGAGCCGGGCTTCATTTTGCCGCGGCGCTCGCCGGGAGCTGGCGGTTCGAATTCGGCGCTGGGCAAAAAGATCTTGTGCGTCTTCAGGTCCAGGCCCATGGTGCGAGCGGTCTTCTTGGTCGGGACATTTTCGACGACCGTGTATTTGTCGGGCGAATCTTCGTGGATGATGGTGAGATTGCCGTCACCGCAAGAGGCGAAGAAATAGTTCGAACTGGGATCGAAAGCAGCGGCGTCAGGGCCATCGCAGATGGGCGGATTGGCGACGATTTTGCCGGAGTCAGCGTCTACGACGGAGGAAACTTTGTCGTCGCAGACGGCGAGCAGGCGGCGAGTTTTCAGATCGCCCGCGAGGCCGGAGGGCGATTTGCAGGGGGCGAGCGGCCAGCGATGGGTCTCCTTTAAATTTTGCGAATCGAGCACGATGAGATTCGAGGTGTCTTCGCCGTTGACGAAGATGGCGCGTTTGCCATCGGCAACCGCGAATTCGGGCTTATCGCCGAGGGGAATCGCACCGACGACGGAGCCGTCCGCGGCGTTGATAGCGGTGGAGTTTTTGCCGCGGCCGTTAAAGGTGAAGACACGCTTGGTGGCAGGGTCGTAGATGATGGCGTCGGGATTGGCGTCAGTCTTCGCGGTGCCGATGGTCTTTAGAGTTTTCAGGTCGAAAATGGTGACGGTGTTGGCACGACCGTTACTGGTGAAGCCGCGGCCGAGGTCGGAAGCGACAGCGATACCGTGGACGCCTTGCGTGTCGGGAATGTCGCCTTCGATGGCGTAGGTGTCAGCGTTCATGACCACGGTGTGCGAGCCGTGCGAGATGTAGACACGGCGCGCATCGCTGTCGACGTAAACATAGTCCCAGCCTTCATCGCCGGGAACGGAAACGGTCTTGATGACGCGATAGCCGGAAGCGCCGGGCTTGGCGGCGTACGAAAATATCGCAGCACAGAAAAGAATAACGGCGGAGAGTGCGGCGAGGCCGAGCAGGGTGAGATGTTTGCGCATAGTTTTCTCTTTCTTTCCGTTTCTTTGGTTCGAACGACGTTAGGTATACAGCCGGGAAGATGAACGCCAGATAAATGGCGACCCGCCGAGATTTACACAAGCACGCAAAATAGTTCGGTGCTGACGCAGCGCTTGAGATCCTTCATCTGACATCAAGCCAAGCTGGGGCGCAGCAACGCTCCGCCCCTACGCGGGAGACGCTAGGGCTTGGATTTGTGCTGATCGAACCAGCCGGCTACGTAGAGCATTTTTGCGATGTGGTGGCTGGGACGGCGGCCGATGCCGTGCGGCTCTTCCGGAACGCGGACGAGCACGGTGTCAATGTTGAGGAGTTTCAGCGCGGAATAAAACTGCTCTGCCTCGGAGATGGGCGTGCGGTAGTCCTCTTCGCCGGTCATGATCAGCGTGGGCGTCTTGATTTTGCCGACTTGATCGGTCAGCGAGCGCTTCATGTACTGCTCGGTGTTGTCCCAGGGGTTGCCGGGGAACCAATATTTTGCGGTGAAGGGAATATCGCTGGTGAGGACGAAGCTGTACCAGTTGATGACAGGATAGAGCGCAGCGGCTGCACGGAAACGGCTGGTGTGCTCGATGGTCCAGGCAGTGAGCACGCCGCCACCGCTGCCGCCCGTGACGTAGAGATTGTTCGTGTCGATGTAACCTTTGGCGACGACAGCGTCGACGCCGCTATTGAGGTCGTCGAAATCATCGCCGGGATACGCGTGATGGATGAGGTTGGCGAATTCTTCGCCGTAGCTGGTGCTGCCGCGCGGGTTGGTGTAGAGCACCACGTAACCCATGGAAGCCCAAACCTGCTTTTCGAAATCGAAGCGGTCGCCGTAGTCACCGAAAGGTCCGCCGTGGATTTCGAGAATGAGCGGATATTTTTTGGAGGGATCGAAGCCGGGCGGCTGAATAATCCAGCCTTGAATCTTGCGCTTGTCTTTTGAGGATTCGTACGAAATTTCCTCGACGTGCCCGGGGACTTTCTGCTGCAGCAACTCCTGGTTGACGGCAGTGAGAACGCGCATCGCACCGTTGGTGGAAACGGCGACGTCGCCGGGATTGTCGGGGCGTCCGTAGGTGAAGGCGATGGCGCCGGTGCGCGAAACGGAGTAGGAGCCGCCGCCGTAGGCGCTCGTGCCTGAAACAACGTGGTCCGCAATTTTTTTGAAGTTGCCGTCCGGTGTGGAGAAGCCGATTTTCGTGTCGCCTTGATCGTTATAAAGGAAATAGATTCCGGTGTTGTCGGGCGCCCATTGCGGAGACTGAATGTCGCGGTCGAGCTTGTCGTAGATGGAATGGGAGCCGCTGCCGTCGCGGTTCATGACGTAGAGCTTGGTGGTTTGGTGGCCTTGATAGCGGTCGTCGAATCCGGTATAGGCGATCCATTTGCCGTTGGGAGAAACGTCGGGAGCGCCGTCCGGGCCCTTGCGGTTGGTCAGCGCGCGCAACGCGCCGTCGGCCACGCTGAATTCGTAGACTTCGGTGTCGAAATATTCGTGGTCGGATTCCGCGTGGCGATTCGCAGCGACCAGCAGAAATTTACCGTCCGGAGACCACGCGGCGCGTGTTGGGCCAAATTCGTTGCCCCCATTGGGGAAATTTCCGTTGGTCACCTGGCGCGGGGCGCCGCCTTCTGCGGAAACGACGAAGACTTGCATGAAGCCGGGCTTGAGGTAGCCGGCGCCGTTGAAACGATAGACCAAGCGATCGTACGCGGTTGGCGGGTCAGCCCATTTTGCGCCGGAGGGTGCCGTGGGCAGATCGGCAAGGTGCGGACCTTTGCCGAGTGCGAGTGAGGAGAAGGAGATCATTCTGCCATCGGGGGACCAGGCGATGGCGTCCGGCGATTGCTCGAGATTGGTGATGCGCGCGGTTTGGCCGGTGTCCATCCAGCGCACGTAGATTTGCTGCTTGCCGTCGACGTCAGAGAGGAAGGCAATGCGCGTACCGTCGGGCGACCAGCGCGGCGAAGTGTAGGAATGGTTGCCACTGGAAAGCGGCCGATGGTCGGTGCCGTCCGCATTGATGACCCAAAGGTTGGAGTAGCGCTTATCGGTCATGGGATCGGCAAAGCGGCGGACGTAGACGATTTTTTTGCCGTCCGGAGAAATTTGCGGATCGGTGGCGAGCTGAAGCTGAAACTCGTCCATAGCTGTGAGATTGTGGGAAGAATCCTGCGCTGGCGTGAGAGCGGGAAAGGCAAAAAGTGATACCGCGGCCACACCGAGAGCCGCGCGCAAATGCAATTTCATAGGACGAGACCTCCTCGCAGGCGGGGAGTTAACAACGGTCAGTGATTGGTGTCAAGGTAATTGGAAGTTCAAAGTGGATAGACGTTTTTGCGAGGGCTACGACAAGTTGGCCGAAAAACCATTTTCTTCTACATGAAAACTCAATAGAGGGGGTGGCTGCCGATATCCAGGTTTTCTGGTGCCGTCGTCCGGTTAGTGGAGTCTGGCGTATTCGGCCTTGGCTTCGCGCAGGACGGGAATGTCAGGATCGGCGTCTTTCCAGAGCGTGAGGAAATCTTGATACGCGGCGCGGCTCTTGGCAGTGTCGCCCTGCATCGCGTAGGCGCGTCCCAGTTGGAGATGGGCCAGCGCCCCGATAGGTTCATTCAGAACAATGCCGCGATGGTCGAGGATCTTCTGAAACTCTGCTGCCGCTTCGCCACCCCGGTGCGCCGCAAGATAGGCTTCTCCTCGCACATAGACCGGATACAAATTTGGCCAGTTATAAAACCAAAGACTAGGCAACCCGAGTTCATACGGAGCAGCAACCTCCAGAGTATCAAGCGCCTGCTGTGGGTTTGCATGGTTTAAGGCCAGTCTTGCCCTTAGGGTAGGAAGGTAATTGAACTGTACGACTGTGTTTTCGGGGAAGCTCTCATTGAAATTAT